>JANQGU010000146.1 GCA_028282935.1 Kiloniellales bacterium
CTGGCTCAGGCGTAGGGTCGAGAGGTCGTTGGCGATGGTCGTGAAGGCCGTCTCCAGGGCATCGCTCGAGGGCGACTTGAAGTAGCGCTCCTCGCCCGAAGCGCAGTCCCGGAAGAGGTTGTTGGTATCCGTATCGTTGAGCTTGAAAGTAATGGTGTAGATGACGATGCCCTTGGCCTTCATGTCGGCACAGATCCGGGCGAAGGCCTGCTCGGTCTGCTCCGTCGTCTGCTCGTCCTTCAGGCAGTCCGGCGTGTTGGCGCCATCGGTCATGATAATGACGGCCTTCTCCATGTCCTTCTCCTCGTAGTCCAGGGGCAGGTCGCCGGGGGAGCCGGCCCAGAGCCCCTGCCAACGAGGAGAGAGGTTCCGCCAACCCCAGACCGTGCCGATGTCGTAGCGGGTGCAGCCCTTGGCCTTCATGGCGTCGATCGCGGTCTTGACCGTGGACTTGGACTCGATCAGCGGGGTGACCGGGGCCTTAGGACAGACCCTGCCCTTGTATTCGCCCTTGTCGCTCTCCCAGGTGTAGGGCTCGTTCGAGAAGTGATCGAAAGGATGCGTGATCGGCGGCGCGTCGTTCTCGGCGAAGTCCCCGTCGCGCATGTCGAGGCAGACGAACTTCGAGCTCGGCGGCGGGGGATCGACCGGATGGACCTGCACATGCCCCCGCACGTTGGTCCGCCCGGTGAAGGGCACCAGCGAGACGTAGAGGTCCTCGACGGTCTCGTTGTCGCCGTAGAGGATGTCGACCAGGAGCTTGGAGGAGTTCTTCAAGTCGGTCATCTTGCCGTAGTCATCCATGGAGCCGGAGTTGTCGAGCACCAGGGCGACCTCCAGTCCCTTGACCGCCCTGTGGACCACGGCGCGGGCACCGATCTCGATGCTCTTGCTGCCCAGGACCCGCATCAGCGTGGTCGGCACGGTGGCCGTGGCGGTCACCTGGATCTCGTCGCCGTCCGCGTTCAGCTTGATCTTCGGCTCGGGGATCGAGGCGCCCATGTAGCCGTCCGGTAGGTTGGCCTTGAAGTACTTCTTGATAATCGACTCGTAGTCGCCGCCGCTGCCGATGCTGAGCGAACGGCCGCCGGCCAGGGCCGCGGCGTCCACCGCCTGGCTCAGCCGGGCGTTGAGCATGTAGCCGCGCCCGGCGTCGAAGGCCAGGCCGGCCGCCCCGACCAGGACGAAAACTGCAAAGCCAAGCAGCACAATGGCTGTGCCCTCCTCGTTCTGCTTGTAACGCAGCAGCACCGAGCGCGCCTTGGCGAACACCGGGAACCGCATCACACTACCTCCCTCCGCAAGCGAAAAACCAGCAAATAGAGACAAATAACTGCAAGTCCTATTTGCGAAACTACCAAGAAACATGAAATTATTAAGAAGACCTTTACAACTAGCAATAGATCAAAATACAGAATAATCTGTATCAATAATTGACATTTATGCAACTCATCTTGTGACGGAGAAGAAGAAGAATTTGCGTTGAGTTTCAATGGGCTTGAAGCCGCCACCCTTGGAAGAGGACCGGAGCGGCAAGCGTCGTCCCAGGCATCACAGGCGTCGGGCTCGGCGCGGCGGAGGGCCCGCAGCGGGCCCGGGCCCGGCCTCGGGCAGCGCTGGGGCCGAGGCGGCGGCGGCCCTGCCGCTGCCGAAACCGCGGATTGCGCGAAGCAAGCACCTGTGGCAGAAGGATCACCGCTTCCTGCCGCGGTGTCGACGCGAAGGTGAGGTAGGTGATCTCGTTCCCTGTTGAAGCTTGCCAGTGGTCCTTGGGACGCTGTCGGGCCGGCCTACGGCTTTCGGTCGCGCTTGCCGCCTTGGCGGTGGTCTGCGTCTCGATGGCCACGGCCCGGCCGGCGGCCGCTCAGGAGACCTTCGACGAATTCCTTGCCGGTCTCCGGGTCGACGCCCGCAGGCAGGGCGTGTCCGAGGCGATGCTCGACAAGGCGCTGGCCGGGCTGCAGCCTAACCCCAAGATCATCGAGTTCGACCGGCGGCAGCCCGAGTTCACCCAGACCTTCTGGAGCTATGTCGACAAGCGGGTCACCAAGGGCCGGGTCAAGCGCGGCCGGGCGCTTCTCTCCAAGCACCGGCGCCTGCTCGCGAAGGTCTACCGGAAGTACGGCGTGCCGCCGCACTACCTGGTGGCCTTCTGGGGCCTGGAGAGCAATTTCGGCGGCTTCAAGGGCAACTTCGGAGTCATCGAATCCCTGGCGACCCTGGCCTACGACGAGCGCCGCAGCGCGTTCTTCCGGGCCCAGCTCATCGACGCCCTGCGGATCCTGGAGCAGGGGCATATCGCGCCGGACAAGATGCTCGGCTCCTGGGCCGGTGCCATGGGCCACATGCAGTTCATTCCTTCGACCTTCAAGCGCTACGCGGTCGACTACGACGGCGACGGCCGGCGCAACATCTGGACCAACCTGCCGGACGTCTTCGGCTCGGCGGCCAACTACCTCAGCAGCATCGGCTGGCGCAAGGAGGAGACCTGGGGCCGCGAGGTCAAGCTGCCCGAGGGCTTCGACCTCGAGCTGACCGGGCTCGGGACCCGGCGCTCGGTCTCGGAGTGGGCCCGCCTGGGGGTCCGGCGCAGCAACGGCAAGCGCCTGCCGGCGTCGCAGATCAAGGGCGCCATCGTGCTGCCGGCGGGGCACCGGGGGCCGGCCTTCCTGGTCTACGAGAACTTCCGGATCATCATGAAGTGGAACCGCTCGCTGCTCTACGCGATCGCGGTCGGGCACCTGGCCGACCGGATCAAGGGGCAGGGCGGGCTCCTGGCCAAGCGCGACTCCTCGGATCGCCCCTTGAGCCGCGCCGAGGTCGAGGAGATCCAGAGCCATCTGAACGTGCTGGGCTTCGCGGTCGGGGAGCCCGACGGTGTCGCGGGCCCGGTGACGCGACGGGCCGTGCGCGCCTACCAGCGCGGCGCCGGGCTGCCGCCCGACGGCTACCCCTCGGCGGACCTGCTTCGGCAGCTGCGCCAGGCGGCGGTCGATCCGGGCGGAGACAAGAAGGAAGACGTCAATTGAGCTCGTTCCAAGACCGGGCTGGCCAAGACCGCGCTGGCCAAGACCGCGCCGAGGGCCGGCCGGCCGGCCGCCTGGCTTTCGGCCTCTCTCTGCTGGCCGCGAGCACCTTTTGGCTGAGCGGCTGCGCCGAGACCCAGCTTGCGGTCCACACCGCCAAGGAAATCAAGGAGCAGGCCCGCGAACGCGAAAGAGAGGCGCCGCCGGCCCCGGCGACCAGGGGCGGCTACAAGGTCGGCAAGCCCTACCAGATCCAGGGAACCTGGTACTATCCCCGGGTCCAGTACGACTACGAAGAGACCGGCATCGCCTCCTGGTACGGCCCCGGGTTCCACGGCAAGCTGACCGCCAACAGCGAGACCTACGATCAGGACGCCCTGACGGCCGCGCACCGGACCTTGCCGATGCCCTCCATGGTGCGGGTCACCAACCTGGAGAACGGCCGCTCGCTCAAGCTTCGGATCAACGATCGCGGGCCCTTCGCCCGCGGCCGGATCATCGACGTCTCGCGCCGGGCGGCGGGGCTCCTCGGCTTTCAGGAGCGCGGAACCGCCAAGGTCCGGGTCGAGCTGATCGAGGCCGAGAGCCGGCGGCTCGCCGCCGCCGCCCAGTCCGGGCTGGACGACGACCCGGCGCCCCTCGCGGTGCCGACGGTAGCGGTGGCCGTGGCGCCCCTGCCTTCGCCGCAGTCTTCGCCCCAGTCTTCACGAACCTCGCCGCCGGGCGGCACGACGCTCGCAAGCCGGCCGCTGCGGGCCGCCGAGCCCCTGGCCGACCGCGAAAGGCTCGACGTCATCGCCGACAACGCGGTGCCGCAGCCCGACGGGGTGGTGACGATTCGCCCGGAACGGGCCGACAGGCTCTACGTCCAGGCCGGCTCCTTCATGTACTTCCACAACGCCGACCGGCTCAGGGTGCGCCTGACCCCCCTGGGTCGGCCGACGATCGCCCCGACGCTGGTCGACGGCCGGCACTTCTACCGGGTCCGCTTCGGGCCGCTGGCTTCGGTCGAGGACGCGGACCGGCTGTTCAACTCGCTGCTGTCCAGGGGCCACAACGACGCCCGCATCGTGGTGGAATGAGCACCGCCTCGGCCTTCGGACCCACCGTCATATTTTCGGCGCAATCCCGCGCTAGGCGAGATCTTGCTTCCGACCCGGGAGTCGAGAGAGCCGACCGAAGATCCCCTTTGGAGTGACGATGCCAAGACATACCGCCGCAGCGATCGGTCTCGCGGCCCTGTTGTGCTTTTCCTTCGGGGCCAGGGCCGAGTTCCAGACCGTGGCCCGTGAGGCCATCCTGATCGACATGAGCACCAACACGGTGCTTTTCGAGAAGGACGCGGACCTGCCCATGCCGCCGGCCTCGATGAGCAAGATCATGACCGCCTTCATGGTCTTCGAGAAGCTGCGCGAGGGCAGCCTGTCGATGGACGACACCTTCACGGTCTCCGAGAAGGCCTGGCGCAAGGGCGGCTCCAAGATGTTCGTCGAGGTCGGCAAGCAGGTGCGGGTCGAGGACCTGCTGCGCGGGGTCATCGTGCAGTCCGGCAACGACGCCTCCATCGTCCTGGCCGAGGGGCTGGCCGGCTCTGAGGAGGCCTTCGCCGAGATCATGACCGAGAAGGCGCGGGAGATCGGCCTGACCAACTCCAGCTTCGCCAACGCCACCGGCTGGCCGGACGAGCGCCAGCGGATGTCGGCGCGCGACCTGGCGACCCTGGCCCAGGTGATCATCGAGAGGTATCCGGAGTTCTACAGCTTCTATTCGGAGAAGGAGTTCACCTGGAACGGCATCCGCCAGGGCAACCGCAACCCGCTGCTCTACCGCAACACCGGAGCCGACGGCCTGAAGACCGGGCATACCGAGGAGGCCGGCTACGGCCTGACCGCCTCGGCCGAGCGCAACGGCCGACGCCTGATCATGGTGGCGACCGGACTGAGCAGCATGAAGGAGCGGGGGCGCGAGTCGGAGCGGATCCTCAGCTGGGGCTTCCGCGAGTTCAACAACTACACCCTGTTCAAGGCCGGGGAGAGCGTCGAGACCGCGGACGTCTGGCTGGGCGATGCCATGAACGTGCCGCTGACCTCGCCCCAGGACATCGTGGTCACCCTGCCGCGCAGGGCCCGCAAGGACATGGCCGTGACGGTGATCTACCAGCAACCGGTGCCGGCGCCGATCCAGGAGGGCGACCAGATCGGCAGCTTGCGGGTGACCGCTCCCGACGTGGCACCGCGCGAGTACCCGCTCTACGCCGGGCATTCGGTGGAGCAGCTCGGCCCCTTCGGCCGAATCGTCTCGGCGCTGATGTACTTCGTGACCGGTGGGCCGGCCGGCGGCGCGGTCGGCACGCCCTGAGCGGAGCGACTGGCGCGCCCCGAGCGGAGCGGCTGGACGATCTGAGCGGAGCCGCCGCCGCGGAACAATGAGACCTCAAAAAAGGGGTCGGAGTCATTTTCGAACCGACTTGCGCCGAGGATCCGGCGGGAGTCGCGAGGAAAATGACTCCGACCCTTTTTTCGGATTGCCCGCCAATTGACCGGGGAGAAGCGGCCCGGCAAAGTCGCCGCCATGGCGGAGGCTAGGTTCATCACCTTCGAAGGCGGCGAGGGCGCCGGCAAGTCGACCCAGGTCGGGCTGCTGGCGCGTGCCCTGCGCGCCAAGGGCCTGAGTGTCGTCGAGACCCGCGAGCCCGGCGGCAGCCCGGGCGCCGAGCAGATCCGGAGCCTCCTGGTCGACGGCCCGGCGGAGCGCTGGCTGCCGCTGACCGAGGCCCTGCTGCACTCCGCGGCGCGGGCCGAGCACCTGGCCCGGACCGTCCGCCCGGCCCTTGCCGCTGCGAGCTGGGTGCTCTGCGACCGCTTCACCGATTCGACCCTGGCCTACCAGGGCTACGGCCACGAGCTCGGCGAGGCGCCGGTCGAGGCCCTGCGCGCCCTGGTGGCCGAGAGCCCGCGGCCCGACCTCACCCTGATCATCGACCTGCCGGTGACGCTGGGGCTGGCCCGTGCCGGGACGCGCGCCGGCGCCGCCGAGCGCTACGAGGCCATGGGAGAGGCCTTTCACGAGCGGGTCCGCGAGGGCTTCCGCGCGATCGCCCGTGCGGAGCCAGGGCGCTGCGCGGTGATCGACGGCAGCGGCGATCCCGAAGCCGTGCACGGCGAGGTCCGGGCCGCCGTCGCCGCGCGCCTTGGGCTCGAGCTGCCATGACCGGGCCATGACCAAGGAAACCGCCCCCCCGGGCCCGCCGCTGCCGCGGGCCAACGGCCTGCTGCTGGGCCAGGCCGCCGCCGAGGCGCGGCTGCTGGAGGCCTTCCGTTCGGGGCGCCTGCCGCACGCCTGGCTGATCAGCGGGCCGCGCGGCGTCGGCAAGGCGACCCTGGCCTACCGCTTCGCCCGTTTCGTCCTGGGACAGGGACGCGAGGGACAGGGTGGAGAGGGGCAGGGGCTCTTCGCCGCGGACCCGGCCGGCCAAGCGGAGGGACTAACTGGGGGCCTGGCGATGCCCGAGGACAGCGAGGCCTTCCGGCTCATCGCCTCGGCCAGCCATCCCGACCTCCGGGTCCTTGAGCGGGGCCAGGACGACGGCGGCAAGCCGCAGCAGTCGATCAGCGTCGACAAGGTCCGTGCCTCACTGGGCTTCGTCCATCTGACCCCGGCCTTGGGCGGCTGGCGGCTGATCCTGGTGGACGCCGCGGACGACCTGAACCGCAACGCCGCCAACGCCCTCCTGAAGGCCCTGGAGGAGCCGCCCAGGAACACCCTGCTGCTGCTGCTGGCCCATGCGCCGGGGCGCCTGCTGCCGACCATCCGCTCGCGCTGCTGCCATCTCGTGCTGCCGCCACTGGCCACGGACGAGGTCACGCAACTCCTGGGCCGCTACGCGCCGGAGCTGCCGGCCCGGGACGCCGCCGGCCTGGCCCACCTGGCCGAGGGCAGCATCGGCCGCGCCCTGGAGCTGGCGTCCGAGGGCGGGCTCGAGCTCTACGCCGATCTGGTCGCGCTGCTGGCCGGCCTGCCGCGGATCGACTTCGCCAAGCTCCAGGCGCTGGCCGAGCGGCTCGGCCGGGACCGCTCCGGCGCCGCCTTCCGGACCGCGAGCGACCTGCTGCTCTGGTGGCTGGCGCGCCTGGCCCGGGCCGCGGCCCTGGGCCGGCAGCCGGAGGAGATCGTCGCCGGGGAGGGGGCTCTGCTCGGCCGCCTGCTGGCCCAGGGCAATCTTGCGCAGGCTGCGAGCCTGTGGGAGAAGTTGCACCGCCTGTTCGGCCGCGCCGAGGCCGTCAACCTGGACCGCCGGCAGGTCTTCATGGCCGCCTTCCAAGAGCTCGAGGCCCTCGCGGCCTGATCCCGAAGGCCTGGAAAGTCACCGAGGAGTTGTCCATGTCCGCCGCGGACAAGACGCCGTACTACATCACGACCGCGATCTCCTACGTCAACGGCGCGCCCCACCTGGGGCATGCCTACGAGGCCATCGCGACGGATGTCATGGCGCGCTTCAAGCGGCTGGACGGCTTCGACGTCCACTTCCTGACCGGGACCGACGAGCACGGCCAGAAGGTCGAGCAGTTCGCCAGCGCCGCCGGCAAGGAGCCCAAGGCCTTCTGCGACGAGATCGCCGGCCTGTTCCGCGCCATGGGCGGCGACCTCGACATCTCCAACGACGACTTCATCCGGACCACCGAGGCCCGGCACGTCGCCTCGAGCCAGGCAATCTGGCAGAAGCTGGAGGCGGCCGGGGACATCTACCTCGGCAAGTACGCCGGCTGGTACTCGGTGCGGGACGAGGCCTTCTTCGGCGAGGACGAGCTGACCAAGGATGGGGACGGCGAGGGCGAGGGCAAGTTCCTGGCACCCTCCGGCGCGCCCGTGGAATGGGTCGAGGAGCCGACCTACTTCTTCCGGCTCTCCGCCTATGCCGACAAGCTGCTGGCGCACTACGCGGCCAACCCGGACTTCATCCTGCCGCACTACCGGCGCAACGAGGTCGAGAACTTCATCCGCCAAGGGCTGCTCGACCTCTCGATCTCGCGCACGACCTTCAACTGGGGCATCCCGGTGCCGGGCGACGCCGACCACATCATGTACGTCTGGCTGGACGCCCTGACCAACTACATCACCGGCGTCGGCTATCCCGATGAAGAGTCGGAGTCCTTCAAGACCTACTGGCCCGCCGACCTGCACGTCATCGGCAAGGACATCCTGCGCTTCCACACCATCTACTGGCCGGCCTTCCTGATGTCCGCGGGCCTGCCGCTGCCCAAGCGGGTCTTCGCCCACGGCTTCCTCAACGTCGAGGGCCAGAAGATGTCCAAGTCGCTGGGCAACGTGCTCTCGCCCGAGGCCATCGTCGAGGAGTTCGGCCTGGACCAGTTGCGCTACTACCTGCTGCGCGAGGTCCCCTTCGGCAACGACGGCAGCATCTCGCGGGAGAGCCTGATTCGGCGCAGCAACAGTGACTTGGCCAACGACTTTGGCAACCTCTGTCAACGCATCCTGTCGATGATCGCCAAGAACTGCGACGGCCGGATGCCGACGCCCGGCGCCTTCTCGGACGCGGATCGCAGCTTGCTGGATCAAGCGGCGGGCCTCTTGGAGCGGCTGCGCGCGCACTACGAGGTTCAGGCCTTCCACAAGGCCCTGGAGGCGACCTGGGAAGTGGTCGGCGCCGCGAACCGCTACGTCGACGAGCAGGCGCCCTGGGCGCTGCGCAAGACCGATCCCGGACGCATGGCGACGGTGCTCTACGTCGTCGCCGAGGTGGTCCGCCATCTGGCGATCCTGAGTCAGCCGGTCATGCCGAGGTCGATGGCCCGGATGCTGGACCAGCTGGGCGTGGCGGAGTCGAACCGGGAGACGGCGGCGCTTGCGACGCCGCTGGCCGCCGGCACGGAACTGCCGAAGCCGGAGGGTGTCTTCCCGCGCTTCGTCGAGGAGGAAGAGAAGGCCTCGTAAGGTCGCTTTGCCGCTGCGGGCTTGGCTGGCAACTGCAGTCGTGCCCGCGCGATTCAGCTTTGGTTAACACTTCAACGCCTATCGTTTTCGGTCCGCGTTCCACGAGGAGCGCCGCTGAGCAATCAGCCGAAAGCGGAAGCGATGAAGAAGACCACTCCCGACAAGGACCTGGCGAAGGCGCGACCGCAACCGCGCCGTTTCTCCCTGACCAGCCGCTTCAAGAGCGGCCTGCTCCTGGGCGGCCGGCGTCCCGCCGCGGTGCGCCTCGGCCTCGAACCCGCGACGCCGCGCCGCCGCTAGTTCAAACTCCGTCGGCTCGCGGTCGCTTCTGCGCTGCGCGCTGGCCGACGATCTCCGCAAATTGCAGCAAGGCACGGCGGCGATCCGTCTTGCGCCGGACCATGGCGAGTTCCCAGGCGAGCGCCTGAGGAATGCCGTCGACCTGAACGAAGGCGACGCCATCGATCCTCAAGGTCTGCGCCCCCTGCGGCACCAGTGAAACGCCCATCTCCGCCGCGACGAGGCTCAGGATCGTATGCATGCGCTGGGCTTCCTGCGTGATCCTGGGCGCGAAGCCGGCCTGCCGGCAGGCCGTGACGATGCCCCGGTACAGCGACGGCCCCTGCCGATAGGGAAAGAGGACGAAGTCCTGATCCGCCAGGTCGCCGAGCGCGAGACGCGCGGTCTTGGCGAGAGGGCTGTCTGTCGGTACCGCAGCGACGAAGGGATCCCGATCGACCACCTGGACCTCGAGATCGACGGCGTCCCGGAGGGGAGGGTGCAGGAAGGCGATATCGATGCCGCCATCCCTCAAGCTCTCGAGCTGCCGTTCGGTCGGCAGCTCTTCCAGGCGGATCCGAATCCCCGGAAAGCGCCTGCGGAAGCTGCGAAGCGCTTCGGGCAGCACGCGATAGAGGGCCGCGCTGACGAAGCCGAGGGTGAACTCGGCAAGCTCATCGGAGGCGACCTGCCGCGCCAGGCGCAGCGCGGCTTCCGCCTGGGCCAGCGTGCGCTTGGCCTCGTCCAGAAAGACCCGGCCAGCAGGCGTGAGGGCGACACGCCGGCTCGAGCGTTCCAGAAGCGCGAAGCCGAGCCCGGCCTCGAGGCGCCGGATCGACTGGCTGAGCGGCGGCTGGGCCATGTTGAGCCGCGCGGCCGCCCGGCCGAAGTGCAGTTCCTCGGCGACCGCGACGAAGTGGCGCATGTGATGGAGGTCCAGATTCATATGATTATAATATTGATACAGTGATAGATAATATTGGCCTGATATGACGTAGCGCACCAACTCCTGATCGTCCAGCCGGTGGAGCGGCTCCGGCTTCGGAGGAACCAGGAGACACGACCATGAAGAAATCCAAAGTGATTACGGCCGCAGGCGCCCTGGCCATCGGCCTGGCGAGCTTCGCTTCGACCACGGCCGCGGTATCGCCGGCGGAACGCGCGGTGCTCTACTACTTCGACGGTCTGCATCCGGAGGCGATCGAGCGGCTCGACCTGCCGGTCCTGCAGCGCCTGAAGCGTGAATGCGCCTCGGTCGAGACCGCCGTCATGACCTTCCCCTGGCATCCGACGACGGGGGGCTATGGGCGCCTGCACACGACGTCGCTGCCGAACCCGATCACCATGACCGGGAACCTCTTCCTGCGCGCGGGTCAGCCCATGCTCCAGGACCAGTTTCCGCGCCGCATCGACACCGCCATCGCCACCGGCAGCAAGGCCTACGACACCCTGACGACCAGCTTCGACATCGTGCACCTTCTCGACGTTTCGGACGCCGAGCTGACCGACGCGATCCTGGCGACGCTGGAGCGCCACGATCCCAAGTTCTACCGGATCCAGCTGCAGGACGTCGGACGGGCCGGCTACCGGACCATCGACGCCAGCGTCAACGTGGAGATCGCAGAACCCTGGCACGCCGACATCTGGCATCCGGCGTCGCCCTACGCGTCGGCGGCGCGCGAGGCCGACCGCCAGCTCGGCCGCTTCGTCGAGAAGATGGAAGCCCTGGGGCGTTGGGACGCTACGATCTTCGTCTTCATGGCCGACGGCCAGTCGCGCCACGGCTGGCACCTGCCGATGGATGCCGATAGCTGGCGCACGCCCATGATCCTCTGCGGGCCGGGTGTCCGTCCGGGGCACAGCCTTCCCTATGCCGAGATCATCGACGTCGTCCCGACCCTAGCCGCGGCGCTCGGCGTGGCGCCGCCGAACCCGGGGCCGGGCGCGGGGCGGGTCTTGGCAGAGGCCTTCACCGGCGGGCCCGAGACGCCGCCCGCCGTGCCGCGCCGCATGGTGCGCTTCAATCGGCAGATCACGGACTACGTGCTGCTGACGGCGGAACTCCGCCTGCTTTCGGTGACCGATCCGCGCGCCGATCACGTCCTGATGCTGGAGCGCAACGCCATGACCCGGAACGATCCCGCGCCCTTTCTCGGGATCGAGCAGATCGACCGCTGGCACGAGGCCGGCTCGCTGGACGGGCTGATCGCACGCAACGACGCCGCGCTGGGCTATCTGCGGACGCAACTGGCCCGTCTGAAGGCCGAACCCTATTCGCCGGAGACCACCTCGAACTAGCCGGCGCCGCCACGGGGGACCGGCCGGCGGTCTGAGCACCACCGGCCGCTTCCTGACGCCGACGGTAGCGCGTTGACGCAAGCGCCAAAGCCGCGCTATCAGCAGGCCTGCATGGAAGACTTGGCTCTTGGCCGGGGTGCGATGGGATCGCGGCGCCTCCTGTCGAAGCCTTGGCTTTGAAGAAGCCTCAGCTACCGAAGACGGACGATGCTGATCGATTCCCACTGCCACCTGGACTACTTGGCGCGCGACGGCGACCTGGACGAGATCGTCGGGCGGGCGCGGCGGGCCGGCGTGTCTGCGATGGTGACGATCTGCACCAAGCTCTCGGAGTTCGACGTCGTCCGCGGGATCGCCCAGCGCTTCCCGGAGGTCTCCTGCTCGGTCGGCGTGCATCCGCACGAGGCGGCGGAGGAGGGGCAGGACAGCCCGGACCGGCTGCGCGAGCTGGCGGCGCTGCCCGAGGTGGTCGGCATCGGCGAGACCGGCCTGGACTACTTCTACGACCACAGCCCGCGCGAGGCCCAGCAGCGCAGCTTCCGCAGCCACATCACGGCCGCCCGCGAGACCGGCCTGCCGCTGATCGTGCACAGCCGGGACGCCGACGAGGACACGATCGCGATCCTGCGCGAGGAAGCGCGGCAGGGCGCCTTCACCGGCGTGATCCACTGCTTCACCGCCGGCCCGGCGCTGGCCGAAGCCGCGCTGGAGCTGGGGTTCTACATCGGCGTCTCCGGGATCATGACTTTCAAGAAAGCCGAGGCGCTGCGCGACATCCTGCGCCGCGTGCCGCTGGAGCGCCTGCTGGTCGAGACCGATGCACCCTATCTGGCGCCGGTGCCGCAGCGCGGCAAGCAGAACGAGCCGGCCTTCGTGGTCCACACGGCGGCGGCGCTGGCCGAGCTCAAGTCTGTGACTGGAGATGAGATTTCGTCCGTAACTACCTATAATTTCTACACTTTATTTGCCAAGGCCCCGCGGCCTGCCGCGGCATGAAGGTCACGGTCCTGGGCTGTGGCAGCTCCGGCGGCGTGCCGCTGATCAGCGGCGACTGGGGCCGCTGCGATCCCTCGAACCCGCGAAACCGGCGCCGCCGGGTCTCGGTCCTGGTCGAGACCGCCGGCGCCCGCATCCTGATCGATGCCTCGCCGGACCTGCGCGCCCAGCTGCTCGACGCCGGCGTAAGCGGGATCGATGCCGTGCTCTTCACCCATCATCACGCCGACCATTGCCACGGCCTGGACGACCTGCGCGCCTTGGTCTACCTGCGGAAAGCGCCGATTCCGGCCTTCATGGACGCCGAGACCCAGGCCGAGCTGACCCTGCGCTTCGGCTACGCCTTCACCTCGAGCTGCCCGCCGGGCGGGCTCTACCGGCCGCTGCTCGAGGACCGGGTGATCTCGGGCGCCTTCGAGGCCGCCGGCGTGCCGATCACGCCCTTCGTGCAGGGCCACGGCGAGGGCAGGTCGCTCGGCTTCCGGATCGGCGACCTGGCGTACTCGACCGACGTCTCCGACCTGGACGACGTGGCCTTCGCCGCGCTCAAGGGCGTCCGCCTGTGGATCGTCGACTGCCTGCAGGACGGTCCGCATCCGACCCATTCCCACACGGCGCAGACCCTGGCCTGGATCGCGCGCCTGAAGCCCGAGCGCGCCTTGCTGACGCACATGAACCACAAGACCGACTACGCCGAGCTCAAGGCAAAGTGCCCCCAGGGCGTCGAGCCGGCCTACGACGGCCAGGTCGTCGAGTTGAGCGACGCTTGAGGCCGCCGAACGCCCGGGCAACCCGGGATATCAGATATTTTCCATAATATACATTATGCGCGCTTTGTGTTCAGGCCGATGGAGCGGTCTTCCCGCGCGCGCTGACATCTCCCCTCGCGCCGGCTGGACGTCGCGGCCGAGGCTGTCTCACTCCAAGGCGCCGTTCTCGCCCAGGCGCCGGGCCAGGTAGAGATAGAAGTCCCAGATGGTGCCTTCGTAGTCGGCCGGCGCCAGCGGGCTGCGTGCGAGG
>JANQGU010000280.1 GCA_028282935.1 Kiloniellales bacterium
GCGCACAACCTGCTGTCGGCGATGATCGACAACCACATCTACTGGGGCAACGCGCTGGGCTTCGACTCCCGCCGGGTGGCCTGGCGCCGCGTGGTCGACATGAACGACCGCGCGCTCCGCTCTATCGCCTGCAACCTGGGCGGCGTCGCCAACGGCTTCCCGCGCGAGGACGGCTACGACATCACCGTGGCCTCCGAGATCATGGCGATCTTCTGCCTGGCCAACGACCTGGACGACCTGACCCAGCGTATCGGCAACATCGTCGTCGGCTACACCCGCGAGCGGCAGCCGATCCGCGCCCAGGAGCTCAAGGCGCCCGGCCCCATGGCGGTCCTGCTGAAGGACGCCCTGATGCCGAACCTGGTGCAGACCCTGGAGAACAACCCGGCCTTCGTGCACGGCGGGCCCTTCGCCAACATCGCCCACGGCTGCAACTCGGTGACCGCGACCAAGGCGGCGCTCAAGCTGGCCGACTACGTGGTGACCGAGGCCGGCTTCGGCGCCGACCTGGGGGCCGAGAAGTTCTTCGACATCAAGTGCCGCAAGGCCGGCCTCAAGCCGGCCGCCGCGGTCATCGTCGCCACGGTGCGGGCGCTGAAGATGCACGGCGGCGTCGCCAAGGACGACCTGGGCAAGGAGAACGTCGCGGCGGTCAAGGCCGGCTGCGAGAACCTGGCCCGGCACATCAGGAACGTCACCTCCTTCGGCGTGCCGGCGGTGGTCGCGATCAACCAGTTCATCACCGACACCGAGGCCGAGCTGGAGGCCGTGCGCGAGACCGCCGGCTCCTTCGGCGCCAACGCCATCCTGGCCTCGCACTGGGCCGACGGCTCGGCCGGCACCGAGGCCCTGGCCCAGCACGTCGTCGAGCTCGCGGAATCGGGCCAGGCGGACTTCCAGCCGCTCTACCCCGACGACCTGCCGCTCTTCGAGAAGATCGAGGCCGTGGCCACCAAGCTCTACGGCGCGGCGGCGGTGACCGCCGACGGGAAGGTCCGCAACCAGCTCAAGGACTGGGAGAAGGCCGGCTACGGCCACTTCCCGGTCTGCATGGCCAAGACCCAGTACAGCTTCTCGACCGACCCCAACCTCAAGGGCGCGCCCGAGGGCCATGAGATCAACGTTCGCGAGGTCCGGCTTTCGGCCGGCGCCGAGTTCATCGTCGCCATCACTGGCGACATCATGACCATGCCGGGCCTGCCGAGGGTGCCCGCCGCCGAGGCGATCCACCTGAACGACGCAGGCGAGATCGAGGGGCTCTTCTAGCGCGGGATCCCGGTCGAACGCCTGCGCGCCTGACCGGGAGTTCTGCGCCAACGCCCTGGCGCCTCCGAAGGCAAGCCTTCGGCCCCCGGCAAGAGGACAAGAACAACAAGGCCCGGCAGTTCGGCCGGGCCAGCGTCTGGGGAGGCCGAGATGACTCTACATACGATCCTGGTACCGGTGCGCGGCGACGGCCTGGGCGAAGGGGTGCTGGACCACGCCCTGGCCCTGGGCCGGCGCTTCGACGCCCATCTGGACGTCGTGCACTGCCGTCCGAATCCGGAGGACCTGCTGCCCTTCGGCGTCTTCGTGCCGGCCGCCCTGAAGCAGAGCATCACGGCCTCCGCCGGCAGCCTGGCCAACGAGGAGGAACAGCGCGTCAAGGCCCACTTCGAAGACTACTGCCGGCGCCACCAGCTCGCGGTCGTGACCGGGCGGCCCTGGCCGCAGGACCGGATGTCGGTGTCCTGGCGCGAGGAGACCGGCAAGCAGGCCGCGATCGTCGGGGTTCTCGGCCGCCTCGCGGACGTCGTCGCGGTCGCCCAACCCGATCACGGCCGCAATCTCGGCCTGAACACCCTGGAGGCGGCGCTGCTGGAGACCGGGCGTCCGGTCCTGCTCTGCCCGGCGAAGCCGGTCGCCGGGCCGCTCGGTGCCCAGATCGCGGTCGCCTGGAACGGCAGCACCGAGGCGACCCGCGCGATCGCCGCCACGCTGCCGATCTTGGCCGCGGCCGACAAGGTCACGCTGATCTCGGTGGCCACCGGCGCCAAGGAGGGCCTGGCCGCGGCGGCGATCGGGGACTACCTCTCGGACCACGGGATCGCATCGGAGCTCCGCAGCCAGACGGCCCGGGGCAGCGAGGTCGGCCAGGCCCTGCTCCTGGCCGCCAAGGAGGCCGGCGCCGACCTGCTGCTGATGGGCGCCTACGGTCAGAGCCGGCGCCGGGAACTGATCATGGGCGGGGTCACGCAGTACGTGATCGACGAATCCGACCTGCCGGTCCTGCTCTGCCATTGAACCCGGTTTCCGCGGCGTGCCGGAGACTGCTGCAGTTACATGATTTTCGTGACAGACCGTGGCATTTCTTGGATTTGGCTCGAATGTTTTTTCCCACGGCGCCGCCGGCCCCAAGGCTGGGGCCCGGTTCGAGCGGACCTCCGCAGGCTGCAGAATCTCGGTGGAATCCTTCAGAATTCTGCGGGTAAACCCATTGAACTGCATCGTCGATCTGTTACACTCGCTAAACTGGTATACCATACGCCACTACGAGGCGAGAGCAGGCAGGGATCGGTTGATAGGAAGATCCTCGCTTTTGAAAGCCGCAGGACGCGCTATACTCGGTCTCGTTTCTCGGTTGCGAAAGTTCGCGCCGACGAACGCGCAAGATGTCTGGGAGGACAAATGATGGCGAAGACGAGAAGATACCTTCTGGGGCTAGCCGCTGCCGTTGCCCTTGGATCGGTGGCATCCTTCACTCTGCCGGGTACGGCCACGGCCGCCTGGGAGCCCAAGAAGCCTGTTGAGTTCGTGATCATGGCCGGCAAGGGCGGCGGCGCCGACAAGATGGCGCGGCTGATGCAGACGGTCATCGAGAAGAACGGCTGGTCGGCCAAGCCGCTGACACCGATCAACAAGCCTGGCGGCTCGGGCGCCGAAGCCCTCGTCCACCTCAAGGACAAGGCTAAATCGGATCCCAACCACACGATCATGGTGACGCTGAACAGCTTCTACACCACGCCGCTCCGGCAGCCGAAGCTGGGCGTCGACATCGAGACCTTCACCCCGGTCGCGCGCATGGCCGAGGACACCTTCCTGCTCTGGGTCCACAAGGACTCGGGCATCAAGGACGTCGATGACTTCGTCAAGGCGGCCAAGGCGGCCGGCGACGGCTGGATCATGGCCGGCACCGGCAAGCTGCAGGAAGACCAGCTGCTGACCGACTTCCTCAACGCGGCCTATGACCTGAAGATGAAGTACGTGCCCTACAAGGGCGGCGGCAAGGTGGCCAAGCAGCTGGCCGGCAAGCACGCCAACTCCACCGTGAACAATCCGTCCGAGCAGGAAGGCTTCTACGCCGCCGGCACCACGGTGCCGCTGGCCGCCTTCACGCCGAAGCGGCTGGAGATGTTCCCCGACGCGCCGACCTTCGGCGAGCTGGGCAATGAGTTCGTCTACTTCATGCAGCGCAGCGTCGTCGGTGCGCCGGGCATGAGCGACGAGGCGGCCGCCTACTATCAGGGCCTCTTCCAGAAGGTCTTCGAGTCTTCCGAGTGGCAGGACTACCGGAAGAAGAAGAGCCTGCAGGGCGAGTTCCTGACCGGCACCGCGCTCAAGGACTACTGGCTCAAGGAGCGTGAAATCCACAAGCAGATGCTGGCCAAGATGGGCGCCCTCTAGGCCCCGCTTCGAACAGCACGACAGACCGGACTCGAAAGGGCGCCATCATGCGTAGAGCGGAGATCATCACCGCAGCGCTGATGGCGCTCTTTTCTATCTATCTGATGGTGAAGAGCGCGGAGCTCCCCATAGGCTGGATCGAAGACGAAGGTCCGGGCGGCGGCGCCTTCTCCTTCTGGCTGGCGGCGGTGATGCTGCTGTGCTGCGTCTGGATCGCGTTCAACTGGTTCCGGCGCAAGAGCCCGCAGTCGGTTTCGAGCGAGCCCTACATGGATTCGACCGCCAGGAAGAAGTTCCTCCTGGTGGGCGGCGGGGTCACGGCGATGATCGCCCTGGTCCACTTCGTCGGGATGTACGGGGCCATCCTGGTGTTCCTGATCTACTACATCCGCTTCCTCGGCCGGCACGCCTGGTCGACGACGATGCTGATCTCGGTCTCCGCGCCGATCGTCACCTTCTTCTTCTTCGACGTCGCGATGAGGATCGTTCTGCCCAAGGGCTACCTAGAGCCCCTGTTCCTGCCGCTTTACGACATCTTCTTATAGGGTCAGGCAAGCGCGCGTAGCGAGGCGGCGCAGGCCCTTCGGGCGCTGCGTCATAAGGAGAGGATCGCTTGATCAGCGCTCCTGGGTACTAGAGGTCCGGAAAGAGACGCATGGAAATCCTTCAGCACCTCATGGACGGCTTCCTGATCGCCTTCGAGCCCTTGAACCTGGGCTTGGTGATCCTGGGGGTCGTGGTCGGGCTCTTCATCGGCGCCATGCCCGGACTGGGCTCGGTCAACGGGGTCGCGATCCTGCTGCCGATGACCTTCCTGGTGCCGCCGACCTCGGCGATGATCTTCCTGGCGGCGATCTACTACGGCGCCATGTACGGCGGCGCCATCAGCTCGGTCATGCTGGGCATACCAGGCGCCTCGACCGCGGTCGCGACGACCTTCGACGGGCGCCCCCTCGCCCTGCGGGGGGAAGCCGACAAGGCCCTGGTCGCGGCCGCCCTGGCCTCCTTCTTCGGCGGCACGATCTCGATCCTGCTCTTCACCGGCTTCGCGCCGCCGCTGGCGAGCATCGCCCTCGACTTCGGCGACCCGGAGATCTTCGCGCTGATGCTCCTGGCCTTCGCCACCTTCGTCGGCCTGGGCAGCGACGACATCCCCAAGACCATCTTCTCGATCTGCATCGGCCTGGTCTTCAGCGCGGTCGGCCTCGACATCATGAGCGGCGAGCCGCGGCTGATCTTCTTCGACATCATCGGCTTCATGAGCGGGATCAACTTCCTGGTCCTGGCGATCGGCATCTACGGCATCGGCGAGATGCTCTGGACCATCGAGAAGACCGACGGCGATTCCATGATGTCCAAGGCGGTCGTGACCGTGGACCGGGTCCTGAACAACCTGAAGGAACTGGGCCGGACCTGGAAGATCGCGGTCTCCAGCTCCTTCCTGGGCTTCTTCGTCGGCATCCTGCCCGCCGCCGGCGCGACCCCGGGCTCGCTGATGGCCTACGGCGTGGCCAAGATGACCTCCAAGACGCCGGAGGACTTCGGCAAGGGCGAGGTGGCCGGCGTGGTGGCGCCGGAGGCCGCCAACAACGCCGCCTCCACGGGCTCCATGCTGCCCATGCTGACCCTGGGCATCCCGGGCTCCCCGACCACGGCCATCCTCCTGGGCGGCATGGTGATCTGGGGCCTGGTGCCCGGGCCCCTGCTCTTCGTCGAGCAGACCGAGTTCGTCTGGGGCCTGATCGCCAGCCTCTACGCCGCCAACCTCTTCGCGGTGCTGATCAACATCGTCTTCATCCCGGCCTTCCTCTGGATGCTGAAGATGCCCTTCACCATCCTGGCGCCGCTCATCTTCGTGCTCAGCCTGGTCGGCGGCTACGCGCCGACCCAGAAGATGCACGACGTCTGGCTGATGCTGCTCTTCGGCGCCGGCGGCTACCTGCTCCGCAAGCTCGACTACCCGCTGGCGCCGGCGGTGCTGGCGATCGTGCTCGGCCCCATCGCCGAGCCCGCGCTGCGGCAGTCCCTGCTGATCGCCAACGGCGACCCCATGGTCTTCATCAACCGGCCGATCGCCGGACCGATCACGATCATCGCCCTGATCCTGATCCTCCTGCCGCTGGCCAAGGCGATCCGGAACCGCTTCAGGAAGGCGGGCTGAACCGCCCAGGACGGGGCCGGCTCAAAGGCAATCCGACCAAAGGCATCTCTGGCTAGGGCAGCGCCCGATAAGTCGCCTTCGTGCCTGGCCGGATGTCGCGCCCCAGCCACAGATGCCTTTGCTTTTTCGCTCACCTGTGGTATACCACATACCAGTGCTTTTCGACGAGGCCGCGCGCCGGGGCTTCCGGGTCCGGCGAGACAGGCTTCGAACCGCAAGCCGGGAGGACCGCGATGAACCTCCACGAACACCAAGCCAAGAGCCTGCTCCGCGACTTCGGTCTGCCGATCCCGCAGGGCGGCGTGGCGACCACGCCCGAGGAGGCCTCGGCCCTCGCCCAGGTCCTGGGTGGCCAGGGCTGGGCGGTGAAGGCCCAGATCCACGCCGGCCGGCGCAAGCAGGCCGGCGGCGTCCGCTTCGCCGACTCACGGGAGGCGGTCGTCGAGGCCGCGCGGGAGCTCCTGGGCCGGCCGCTGGTCACCGGGCAGACCGGCCGCGAGGGCTTGCTGGTCAAGTCGGTCTACGTCGAGACCGCCGCCGAGATCGAGCAGGAGATCTACTTGGCCGCCCTGGTCGACCGCGCCGCCGGTTGCCTGACCCTGATCGCCAGCCCGACCGGCGGCGAGAAGGTCGAGGCCGGCCTGGCGGCCGGCGAGGGCCTGGTCCGCCTCTCCCCCGACGCCGGGATGGCGCCCCGGGACGCGGACTTCGCCGCCATGGCCTCGGCGCTCGGGCTCTCCGGCGACACCGCCGAGGCGGCGGCCGGGGTCTTAGCCGCGGTCTGGAAGGCCTTTCTCGAGCTCGATGCCAGCCTGATCGAGCTCAATCCGCTGGCGATCACCAAGTCCGGCGCGCTGGCGGTCCTCGACGTCAAGATGGTCCTCGACGACAACGCCCTGTTCCGGCACCCGGAACTCGAGGCCCTGCGGGACGAGGACGAGGTCGATCCGCAGGAGCGCGAGGCCCACCGCTTCGAGATGAACTACGTCAGGCTGGACGGCGATATCGGCCTGATGGTGACCGGTGCCGGGCTTTGCCTGGCGACCATCGACATGATCAAGCGGCGTGGCGGCGAGCCGGCCAACTTCATGGACGTGCGCCCGGTGGCCAGCGGCGCCCAGATCGCCGAGGGCCTGCGGATCCTGCTTCGCTCGCCGCGGGTCCGGGTCATCCTGGTCAACGCCATGGGCGGCGGCATCCTGCGCTGCGACACCCTCGCCGAAGGCGTCGCCGAGGCCTATCGGACCGCGGCGCGCAAGCTGCCGATCGTCTTCCGCGGCGCCGGCACGGCGAAGGAGCTGGGCGAGATGACCCTGCGCAACCAGGGCGTCCCCGCCGCCGTCTTCGACGACCTGGGCGAGGCCGTCGACGAGGCGCTGCGCCTGGCCAAGACGGGAGCTGCGTGATGGGCATTCTGGTCGATCAAGACACCCGCGTCATCTTTCAGGGCCTGACCGGCGCCACCGCGACCCGCATGGCCGAGCGGGCCATCGCCTCGGGCACCCGGGTGGTCGGCGGCGTCACCCCCGGCAAGGGCGGCTCCAGGCACTTGAGCCTGCCGGTCTTCGACAGCGTCGCCGAGGCGGTGGCGGAGACCCGGCCGGACGCCACCGGAGTCTTCGTTCCGCCGGCACAGGCTGCGGCGGCCATGATCGAGGCGATCGAGGCCGAGATCCCGCTGGTGGTCTGCGTCACCGAGCGCGTGCCGGTGCTCGACATGGTCCGGGTGAAGCAGGCCCTGGCGGGCGCCAAGACCCGGATCATCGGCCCCAACTCCTACGGCATCATCACGCCGGAGGCCTGCCGGATCGGCGTGATGCCCGACCGTCCGCACAAGCCCGGGCGCATCGGCATCGCCTCCCGTTCCGCCACCCTGGCCTACGAGGCGGTGGCCCAGACCACCCGCGTCCGCCTGGGTCAGTCGACGTCGCTGGGCATCGGCGGCGATCCGGTCCACGGCCTGGACTTCGTCGACTGCCTGGACCTCTTCCTGGCCGATCCCAAGACCGCGGGAATCGTCCTGATCGGCGAGATCGGCGGCCGCGCCGAGCAGGACGCCGCCGCCTTCCTGGAAGACCGCCGGCCGAAGAAGCCGGTCGTCGCCTACGTCGCCGGCATGAACGCGCCGCCAGAGCGGCGCATGGGGCACGCCGGCACCGTCGACCTGCTCGGCCAGGGCGAGGCCATCGACAAGATTCGGGCCCTGGAAAAGGCGGGCGTCATCGTGGTCGAGAGCGCCAACCTGATCGGCCACGCCATGCGCCAGGCCTTGGACGGCGCGTCCTGAGGCCCGGAGCAGCATGCGCGCACTCACTTGAGCGCGGGCGCGCCGGTCCGGCTATGCGGAATGAAGCGAGCTGTCTGAGCTCAAGTGCCTCCAGGCGGACTCCCTTTGCTCTAGGCGGCGGTGCCGAAGGCGATCACCCGCAGGCGTCCACCGTCTGCGGCTGCGGATTCGAATAGGCGGCGGTCACCGCCTCCAGGCGGCGCAGCGACAGGAGCACGTCCTCCGCCCTCTGCTCCGCGGGCCCCGTCAGCAGGAAGTACCGCTTCAGTTCGGCATCCTGACGGGCCGGATGGGCGGGGCTCAGGGTCAAGCTCCAGCGGCTGAGCGCCTCTTCCAGGGCCTGTTTGGTTTTTCTGAGTTCTGCACGATCGATGCACTCCACCGATCCCCCGTAAAGCAGCGCGGCGACGTCCGACCTAAGTTGGATCACAGCTTGCATGCGTGACTCCCGACTGACCTAAATCCTGGCCCTAGGCGCCGCCGGCAGTGGACCCGAAGTTCTGGAAGGCACCCTCTCGAGTCGCGGGCGCCGCCGCGAATCGCGGCCAAAACCTCGAGGCCTGCAGGCGAATCGTTGCCGCCATCGGAGGCCTGAGCTCCTCTTTCATGGTCAGGGGTGGGGTTTGTTAAGTATGGTTGGCCGATCAAAGCACGGCAACCAAGGATTAAGACCGCGGCTGAAAGATCCCTGGGGCGAAAAGGAGCCTAAAAATGTCACAGCCATGGCCAAGTCTGCCCGCGCGTCTTCCTGAGCAATGGGCAAGGCGAAAACTCGTCTTTCGCCAGATCTCGGTTTGCAACAAGTCCGTCATCTTTTTCATAACCCAAAAGATATAGGTATTTGAACCCAGGGAGATTCCGTAGTCGCCTAAGCGAAAGACTGGGCGCGAAGGGCCGCCGCCCCGGGGCGTCGCCGACCCTCGCAGGAGAAGAAAGCCTTACACCGCCTTTGCCTGCCGCCAGCGCGGGAGAGTAAGCTGCCGGCGGCCCGCGACCGGCAGGCACCGCGGGGACAGCGTCACAAGGGAAGGCAGACAGAGATGACCGACGAGAGAAGCTACAGGTATCCGGAAAATGCCGATCCCATGGTGCGGCCCCGCTACGTCGGGCTGCCGACCTTCATGCGCGCGCCCTACGAGGAGGACCTCTCGGCGCTCGACATCGCCCTGGTGGGCATTCCCTTCGACGGCGGCGTGACCAACCGGCCCGGCGCCCGGCACGGCCCCCGGGAGATCCGCAACCAGTCGAGCCTGATGCGGCGGATCAATCAGGCCACGGGGATCGATCCCTTCGCGCTCTGCAGGATTGCCGACGCCGGCGACGCCTGGGTCGAGCGACCCTACGAGCTCGAAGGCGCCTTGGAGGAGATCGCCGCCTTCTACCGGCGGCTGCACGCCGCCGGCACCGTTCCGGTCTCGGCCGGCGGCGACCACTCGGTGACCCTGCCGGTGTTTCGCGGGATCGCGGCCGAGCGCCCGGTCGGCATGGTCCACTTCGACGCCCACTGCGATACCGGCGACGACTATCTCGGGTCCAAGTTCCACCACGGCGCCCCCTTCAAGCGCGCCGTCGAGGAAGGCCTGCTCGACCCCAAGCGCACCGTGCAGATCGGCATCCGCGGGCCGATCAACGATCCCGACATCTGGAGCTTCAGCCACGAGTCCGGCATGCGCGTGGTCTACATGGAGGAGCTCTACGAGCGCGGCCCGAAGGACGTGATCGAAGAGGCGCGCGGCATCGTCGGCGACGGCCCGACCTACATCAGCTTCGACGTCGACGGCCTCGACCCGGTCTTCGCGCCGGGCACCGGCACGCCGGAGTGCGGCGGCTTCTCGGTGATCGAGGCCCAGATCATGATCCGCGGCCTGAGGGGCCTGAACCTGGTCGGCGGCGACGTCGTCGAGGTCGCGCCACCCTTCGACCAGACCGGCAACACCGCCATGGTCGGCGCCACGATCCTCTACGAGATCCTCTGCGTGGTCGCCGATTCCCTGGCGGCCCGCAAGGCCGGCTAGAGCGGCCCGCGTTCAGGTGAACGCGGATAAGCTGCTCTATCTATATGAAATAGATCAAATTGTCCCCGTTCAATCGATTCCGATTGAACGGGGTTTGATCTAGAGCCGCTTCGGCGCGCTCTCGTAGAGGGCCGGGCGCCGGTCCTCGAGATAGGGGTTGGCCTGGCGGGACTCCTCGTAGGCCGCCGGGTCGACCTCGGCGACCAGGAAGGCCTCGCCGCGGCCGGACTGGATCAGGGGCTTGCCGTCGGGCGCGATGACGCAGCTCATGCCGCAGTAGGTCAGCTCGCCCTCCTGACCGCAGCGGTTCGCGTAGGCGATGAAGACCTGGTTCTCGAAGGCCCGCGCCGGCACCATCTGCTCGGCGACGTTCTCGTAGGGACGCATCAGCGCGGTCGGCACGACGATCATATCGGCGCCGGCCAGGACAAGAGCGCGCACGGCCTCGGGAAACTCGACGTCGTAGCAGATCAGGAGACCCAGCGTCAGCGCGCCCAGCTCGACCAGCATCAAGTCGTCGCCGGGCGAGAAGAGCCGCTTCTCCTCCAGCCCGAAGAGGTGGGTCTTGCGGTAGTTGGCGCGGGCGGCCCCGGTTCCGTCGACCAGCAGGGCCGCGTTGTGGAGCGCCTTGCCGGCGGCTTCCGGATAGCCGTAGAGCAGCGCGACCCCGGTCTCCGCCGCGATCTCGGCCGCCCGCTTCGCCGAGGGCCCGCCGGCGGGTTCCGCCAGGTCGCGCAGCTGGTCGCCGAGGTTGTAGCCGGTCAGGTAGAGCTCCGGCGCGATCAGCAGCTCGATGCTCTCCGCGGCGGCGCGCCGGGCCGCCATGGCCAGACGCTCGAGGTTGGCCGTCGGCTCGCCCGGGACGCCCGAGTCCTGAAGCAGGGCAATACGCATCTCATTTCTCTCCCGGCCCCAGGGCGCCCAGCAGGCGCGGCAGATTGCCGAAACGGCCGACCAGCCCGAAGATCAGGGCGGCCAGCGCGGCAAAGAGGACGGCGACGACCGCCATCACCGGGGTATAGCCATATCGCAGGCTGTTGAAGATCTTGATCGGCAGGGTCTCAACGGTGAAGCCCGCCACCATGTAGGCCACGATATACTCGTTCAGGCTGAGCACAAAGGCAAAGGCGTAGCCGGAGACCATGTAGGGCAGGACCAGGGGCAGGATCACCGTCCGAAAGACCTGGCGCCGGTCGGCGCCCAGGGTCTCGGCCGCCTCGACCAGCGCCGGGTCTATGGCCTCGAAGCCGAGCGACAGGGTGACCAGCGGCAGGGTCACGAAGAAGATGCCGTGCGAGATCACCACCGCGGGGAACTGGCCGTAGAACCCGAGGGTCGCCCAGAAGATCAGGAAACCCAGGGCGGTGATCACCGGCGGCAGCAGGAAGGGCGCCACGCCCAGGGCGAAGAGCGCCCGGGCATAGCGGACCCGGTAGCGCCAGAGGAAATAGGCCAGCGGCAGGGCGATCGAGAGCGCGACCAGGGCCGAGGCCAGGGCGATGAGGAGAGAGTTGGCCACGGCGCCCAGCCAGGCGTCGTCGCCGAAGAGCTCGGCGTACCAGCGCAGGGAGGTGCCCCGCGGCGGGAAGAGGAGCTGCTTCTTGGCGTTGAGCGAGACGCCCAGGACGACGATCAGGGGCGCGCTGAGGAACAGCGCCAGGGCGGCGATGTAGGCACGGCGCAGGGCTCGGCTCATGGCGCCGGGCTCCGCCGCCGCCCCAGCCACTGGGTCAGGCCGACCAGTGGCAGGCTGACGGCCAGCAGGAAGATCGCCATGGCCGCGGCGAAGGGCAGGTTCGACTGATAGATCGCCTGGTCGGTGATCAGCACCGACAGGGTCCAGTGCTGCGGCTGGCCGAGAAGCTGCGGCAGCAGGTAGGCGCCCAAGGTGAAGACGAAGACCATCACCAGGGCGGCGACGATGGCCGGGCGCAGGACCGGGACGACCACGGTGAAGAAGGTCCGCAAGGGCGAGGCCCCGAGGCTGCGCGCGGCCTCGACCAGCTCCGGGTCGAGGCGGCTGAGCGCGGGATAGAGCACCAGGACCGCATAGGGCAGAGCCAGGTAGCAGAGCCCCGCCAGCAGGGCGCCGAACCCGGGCGTCCAGGCCGCCGGCGCCTCGAGCAGCCCCAGGGCGACGAAGAGGTTCGACAGCCCGGCCGTGCGCGACAGCAGGATCGACCAGGAGAAGCCGATGATCACCTCGGACAGCGAAAGCACCGACAGCAGGAAGACCAGGAAGGGCACCTGCCGCCGGCGCGGCATGCGGGTGAGGAAGTAGGTGAAGGGAAAGCCCAGGGCGACGCAGAGCAGCGAGGCGATCCCGGCCAGCGCGAGCGAGAAGCCCAGCACGCCGCCGAAGAAGGGCGTGAAGAAACGGGCGTAGGAGGCCAGCTCGAAGCCGGGCTCGTAGAACCCGCCCTGCACCCGGTGGAAGACGCTGACCGCCAGCATGATCCCGAAGGGCACCAGGAAGAAGACCGCCAGCATGGCCAGCGGATAGACCGCCAGGACGTGGTCCCGGCCACGCGGCGCGCTGCGGATCATGGCGCCAGGGCCAGGCAGGCCGCCGCCGGCAGCTCCACCGTGACCGTCCCGCCCTGCCGGAACTGGCCGTGCTGCTCGGGCATGGTCAGGCAGAGCACCTGGGTGCCGGCGCAGTCCAGGGAGATCTCCACCGTCGCGCCGAGGTCGCGCACGAAGCTGATCCGCCCGGGCAGGCGGTTGGCGCCCGCCTCCCCGGCCGCCAGGAGCCGGACCTCCTCGGGGCGGATGCAGAGGCTGGCCTCGCCGCCCTCGGCCAGCCCGGGGCCGACCTCGGCCACCGCCAGGCGGGCCCCCGCGACCTCCACCCCGCCCTCGCGCAGACGGCCCGGGATCAGGTTGCTGGTGCCGATGAAGTCGGCCACGAAGCGGTTGACCGGACGCCGGTAGATGTCCAGCGGCGCCCCCACCTGCTGGACCCGGTTGTCGCCCATGACCACGACCAGATCGGCCATGGTCATGGCTTCGCGCTGATCGTGGGTCACGACGATGGTGGTGATGCCGAGCTGCTGCTGCAGCAGCCGCAGCTCGATCTGCATCTCCTCGCGCAGCTTGGCGTCCAGGGCCGAGAGCGGCTCGTCCAGCAGGAAGAGCTTGGGCTTGAGGGCCAGGGCCCTGGCGATGGCAATCCGCTGGCGCTGGCCGCCGGAGAGCTGGGCGATGTGGCGTGCCGCAAGGCCCGGCAGGCGCACCAGCTCCAGAAGCTCGGCGACCCGGGCGTCCTGCTCGGGCTTCGCCAGGCCGCGGACCTTCAGGCCGTAGGCGATGTTCTCCCCGACCGTCAGGTGCGGGAACAGGGCCAGGGACTGGAAGACCATGCCGAAGCCGCGCTTGTGCACCGCCTGCTCGGTGATCTCCTCGGCGTCGAGCAGGACCCGCCCGGCGCTCGGCGCCTCGAGCCCGGCGATGATCCGCAGCAAGGTGGTCTTGCCGCAGCCGGAGGGACCCAGCAGGCAGACGAACTGGCCGTGCGCGATCTCCAGCCGGACGTCGCTCAGCGCGACGACCGAACCGAAGTGCTTGTCGATCTTCTCGAGAACCAAACCCGACATGACGGCAGGACTTATCAGATAAGAGTTAGCCCCAGCTAGGCTCGTCTGTCCTTGAGACCGGGAGCCCTGGGCGAAAGCGGATCGTCCCGCTCGGGACCTTCCCGAGGCTGGATCTCGAAGACCGCCGACCCGGATCGAAGCGGTGCAGGGTCGCGGACCGTGGAACGCACCTCCGGGCGTTGAAGGCGCATTTGACCGAAGCGTGGCGGACCTGTGATGAGCATGTCATGGACCTTGGGAACGAGGTTGATCCGGTCGAGAAGCGGAAGGCCGAGGAATGCGCCAGGAAGGGCGACACCTTCGCGAAAGCCATCGCCCTGTACCATGAGGACGTGCTGGGCGGCAATCATCCCGACCGAGGGCCGATCAGCAAGCGGCTGATCATGGGCGGCCTGCGGCTCGCGGGCGAGCCTTGGATGAACTGGTCCTTGGTTCGGATCACACCGCGCGACATCAAGCTTCGCCTTCAGGCAGTCCGCGATGGTTGGGAAGGCCAGAAGCCACGGCCCTATGCCGCCAATCGCTACTTCACCGCTTTGCAGGGCTTCTTCAAGTGGACTGTAGACCCGACAGTCGGCCTGCTGGCGGCAAACCCTATGGCCGGCGCGAAGCAACCCTTCAATGGCGAGAGGCCCGCTGATCGGGTCTATAACAGCGAAGAACTCAGCATCATCTGGGACAGCGCCGCGAAGCTCGGCAGTCCTTACATGGAAGCCTATGTCCGATTCGTCATGATGACGGGCAAACGGAAGCGGGCCGCCGTTCAGATGCGCT
>JANQGU010000284.1 GCA_028282935.1 Kiloniellales bacterium
ATCACGACCGGCGCGCTGGCCGAGGCCGTGATCGGCGCGCCCTTGGGCTCGGCGGCCAGCAGCTTCTGGGTGTAGGCGTGCTGGGGCCGCTCGAAGATGTCCCAGGCGGTTCCGGTCTCGACGATCTCGCCGCCGGTCATGACGCAGACCTCGTCGGCCATCTTGCGCACGATCGCCAGGTCGTGGGTGATCAGCAGCATGGCCATGCCGAACTTCTGCTGCAGGTCCTTCAGCAGCTTCAGGATCTGGGCCTGGATGGTGACGTCCAGGGCCGTGGTCGGCTCGTCGGCGATCAGCAGGTCCGGCTCGTTGGCCAGGGCCATGGCGATCATCACCCGCTGGCGCTGGCCGCCCGACAGCTCGTGCGGATAGGCGCCCAGGCGCTTCTCCGGATCCTGCAGGCCGACCAGGCGCAGCAGCTCCAGCACCCGTCCGCGGCACTGCTCCGGGTTCAGGCCCTTGTGCAGGATCAGGGTCTCGGCGATCTGCTTCTCGACCTTGTGCAGCGGGTTGAGCGAGGTCATCGGCTCCTGGAAGATCATCGAGATCTGGTCGCCGCGGACCTGGCGCAGCTTGCGCGCCGAGGCGCCCATCAGCTGCTCGCCCTTGAAGACGACGGAGGAGCCGATGGTGTGGCTGGCGGCCGGGTAGGGCAGGAGCTGCAGGATCGACAGTGCCGAGACCGACTTGCCGGAGCCGCTCTCGCCGACCAGGGCCAGGGTCTTGCCCTTCTCGATCTCGAAGGAGACGCCCTTGACCGCCGCGGTCTTGCCCTGGTGCGAGCGGAAGTTGACGCCCAGGCTGCTGACCCTGAGGAGCGGGCCGCTCATTCCTTCGTCGGGCATCACTCGGCTCCCTGTGGCGCGCGCTCGGGCGTGGCGCTCGGCCGCACGTCGGGCGTCGTCTCTTCCGGCGGCGGGGCGGCGGCGAAGAGCTTGCGCGGATCGAAGGCGTCGCGCACCGCCTCGCCGATGAAGATCAGCAGCGACAGCATGATTCCGATCACGAAGAAGCCGGTCAGTCCGAGCCAGGGCGCCTGCAGGTTGGCCTTGCCCTGGGCCAGCAGGTCGCCCAAGGAGGCCGAGCCGGGCGGCAGGCCGATGCCCAGGAAATCGAGCGAGGTCAGGATGGTGACCGAGCCGGCCAGCGTGAAGGGCATGAAGGTCATGGTCGCGACCATGGCGTTGGGCAGCACGTGGCGGAAGATGATCACCTGGTCGGAGACGCCCAGGGCGCGCGCCGCCCTCACGTAGTCGAAGTTCCGGGTCTTGAGGAACTCCGCCCGGACCACGCCGACGAAACCGATCCAGGAGAACAGCAGAAGGACCCCGAGCAGCCACCAGAAGTTGGGCTCGATGACCGAGGCGAGGATGATCAGGATGTAGAGCTGCGGCATCGAGGACCAGATCTCGATGAAGCGCTGGAAGATCAGGTCGATCCAGCCGCCGTAGTAGCCCTGGATCGCGCCGGCGGCGATCCCGATGACCGCCGAGATGACCGTCAGGGTGAAGCCGAAGAGCACCGAGATGCGGAAGCCGTAGATGACCCTGGCGACCACGTCGCGGGCCTGATCGTCGGTGCCCAGCCAATGCTGCCCATCCGGCGGTGTGGGTGCGGCATCGGGCAGGTCCCAGGCCACCGTCACCTGATCGTAGCGGATCAGCGGCCAGAGCATCCAGCCCTTCTCCTCGATCCGGGCCGCGACCGCCGGGTCGGTGTAGTCGGCCTCGGTCGGCAGGACGCCCCCGAACTCGGTCTCCGGATAGAAGAAGAGGATCGGCGAATAGATCCCGCCGTCGTAGGAGACCAGGAAGGGCTGGTCGTTGGCGATCAGCTCGGCGAAGAGCGACAGGCCGAACAGCACCAGGAAGATCCAGAAGGACCAGTAGCCGCGTTTGTTGGCCCGGAAGTTGGCCAGGCGGCGCTGGTTGATCGGCGTCAGTTTCCTGCCGAAGAGACGCTCGGTCACGGCCTCAGGTCTCCCGCGTCTCGAAATCGATCCGCGGATCGATCAGGGTGTAGGTCAGGTCGGTGATCAGCCCCATCAGCAGGCCGAAGAGAGTGAAGAAGAACAGAGTACCCAGCACGATGGGGTAGTCGCGGTTGAAGACCGCCTCGAAGCCGAGCCGGCCCAGGCCGTCGAGGGAGAAGATCACCTCGATCAGGACCGAGCCGGTGAACAGCATGCCGGCGAGGGCTGCGGGGAAGCCGGCGATGACGATCAGCATGGCGTTGCGGAAGACGTGGCCGTAGAGCACGCGGCGTTCCGGCAGGCCCTTGGCACGCGCCGTTATGACGTACTGCTGGTTGATCTGGTCCAGGAAGGAGTTCTTGGTCAGCATCGTGAGGCCCGCAAAGCCGCCGATGGCGAAGGCGACGATCGGCAGGCTCAGGTGCCAAAGGTAGTCAAGGACCTTCTCGAAGACGGAAAGCCGGTCCCAGTTCTCAGAGGTCAGTCCGGCCAGGGGGAACCAGTCCAGGTAGACGCCGCCGGCGAAGACCACCAGAAGGAAGACCGCGAAGAGGAAGCCGGGAACGGCGGTGCCGATCACCACCAGGGCCGAGCTCCAGAGGTCGAAGTTGGTGCCGTCGCGGACGGCCTTGGCGACTCCCAAGGGGATTGAGACCAGATAGATCAAGAGGGTCGCCCAGATGCCGAGCGAGATCGAGACCGGCATCTTGTCGATGATCAGGTCGACGACCGGACGGTCCCGGAAGAAGGAATCGCCAAAGTCGAAGACCACGTAGTTGGTCAGCATGACCCAGAAACGCTCGTGCCAGGGTCTGTCGAGGCCGAACTGCTTCTCCAGTTCCGCGATGAAGGCCGGGTCCAGGCCCTGGGCGCCGCGGTAGGTGCCGCGGGGGGCATCCCCCGAAATGTCCTGCGCAGCTTGGTTCTGGGCGCCGAGCTCCGAGCTTCCGCTGCGGGTGACCCGCTCGGTGATCAGTGTGCCCTCGCCGGTGAGCTCGGCAATGATCTGCTCGACCGGGCCGCCGGGCAAGAACTGCAGAACCACGAAGTTCACCAGCATGACCACGAACAGCGTCGGGACCAGCAGGACCAGCCGGCGAAGGATGTAGGCCGTCATGACTCGATCACCGCCACCCGCTCCTCGCGCCGCAGGCCGCTGATCCGCAGCGCGAACCAGACCGCGAGGCCAAGCAGCGCGAAGAGCCCGAGGCCGAAGAGCCGGCGGGCATCGAAGGCGGCCTTCGCGCCGTCCTGCCCCGACGCGGTGTTGAGCATGCCGGGGCGCGCCTCGGCGAGCGCCGCCGCTTTGCTTTCGTCATACCACCAGTAGGAGGTCGAGGTGCCGCTGCTCGGCGTCGTCTCCGGGTATGACAGCTTGTCCCAATACAGGATGCGGCTCGCCGAGAGATGCCACGCCGGGACCACGTAGTGGCCCCAGAGCAGCACCCGGTCCAGGGCGCGGGTCCGGTACACCAGCTCCTCGCGGGTCGGCGCCTGGATCAAGAGTTCGATCAGTTCGTCGACGACGGGATCCTTGATGCCGATTGCGTTGCGTGACGCCGATTGGTCCGCGGCCTGGGAGGACCAGAAGCCGCGCTGTTCGTTGCCCGGCGAGTTGGACTGGCCCCAGACGAAGGACAGCATGTCGTAGTCCCGGGACCGGAACCGGTTGATGTACTGGGAGCTGTCGACCAGCCGGACCCGCATGTCGATGCCGAGCCGCTTCAGGTTGCGCTTGAACGGCAGGACGATGCGCTGGAAGTCCGGGCTCACCAGGAGGAACTCGAAGGTGAATCGCCTCCCGGTCGTCACGTTGCGCAGAACGCCTTCCTCATCGACCTTCCAGCCGGCCTCCTCGAGAAGGCGCGAAGCCGAGATCAGGTTGTCGCGCGGCCAGCCGGCGCCATTGGTCACGGGCACCTTGAATTCCCGGGTGAAGACCTCTTCCGGGACTCGTCCGCGATAGGGCGCGAGGATTTCCAGTTCCCGGCCCTCCGGCAGCGCGGTGGAGGCCAGTTCGGAATTCTCGAAGTAGCTGTCGGTTCGCTTGTACTGGCCGAAGAAGAGCTTGGGGTTGGTCCACTCGAAGTCGAAGGCGTAGCTCAAGGCCCGGCGGACCCGCTTGTCCTTGAAGATCTCGCGCCGGATGTTGAAAGCGAAGGACTGCATCCCGGCGGGCAGTTGGTGCTCGAACTGCTTCATGACCAGCTGACCGTCCCTGACCGAAGGGATGTCATAGTCCGTGGCCCAGGCCTTGGCCTGGTTCTCGACCCGGATGTCGATCTGGCCCGCCTTCAGGGCCTGGCGGATGGCGGTGGCGTCCAGATAGTAGGTGGTCCGAAGGCGGTCGAAGTTGTACATGCCCTTCTTGACCGGCAGGTCCCGGGCCCAGTAGTCCTTGACCCTCTCCTTCACGACAAAGCGACCGGGCTCCCACTCGACGATCCGATAGGGCCCGCTGGTCAAGGGAGGCTCCAGCGTCGTGGCCGCGAAATCGCGGCTCTCCCAGTAGTGCTTCGGCAGAATCGGCATTTGGCCGGCGATCAGGGGCAGTTCGCGGTTGTCGTCCTCCCCGAACACGAAGCGGACCGAACGGAGGCCGACCTTCTCGGTCCGTTCGATCGAGCCGTAGTAGAAGCGGAAGAACGGCCGGCCCTTCTCCTTCAGTGTCTTGAGCGAGAAGATGACATCTTCCGGCGTGATCGGCTCGCCATCGTGCCATCGCGCCTCCGGACGCAGATGAAAGGTGACCCAGGACCGGTCCTCAGGCCATTCCACCGTCTCACAGATCAGGCAGTACATGGTGAAGGGCTCGTCGGCCCCGTTGACAAGCAGCGTGTCGCCGCCGGGGGTGACGGCTTCGCCTTTAGGGATCCAAGGATTGAAGGAATCGAAGGCGCCCTGGGTGCCGCTGCGCAGCGTCCCACCCTTGGGCGCGTTCGGATTGACGTAGTCGAAGTGGGTGAAGCCCGCGCCGTACTTGGGCTCGCCGTGCATGGCGATGGCGTGGGCGCGGTGGATCGTCTGGCCGGCCTCGTCCGCGCCGGCGGCGCCCTCGGTCTCCGCGCCCGCCGGCTGCGCCGCCAGGGCGAGCAGAAAGGCCAGGCCGGTCCCGGTCAGGCCGAAAGGCGCTTTTCGTTGTGGCTCGGTCTTGCGCACATCTACGCAGTTAGAGTGTTTTTTCAGGTGAGGCAAGGCTCCGGCCATAGGGTTGACGAAAAGTTAATCGGCCGCGAGCCGCGCCATGGCGGCCGCGTGCAGGCCCGGATCGCCGGCGGCGAGCACCTGATCGCCCGAGGCCAGGGTCAGCGGCCGGCCCTGCCAGTCGGTGATCCGGCCGCCGGCGCCCTCGACCACCGGCACCAGGGCCATGAAGTCGTAGACCCCCATTGCGGCCTCGACCACCAGGTCCAGGCGGCCGCTGGCCAGGGTGCCGTAGGAGAAGCAGTCGCCGCCGTAGAGCGTGTACTTCACCGCCCCGCGCAGCCGGTCGAAGGCCGCCGTCGCCGCGCCCGCGAACATGTCCGGGGAGGTCGAGGAGAGGATCGCAGCCTCCAGCGACGCGCAGGACCGCGTCCGCACCTCGGAGGTCCCGCCCTCGCTGCGCAGCAGGCTCGGCCGTCCCTCCGCACCGACCCAGCGCTGCGCCAGCAGGGGAATGTCGATGACCCCGAGGATCGGCCGGCCGAGATGGGTGAGGGCGATCAGGGTGCCGAACCAGGGCTGGCCGGCGACGAAGCGCTTGGTGCCGTCGATCGGGTCGAGGACCCAGACGTAGTCGGCCTCGCCGCCTTCGGTGCCGTGCTCCTCGCCGATGATGCCGTGCTCGGGAAAGCTTGCGGCGATGATCCCGCGCATCGCCGCCTCGGCCTCGCGATCGGCCTGGGTCACCGGCGAGGCGTCGGCCTTGTCCTCGACCTCGGCGCCGCTGCGGAACCATTTCCGGATGATCGGCGCGCTGGCCTCGGCGAGCTCCTCGGCCAGCGCGAGGTAGTCGTCCAGGCGGTCTCCGGCGGCGCCGGCCGGCATGGCCGTGGCGCCTATTCGGGCAGGGCCGGCGGGCTGTCGTGCTGTTGGCGCAGGTAGGCGATCATGGCGGCGACATCCTCCTCCTTGCGCAGGCCGGCGAAGGCCATCTTGGTCCCGGGCGCCCATTCCCTGGGCTTGGCGAGGAAGGCGGCCATGTTGTCGTAGTTCCAGGTCTCCTCCGCCTTCGCCTTGAAGGCGGAGGAATAGGTGTAGCCCTCGACGCCGGCGACCGCGCGGCCGAGAACCCCGTAGAGCGGCGGCCCGACGCGGTTGCCGCCGCCGCTGTCGAAGGAGTGGCAGGCCCGGCACTTGCGCGCGACCTTCTGGCCCGCCGCCGGGTCGGCGGCGGCGATCATCGCGAGTAGGCCCGAGGCGGGCACCGCCGCCTCCTGGGTCTCGCCCGGGGCGGCCGCTTCGGTCTCGGTGCCGTTGCTCGCCGTCTCTGCGGCATCGCTCGTGTCCGTGGCGACATCGGTGGCGATCTCCGCCGCCGTCTCCGCAACGGAGTCCGCGGCCTGTTCCGCCGTCTCCGCGATCGCTTCGCCGGCCTCGGCCGCGGTTTCCGCGATGGCTTCACCGGCCTCGGTCACGGCCTCGGTGACCTCCGCCGCCGTCTCGGCGACGACCTCGCTGGCGGTCTCGACCACCGTCTCGGCCGCGGGTTCCGGTGCCGCCTCGGCCTCCGGCAGCGGCTTCGGGTCGTTGCTGAGGCCGCGCATATAGGCGATCAGCTCGGCCCGGTCGTCGGCCTTCTTCAGCCCGGCGTAGGCCATCTTGGTCCCCGGCGCCCAGGCCTTGGGGGCGGCCAGGAAGGCGTCCAGGTTCTCGTAGCTCCAGGTCTGGTCCGACAGGCCGGACAGCGCGTCGGAATAGTTGAAGCCGTCGGCCCCGCCGATCGGGCGGCCGACGATGTCCCAGAGGTTGGGACCGACACGGTTGGGGCCGCCCTCGTCGAAGGTGTGGCAGGCCGTGCATTTCCGGGTGACGCTCTCGCCGGCCGCGGCGTCCGCCGAGGCCAGCAGCACCAGGATCGATTCCTCCACCGGTTCGGGCGTCTCGGCGCCGACCTGGACGTCGCCGTCGTCGGGGGTCGCAATGACATAGGCCCGTTCTTCCGGGGCCTCCGGCGGCTGTACGACGAAGCCGGCGACAAAGCCGCTCACCATGGCGATAACGCTCGCAGTCAGGATGGCGGCGACGATCTTGTTCAGCTCGAGGGAGTCCATTCTCGTCCCCTGATATGCACTGGCTCTTTGACCTTTTGCGGCGTGACAATAACGGCGGACCCTGGGCCGTTCAATACTGCGTGCCGCGGGCGAAAGCGCTTTTCCGGTCCCGTCGGCGGCTTTATTCTCCCGCGACCCACAGACGACACGGCCCAGCCTTTCTCATGAACCCCATCGTGGTGATTCCGGCGCGTCTCGCTTCGACTCGCCTGCCCGACAAGCCGCTGGCCGAGATTCACGGCCAGCCGATGATCGTTCACGTCTGGCGGCGCGCGATCGAGGCCGAGGTCGGCCCGGTGCTGGTGGCCTGCGCCGAGGCGGAGATCGCCGCCGCGGTGGAAGCGGCGGGCGGCCGGGCGGTGCTGACCCGGCCCGAGCATCCCTCCGGCTCCGACCGGATCTGGGAGGCGGTCGAGCTGGCCGATCCCGAGGGCCGGCACGACGTGATCGTCAACCTGCAGGGGGACCTGCCGAACCTCGACCCCGAGGTCCTGCGCGCGGTCCTGACGCCCCTGGCGGAGCCCGCGGTCGACATCGCCACCGCCGCGGTCCGGATCGAGGACCCGGCCGAACGCGACGACCCCCACGTGGTCAAGGCCCTCGCCGATTTCGGCGCCGGCCGCACGGCCAGGGCGATCGACTTCCTGCGCGAGCTGCCGCCGGACCACGCGGGGCCGGCCTACCACCACGTCGGCATCTATGCCTACCGCCGCCGGGCCCTGGCGCGCTTCGTCGCCCTGCCGCCCTCGGCCCGCGAGCGGGCGCGCAAGCTGGAGCAGCTGCGCGCCATGGACGACGGCCAGCGGATCGATCTGGCCTTGATTGACAGCGATCCGCTCGGTGTCGATACTCCGGCCGATCTGGACCGGATCCGCGATCTCATGGCACCTTCGGCCGGATAGCCCCCCTCAGCCCCGAAAAGGCTTTCCTCGCGGGACCCGTCATGGCCGAATCCTCTCAGTCCGAGCCCTTCATCGCCTTCCAGGGCATCGCCGGCGCCTATTCCGACAAGGCCTGCCGGGCGGTCTACCCGGATCTGACGACCTTGCCCTGCCCGGACTTCGAGGACACCTTCGCCGCGGTCTCCGACGGCCGGGCGCGCCTGGCGATGATCCCGATCGAGAACTCCAGCGCCGGCCGGGTCGCGGACATCCACCACCTGCTGCCGGAGTCCGGCCTGCACATCATCGGCGAGCACTTCCAGCGGGTCGATCATCACCTCCTGGCCCCGAAGGGCGCGACCCTGGAGGGCATCCGCAGCGTGCAGAGCCATGTCCAGGCCCTGTCCCAGTGCCGGGACTTCGTGCGCCGCCACGGCTTCACGCCGGTGGTCCGCGCCGACACCGCCGGCGCGGCCGAGGAGGTGGCCGCCGCCGGCGATCCCAGCCGGGCCGCGATCGCCTCGGCCCTGGCCGGCGAGATCTACGGCCTGGACAGCCTGGCCGAGGACGTCCAGGACACCGCGCACAACACCACCCGCTTCCTGATCATGGCCCAGGACCCGGTGCATCCGGAGCCCGACCAGGGCCCGGTGATCACCTCCTTCGTGTTCCGGGTGCGCTCGGTGCCGGCGTCGCTCTACAAGGCGCTGGGCGGCTTCGCGACCAACGGCGTCAACATCACCAAGCTGGAAAGCTACATCATCGACGCCAACTTCACGGTGGCGCAGTTCTACGCCGACGTCGAAGGCCATCCCGAGGACCGGCTGGTCCGCCTGGCGCTCGAGGAGCTGAGCTTCTTCTCCCGCGAGGTCAAGATCCTCGGCGTCTATGCCGCCAACTCCTTCCGCAGCAGCGGCGAGTACCAGGGCGACTGATTCCGGGGACCGCCCGCGCGGCCCCTTCCGGGCCCTTCGGGGATGACCCGCGAGGCCTGCGGTGTTTACCTGGAACCTCAGCCGTTTCAGGGGTCGTTTCGGGGGCCGTTTCAGGGAGGGCAGGACGTGACCTTCGCGGGCATCAACTATCTTGCGGTCGCCATCGCGGCCGGGGCCGGCTTCGTCTTCGGCGCCGTGTGGTACGGGCTGCTCGGCAGGCAATGGATGGCGGCGCTGGGCATGACCGAGCAGCCCAAGCCGGCGGCGGCCCCCTACGTCATCGCCTTCGCCGCGCAGTTGGTCATGGCCTGGGTCCTGGCCGGGGTGGTCGGGCACTTCGGCGAGGTGACCGCGGTGACGGGCCTGATCACCGCCGGCCTTGTCTGGGCCGGCTTCGTCCTGACCACCCAGACCGTCAACCACCGCTTCCAGAGCGCCCGCTGGTCGCTGACCCTCATCGACGCCGGCCACTGGCTCGGCGTCCTGCTGGTCATGGGCCTGGTGATCGGCCTGATCGGGATCTGAAGTTCGGGATCTGAGGTTCGGGATCTGGGGCGGCCTGTCAGACCGGTTCCGCCAGCCAGTCCTCGATCAGGCGCCGCGCGATGGAATCCTTGCGGGGCAGGCGCAGGCTGTCGTCCTCCGGCGAGTTCCTGAGCTCGTCACGGCTGAACCAGCGCGCGCTCTCCAACTCGTCGGGATTCACCGTCAACTCACCGCTGGCGTAGCGGGCGTGGAAGCCCAGCATGATCGAGGAGGGGAAGGGCCAGGGCTGGGAGGAGTGGTAGCGGACCTCGTCGACCCGGATGCCGCTCTCCTCCTCGACCTCGCGCGCGACGGCGTCCTCCAGGCTCTCGCCCGGCTCGACGAAGCCGGCCAGGGTCGAGTGCATGCCGGCCGGCCAGGCCGCCTGGCGGCCCATCAGGCAGCGCTCGCCGTCGTGGACCAGCATGATCACCGCCGGGTCGGTGCGCGGGAAGTGCGGCGTGCCGCAGGCGGGGTTGCAGCAGCGGCGCAGGTGCCCGGCCTCCAGGCTCTCGGTCGGATGGCCGCAGAGGCCGCAGAAGCGGTGCCGCGAATGCCAGTACATCATGCCCCGGGCATAGGCCAGCAGCGCACCCTCCCAGTGGGCGAGCAGCGGGCCGACCGCCCGGATGTCCTGGAAGGCGCTGTCCTCGGTCAGGCTCGGGCCCGGCTCGGGCGCCTCCAGGGGCGTCAGGTCGAGGGCGATGTAGGCGGTCTCCTCGTAGAGCCCGAGCAGCGCCAGCCCCTCGGCCTGCTCGACCAGGTGCCCGGCCTCGTCGGCGCGCAGGAAGCGGGCGCGCGGCGACTCGACCTGCAGGAAAAGGTTGCGCTGGCGCCAGACCGGCACCAGCAGGGTCCGCGGATCGGCCAGCCGCTCGGCCAGCCAAGCGGGGTCGCCGCGCCGCTCGTGGGCGCGGTTCAGGCCGCCGCTGGCGTAGAAGTTGGGCTTGCGCAGGTCGGGGTTGGGCATGTTTCGGCGAGGTTGGCACAGCTTCGCGCCGCGGGCAATCGAGGGGCCTTGCGCCCCGAGGGCTTCCGGCGCAGTCTTATACCAAGGAGCGTTGATAATGACTCATTTGACCGGGTTTGCTTGCCCGCCCGTTAGGCGCGCTTCGCGCAGCGGTGCATTGTACCGTAAGCGGAGCGCAACGCCGCGGGCGGGCAAGCAAACCCGGCCTTCGGTGGCGCGCGGCGGCCCGCCG
>JANQGU010000374.1 GCA_028282935.1 Kiloniellales bacterium
TCCTGAAGGAAGGGGTCTTAAAAAAGGGGTCAGAGTCATTTTTCGGTCTCTCCGGCCCGGCGCTGGGCGGCCGTTCCGGAAAGTGCCGAGTGGAACGCCCTCAAAAAATGACTCTGACCCCTTTTTTAAGACCCCTTCCTTCAAGAACGGTTTTCGGTGCCGGCACCCCTGGAGGCCGGGCCATGGTACGGCAGGCGGTGGCGACCGCCGGCCGAGAAGACGAGGAGTGAAAGCAAATGAGCGATACCATCGCACTGCCCGCGGAGCCGCGGGAACGGGTCGGGAAGGGGGCCGCCCGTGCCGTACGTCGCGCCGGTCGCGTGCCGGCGGTGATCTACGGCGACCGCAAGGATCCCCTGACCATCAGCCTGGACCCCCGTGACGTCGACCGGGAGCTCCACAGGCCCGGCTTCTTCGCCACCCTCTACGACGTCGAGGTCGGCGGCAAGAAGCACCGGGTGCTGCCCCGCGACGTGCAGCTCGACCCGGTCTCCGACCGCACGGTCCACGTCGACTTCCTGCGGGTCGCGCAGGACACCGAGGTGACCGTCAACGTCCCGGTCAACTTCGTCAACGAAGAGGAGTCCCCGGGCCTGAAGCGCGGCGGCGTGCTGAACATCGTGCGCCACGAGATCGAGTTCAGCTGCCGGGCCGACGCCATCCCGCAGCAGATCGAGCTCGACCTGACCGGGCTGGAGATCGGTGATTCCGTGCACATCAGCATGGTCAAGCTGCCCGATGGCGTGACCCCGACGATCACCGACCGCGACTTCACCATCGCCACCGTGGCCGCGCCCAGCGCGGTCAAGGCCGAGGCCGCCGAGGAGCAGGCCGCGGCGGAAGGCGAGGAAGGCGAAGCGCCGGCCGGCGAGGAAGCCGCCGAGGAGGGCGAGGGCGAGGAGGCCAAGGAGGAGTAGTCCGCTCTTCCTGGCTGAAGTCCCATGCTGCTCTTGGTCGGTCTCGGCAACCCGGGCCCGAAGCACGCCCAGAACCGGCACAACATCGGATTCCTGGCGGTGGACGAGATCGTCCGCCGCCAGGGCTTCGGGCCCTGGCGTGCGCGCTTCCAGGGCCAGGTCTCCGAGGGCCGCATGGGCGGTGAGAAGATCCTGGTCCTCAAGCCCGAGACCTACATGAACGAGTCCGGTCGGGCGGTCGGCGAGGCCCTGCGCTTCTTCAAGCTGGAGCCGGAGGAGGTCTTCGTGTTCTACGACGAGATCGACCTGGCGCCGGCCAAGCTGCGGGTCAAGCGCGGCGGTGGCACCGCCGGGCACAACGGCCTGCGCAGCCTCAACGCCCACATCGGCCCGGACTTTTGGCGCATCCGCCTTGGCGTCGGCCACCCCGGCCGCAAGGAGCTGGTCCACCGCCACGTGCTCTCGGACTTCTCCAAGGCGGAGTGGCCGGCCATGGAGAAGCTGATCGACGCCGTGGCCGCCGAGCTGCCCAAGCTGCTGGCCGGCGACGACGGCAGCTTCATGTCGCGGGTCGCCCACCTGACCAGCCCGCCGAAGCCCAAGCCGGCCCCCAAGGCCGACAAGCCCGAAGGCGGCGACGGCGAGGCGGCCGAGCGAGCGGCCGCCCAAAGCAAGGATACGGAAGCCGGCCATGGGCTTTAACTGCGGTATCGTCGGCCTGCCCAACGTCGGCAAGTCGACCCTGTTCAACGCCCTGACCGAGACCACGGCGGCCGAGGCGGCGAACTATCCCTTCTGCACCATCGAGCCCAACGTCGGCCGGGTGCCCCTGCCCGACCTGCGGCTCGACGAGATCGCCGCCATCGTCAAGCCGGCCCAGGTCATCCCGACCCACCTGGAGTTCGTCGACATCGCCGGCCTGGTGAAGGGCGCCTCCAAGGGCGAGGGCCTGGGCAACCAGTTCCTGGCCAAGATCCGCGAGGTCGACGCCATCGTCCAGGTGCTGCGCTGCTTCGAGGGCGAGGTCACCCATGTCGACGGCTCGGTCGACCCGATCCGCGACGCCGAGACGGTCGAGACCGAGCTGATGCTGGCCGACCTGGAGAGCGTCGAACGCCAGATCGAGGCGGCGACCAAGAAGGCCCGGGGCGGCGACAAGGAGGCCAAGCAGCGCCTCGAGGTCCTGGAGCTGGCCGCCGCCGCCCTGCGCGACGGCAAGCCCGCGCGCAAGGTCGCCGTGACCGCGGAGCAGGCGCCGGTCTTCCGGCAGCTTCAGCTCCTGACCGCCAAGCCGCTGCTCTACGTCGCCAACGTCGACGAGGGCTCGGCGGCCGAAGGCAACGCGCTCTCGGCCCGGGTCGCCGACTACGCGGCTGTGGAGGGCGCCGGCTGCGTCGTCATCTCCGCCGCCATCGAGGCCGAGGTCGCGGCGCTCGACCGGGCCGAGCGCCAGGACTTTCTCGAGTCCCTGGGCCTGGAGGAGACCGGCCTCGCCCGGGTCACCCGCGCCGGCTACGCCCTGCTCGACCTGATCACCTTCTTCACCGCCGGGCCCAAGGAGGCCCGGGCCTGGACCGTGCGCCGCGGCGCCAAGGCGCCGGAGGCCGCCGGGGTGATCCACAGCGACTTCGAGAAGGGCTTCATCCGCGCCGAGACCATCGCCTACGACGACTTCCTCGCCTGCAAGGGCGAGCAGGGCGCCAAGGAGGCCGGCAAGCTGCGCCTGGAAGGCCGCGACTACGTCGTCCAGGACGGCGACGTCTTCCACTTCAGGTTCAACGTTTGAAGCGAATGCTCGCGCACGCGGTGCCCTCGCTTCGAGATCTCTGCAATCCAAAGCTGTCATCACCGGGCTCGACCCGGTGATCCATGGATGCCCGGGTCAAGCCCACGCCTATCCGGATCAGATCAGAGCTGGCCGAGACACGCCTCCTCCCCCTTGATGGGGGAGGATCGAGGAGGGGGTGGCGGCCGTAAGGCCGCAAGAAACGGCTCCTTGAATGCGAATTCTGACGCAGTACCACCCCCACCCCAGCCCTCCCCCATCAAGGGGGAGGGGGCCTCGCTGCGATCTCGCCGCCAGAGTCACCTTCGACCTCACGAGCGGCACCCCCAGGCCCTCCAAGACGTTCACTGAGGTCCGGCAGCCCGAAACCGGACAGTCGTCGGTCAAACCCGGGCATGCCAGGATCCGCGAAATACATGCTGCGGAATGCTCCCCGAAACAAACAGCGCCGGGCGTTGCCGCCCGGCGCCGCTAGGCCTTCGGTCTTCGGGGTGGTCAGCCCTGGGGCTGGGGGGCCGGGCCCTCGGGCGCCTGAGGGGGCTCGGGGCGGCGCTTGCGTTCGGCCATGAACTGGTCGAACTCGGCCTTGTCCTTGGCGTGGCGCAGACGCTCGAGGAACTCGAAGAACTCCTTCTGCTCGTCCTCCAGGCGGCGCAGCGTCTCCTCGCGGTACTCGTCGAAGGCGCTGTTGCCGCTGGATTGGGCGTGACGCCCGGCGAACCAGTCCTGGTTCCGCTTGCGTCCGTTCCGGTTATGCCAGCGGCCCGGGCCGCGATGACTCCAACATCCCATGCGTCCACTCCAAAACAGATAGATCAGTAAGGCCAGGCCCAAGGGCCAGAAGACGATGAAGGCCAGGACCGTCACAGCGATCCAGGCGGGCTTTCCGTAGTCGTCCAATTTCGCTGCAAGTTCCATCGGACCCTCATGTAAATGTTTTTTACATTCACATAAATGGACCCGTCGCTTCCGGATGTCAAGAACCGCGCGCGGACTCCGAGGACGAAAAAGCCGTTTCAGTCCCGGCCGAGGCCGAGCCCTTCCAGATAGATCAGCACCCCGGCTTCCATGAGATCCTCCGGCGGCATGGGCAGCTTGCGCCGGCCGGCGTCGCCGCGGGCAAAGAGCGCGGCGATGCCGTGCGCCAGGGACCAGAGATGCAGGCTGACCATGGCCGCCGGCGGCCGTCCCGCCTCGGGCAGGGCGCCGCAGAGCGCCTCGGCCGCCTGGCGCAGGATCGCGTAGGCCTGATCGGCCGCCCGCGCCAGCTCGGGGTCCAGGTCCGGCGGCAGCTGGGACTCGAACATGGCCACGAAATAGGCCGGCTCGGCGCGGGCGAAGTCCAGATAGGCCCGGCCGACGTTCTCGAAGGCCTTGCGCGGGTCGGGCTTGCCATTGTCCCAGGCCCGGACCAGCTCGACGGTGAAGGCCTCGAAGCCGCGCCGCGCGACCTCGGCCAGCAGGGCCTCGCGGTCGCGGAAGTGGCGATAGGGGGCGGCCGCGCTGACCCCGGCCGCCCGCGCCGCCTCGGCGAAGGTGAAGCCGGCCGGCCCCTTATCCGCGATCAGCTCCAAGGCCGCCGCGACCAGCGCCTCGCGCAGGTTGCCGTGGTGATAGCCGCGCCGTCCCCGGCCGCGTTTGGACCAACTCATGTAAAGAGCTTTTACATCATTGCCCGGGCAAAGCCAGCGCGGAAACGCCGGTCAGGAAAGGCGCCGGGTGATCAGGAAGCCGAGGGTCGCGGTGGTGCCGGTCAGCGCGGCGCCCCAGACCATGTCGACCAGGGCGACCGAAAGCGGCCAGCCCGGCAGAATCGCCAGGTTGGTCAGGTCGAAGGTGGCATAGGCGATCAGGCCCAGGAGCGCGCCGCGGCGCGCCGCCGTCTTCCAGGCGCCGGTCTCGAGCGCCGGGGCGATCGCGAAGACCACGACGCCAACGATATAGAGCAGGTAGAAGGCGACCGCCGCGGGGACCACGACCGGCCCGGTCATGAAGGGCCCGAGCCTCTCCTGATAGAAATCGGCGGCGATCACGCCGAGCCAGAGGGAATCGATCACCAGGAAGACGACCATGGCCGCAAGGTAGGCGACGAGGTATCTACGCAAGGCGGCATTCATGCCCAGCCCCCCGCCACCGGGGCGACGTGGCCGGTCATGAAGCCGGCCTTCTCGGAGAGCAGAAAGGCGACGACGTCGGAGACCTCCTCCGGCTTGCCGATCCGGCCCAGCGGGATCTGCGAGAGAATCTTGGCCCGCGCCGTCTCGTCGCTCAGCAGCGCCTCGGAGAAGTAGGAAGGGTTCTCGACGAAGTTGGGCGCCACGGCGTTGACCGCGATCCCGCTGCGCGCCAGCTCCCGGGCCAGGGTCAGGACCATGGCGTTCTGCGCGCCCCGCGCGGTGACGTACATGCCGTAGTTCGGCAGCCCGCGATAGGGCACGGCCGAGGTCGCCAGGACGATCCGGCCGCCGCCCTGCCCTTTCATCTGCGGGACCGCCGCGCCGATCAGGCGGAAGGGTTCGACCACCATGGCCTCCAGCCCGGCGCGCAGGTCGGCCGGATCGGCGTCCTCGACCTTGGCGCGAAGGGCCGGAAAGCCGTCGTTGGGCACCAGCCCGTCGAGGCGGCCCTGCGCGGCGACCACCTCGGCGACCAGGGCCGCGGGATCCGCCTCGGCCAGGGTGGCGACCTCGGGATGCGCCTGCTCGAAGGCCGCCCGCCGTCCAGCCTCGGCAAAGACCGGGTCCTGGGCGACGACGGTCGCGCCCTCCGCCCGGCAAGTGGCGCAGACCGCGGCCCCGACGAACTCCGTCGCCTTGGTGACCAGCACCACCTTGCCGTCGAGAATCGCCATCGCCGTCTCCTCCTCCGCTGGACCCGCTTCGGACGGGCCGCCCTTCGCTCCAACTTGACCGCGCAATGGCCGACGGCGAAGTTGCCGAAGTCTAGACGACCTGTGGCGCGCCTTGAACCGGGAACTCCGAGGCC
>JANQGU010000027.1 GCA_028282935.1 Kiloniellales bacterium
TCCGCGCCTGACCACAACCCGACTTGATAGGAGTCCGGTCATGGCTGACCCTACCCTTAGCACGAGACTTTCCCGCCGTTCCATGCTGGCCGGCGGCACCGCAGCCGCCACCCTTCCCGCGATCCCGGCCCTACCGTTGGCCAGCAGCGCCTACGGCGACAGCGACGCCCGGATCGCCACCCTGGCCGCCCGCTATCGCCGAACCACGACCGCCCTGGTCGACTGGGTCACCGAGACCGAGCGATGCCACGGCCCCTTAGCCCATGAAAACCGACCGGAATACCGCGCTCGCTACAAGACGCTTGCCACCCTCGACCGGATGGCGACCGAGGCCCTTGCGAAGTCCCGCCCCGCAAGCCTCCACGGCCTCGTCCTCAAACTGCGCCCCGCCTTCTACTGCGACACGCTCTACGCCGCCGCACCGGACTGCGACGCCGACATCCTGCTATCGGCCCTGCACGACCTGGAGCGGCTGGCCGCGTACGTCAGCTATACAAGACCTATGGGCCGATAGCGGCCCGGACTCTGGCCTTGCCGATACCAGTTCCCAGGGCCGTAAGCTGACGATAGTTCCTAAACTCCTTGCCGCCCTTCGCACTGCTGCCGACGAGTGGTCCGTTATAAGGCTGAAGCGGATCCTCGGCAGTGAAACCCAAACATGGCGGATATCGGCCAGGAGCGGCCATTTCTGACGGGTGCCACAATGACCGCATTGAGCCCCTTTCGAGACCATCGACATAGCATCACGTGCTGTCACTTCCGGCCCAATGCTGACCTTCACACCACGATTATGCTGTGTCCGGTTCTGGGTCGATATCGCCACCTGCGGCAGCTTCGGCACTGCCCGCTTGATGGGTCTCTTCTTCTGGCTTCTCCCAAGTCTTTGCTATTTGTGTCCAGTCTGGCGCAGCACCTTCAAGGCCGAGCCATGTACCCCAGAACCGCGGATCGTCTGAACTTGGACGCTGTGCCTTCTGCAGATCGCGTATACGAACAAGAACAGGGGTGGGCACGGCCCAGCCAAGAAGGATTGCTTGCTGCGAAGGAAGCGTTGGAAGTTCGCCAAGAAGTCCACCCAGTGCATCGGGGACGAGACGGCGGACAAGGTTCTGATCAACGTCGTTGACGATTCGGTGGAGCAGAAACGAGTTACACTGCGCCAAGACCGTTGGTGACAATTCGGAAGGCCGCTGCGAGGCCAGCACCAAACCAAGGCCAAACTTGCGTCCCTCTCTGGCTATCCGCTCAAAGGTCTGGCGGCACAAATCAGCGGCCTGCGCGCTCGCGCCAACGTCCGCGTCCTTGCGTACGAAGCTATGCGCTTCCTCCAACACTAACACAGTCGGAAGGGCCTCGTTCGTCTCCTTGATGTGACGTTGCAGGGCTTCGAATATCAGCCGGGAGATAACGGCTACGGCAACATGCACAACGTCCGAAGGAACGAGTGAGAGATCAAGAATGGCAAGCGGCTCTGCTGCGCCTTCGCTGGGGCCAAGCAGGCCTGCAAGCCACTCGCTGAGCGATGCGGCACCTTCGGTATCGATGACTGGACGGAGCCCGGCATCGCCAAGCATGACCTGAACACGATTGATCAGCGGTTCGACGTTATTGAGAGCCTGCCCTCCCGTAGCCATGGCAACATCGTGGATGCGATCAGGAAGCGCACCAACATCAAAGCGCACGGGCGCATCTTCGCTGATCTCACCGTGGGTCTCGGCAATCGGAAAGACGTCAATTATGGTGTGCAATTGAGCCACAACTGCGTGCAAGTCATTTGGCTGGAAATTGTTGTATCCAGTCCCACTTGCCCATTGTCGCGAGCTGCGAACTCGTTCGATCGGATCACGGACTGCAGTTATGGCCGCCAAAAGGTCTGCCGCGTCTGCTCCATATGGCGCTAGCACCGCTTCGTCATTCTGTGTCAGGCCAACCAACCCTTCGAGCAAGTCTCCAAAGTTCTTGTTGTTTGGAAAGTCGGTGATACTCTGTGGCAAATCGGCGGAAAGCTGTTCTAGCTTACGGATGTAGCCAGTATAGCGCCTGATTGCCTGCGACCTCGCGGTCACGACGGATGAACCGGCATTACGCAACTGCCGCAGCGCCCTGAGCAATATTGGACGTTGAACACCAGGCTGCGCGGAGGTGAAAGCCGCCCACTCCTGCCCGTTCCAGAGCCAGCCAGGCACCGTCAGCGGGTTAGCGCCGCCCTTGCCTCCAACAGCAAACCGCCTGACCGGCAACGTACCGTCTTCAAATGCCTGCGCATATTCGCCGTTGGGATCGAGAATTATGAACCGGGCATTCGCGGGCTTGGCTTCCTGGCCTTCCTGCGTCGCCGCCGCGCTTTCCAGCGACCACCGGACAATACCTGCAACGGAGCAGGACTTACCGCTGCCGGTGTTGCCAAGGACGGCAAGGTGCCGGCCAAAAAGCTTGTCGGGGTGTACCCACACACGAGCATTGCCGGCAAAGGGAGCGGAGCCAATCTGGATCAGCCGGTCGTCGGTCTTGGCTTCTACGATGGAACGCAATTGCGTTGCCGTCGGAAGGAGAACGGGATCACCAACCGAAGGCAGCACCGGGACGCCACGTTCCAGGGCATAGAGGGGCTGGCCGTCGCCGTCATTTCCTTCGCGCAGCAGAGTGCCGAAGGGAATGGCAATCACAGTCCGGGCAGGAAACGGAATATCCACAAGGGCCTCGTCGTGCTTTCCGGGACCCGGCTTTGCACGAACGATGAAGATTTCTTTGATGACCGCGACGACCGCGCCGGTTTCGTTCGGTATCAGCACATAGGCGTTGACACGCGGAAAGCCGGTGGGCGTGCCGGTATTCAGCGCCGTCGCCTGCGGTGTCTCATTGAAGAGGGCGATGCGCAGCTCTTCGGCGGTAACGGTTTCAACACGGCCAACTGAAAGCGTACCGATGCGTTCGACGATCGTGGTCATGGCGCGCTGCCGTCTTCACCCGGCTCTTTACCTGCGACCTTGCCGCGCCGCTCCACAAGTTCGCTCATGCGGATCGTGAGCGGATCGATGGCCGGCTTGGGAAGATAATGCTCAACCAGCGTCCGAATATCGCCGAAGTGCTTGCCAATCAGCAGCGTAAGCTGCTGCGGCCTGCCAACACGGGAGACGAAGGACGCAATTCGCTCGTGAGGCTTCTCGCCCCACGCTAGTACCACAAGGTGCGTAGACGGAATGGTAAGCATATCGGCGATGACCCTATTGATATGGTCATCTCCAAAACCGTAGCCGTAGGTGACGAGCACGTTGTTGGGCTGGCAGACTGAGGACGAAAAATCGCGGAACAGGTCGGCGTACGGATAGGCCGCCGTTTCAATATCCTTGACCGCGTTGGGGTAGATCATCACCGAATCGCGCGGGCTATCGGGCACCGCAGGATGTCCGGCGTCGGCCCCGAACGGTAGGCCTGTGCGGTACAAGCTTGGTTTGTCGTATCGCCAGTCGAGTGAGCCGTGAAGCTTGGTAAGATGTATGATGCCTTCCAGGTGGCGCGGCTCGCCCCTGATTCCGGGCGGCGTATAGTGCATGTCCACATGCAGGCGCGACGACCTGAATTCCGGCTCAAGCGCCCCGGTAAAACGGTCGATAATACGAAGCCCAGCATAATCGCAGCCGCGCTCAATCAGGCGATCGTAGTTGGTTGTGAAGATGTGCAGTCGCTCCCTAGAAGCGGCCCTGCTGGCAAAACTCATCAGAAACGAAACGAGGATCTCCCTTGCAAGCGGGCCACCGCCGGCGGGCTCGTTATCGATACCGTCGCTGATGCTTTTTTCCGTGGCGAGTACGTCCTTGATAAACCCGCCGAGTACGTTGTCGATCGCAGTTTCCCAAGCGGCAGCGTCTGAGTGTCCGAGAATTTGCAAACCACCTAATAGCGTTAGCGCTGCCGAAAGCTCATCCTCGATGTTGGCGCTGCCCCTTCCCATGGCCTCCGCCAGCTCTTTGGCGCGCGCGGCCACCTTGTCTTCGTTCGGAGAGTCGCCAAAACCGGAACTGGCCATGCTTGTCGGCGCTCCACCCGCATGATTGGCTATTCCCGTCGTGAAACCGTTTCCTAGCAGAAGGGAAAGATGCTCGGCCTGAAACACGGCGGACAGCCAAGGCTCAATCCGTTTGCGCCATGCGCCAGTTTCAGTTGCAGGATCGGAGGGGGTTTCCGTCTCGCCGCCAATATGGGCGATGTGATCGTGGTCCCACTGCATCGAAAGGACCTCAAACAATGGATACACAATTTGCTTTGAGTGTAGAGATTAGATGCCCTTGACACAAAGGGATAGGTCTACAATCCATGATAAAGTGGACTCTTGCGCAAGTCGCAGCGAATGTCTCCTTTCCGCCCTTTGTGATCCTGACTTGCCGCCCGACGGAGGTCCGAAAGGTCCGCATCGCGGTTAATTCCAATGATCCGAGCCGAACGACCCGCTATGGGCCGAAACGCGCCTTTCCAGTTCCGCCATGTTGACATCTGCCGTGACCGCTGAGGAGGCCGTCACTTCGCTGAGAAGGTCGCCGGACCGTTAGCGGCGAGGGCCTTGTCGGCGCTGGCCCCGCAACCGTCGCAAAGAGCTTGCCAGATACATAAGTGTGTGCTTATGTATCTGCATGACCGAGAACGACGTATTCAGGGCGCTTGCCGATCCGACGCGCCGCGCGATCTTCGAGAAGCTGGCGTCGGGGGGTATGAATGCCAGCGCCTTGCGCCAAGGCATGGAGATCAGTCAGCCGGCCATGTCCCAGCATCTCGCGGTTCTCCGCAAGGCGAGGCTGGTGCGGGAGGAACGGCAAGGGCGCTTCGTGAACTACGAGGTCGATCCGGACGGGCTGGCGCTGATCGCCGGATGGCTTGCGAAGTATCGCGCCTACTGGCCGGCGCGGGTCGAGGCTTTGAAGGATCTGCTGAAGGACATGGACCAATGACCGAATTGAAGGCCGAGGGCTTGGAGGCTGAGGCGGAAGACCTGGTGCTCGAATACGAGCTCGACGCGCCGCCCGAAAAGGTCTGGCGGGCGATCAGCATCGCCGCGTTTCGCGAGCGTTGGCTGCCGAAGGGCGACCTGGCCGAGGCCGAGCCGGTCTCCTCGGCGCCGGGCAAGGAGGTCCGCTACAGGATGCGGGACAGCGAGCCGCCCTTCCTGGAGAGCCTGGTCACCTTTCAGCTCGATCCCAAGGCCGATGGCGGCACCACGCTGAGGATCATCCATCGGCTGGCGGACGCGCGCCTGGCGCGGCGGCCGCCCAGGGCCGCCAACGGCAACCGGGCCCCGCTGATGCGCGCCGCCTGACGCCTCTCGGCCCAAGACACAGATTCCGGCAGACAGGAGTTCGCCGATGCGCGACACGATGCAACTCGTCCCCATGGTCGTCGAGCAATCGAGCCGGGGAGAACGCGCCTTCGACATCTATTCGAGGCTTCTGCGCGAGCGGATCGTCTTCCTCAACGGCGAGGTCAACGACGAGGTCTCCGCCTTGGTCTGCGCGCAGCTGCTCTTCCTGGAGTCGGAGAATCCCAAGAAGCCGATCCACCTCTACATCAACTCGCCCGGCGGTGCGGTCACCAGCGGCTTCGCGATGTACGACACCATGCGGTACATCAAGGCGCCGGTGCACACGCTCTGCATGGGGACGGCCCACTCCATGGGGTCCTTCCTGCTGATGGCGGGCGAGCCCGGCGCGCGCGCGGCGCTGCCCAACGCGAGCCTGCTCGTCCATCAGCCCTTGGGTGGCTTCCGAGGCCAGGCATCGGACATCTTCATCCACGCCGAGGAAATACAGAAAACCAAGCGCCGCATGATCGGGCTCTATGCCGAGCATTGCGGACGCAGCTACGAAGAGGTCGAGCGGACGCTCGACCGCGACCGCTTCATGACGGCGGAGGAAGCTCTGGCGTGGGGCCTGATCGACCGCGTCCTCCAGAGGCGAGAGGTCGAGGACGAGCGAGGGACGCCGTAGGGCGCTAGGTCTCCTCGGCGCCCGCCTCCGCGATCAGCGGCACGAAGGCGACCGGCAGGATCTTCTCCTCGGCCACCCGTCCCTCGGCGTCCTTGGTCAGGACCAGGAGGTCCTGCTCGGGCCCGAACCAGAGGACCCGCAGGTCGAAGCCCTGGGCCGCCGGGTCGCGCGGGTGCCGCTCCACCGGGATCACCAGGCGGCCGCCCGGGGCGAGCTGGCGGATCAGGGCCTCGGGGACGGCGCCCTGGGCCGCGGCGGTGACCAGGATGGCGTCGTAGGGGCGCGGCGCGCGGTCCTCGGCCTCCTCCGGCCAGCCGCGGGTGCCGTCGCCGGCGCGGACCCGGAGGTTGCGGTAGCCCAGGCTGGCCAGGCGCTCGGCCGCCGCCGCGGCCAGGGCCGGGAAGCGCTCGATGCTGTCGACCTCGGCGGCCAGCTCGGCCAGGACCGCGGCCTGGTAGCCGCAGCCGGTGCCGACCTCCAGGACCCGGTCGCCGGCGCCGATCCGCGCCAGGTCGGTCATGATCGCGACGATGTAGGGCTGCGAGATGGTCTGGCCCTCGCCGATCGGCAGCGGCCGGTTCTCGTAGGCGAAGGGCCGCTCCCAGGCCGGCACGAAGGCGTGGCGCGGCACCTTGCGCAGGGCCTCCAGCACCCGGGGGTCGAGCCGGTCCTTGCCCAGGAAGCCGGCGGTCGCCGCCACCTCGGCGATGATCTCGGCGACCATGGCCTCGCGGTCCTCGGCCGTGGGGTCCTCGGCCCTGTTGTCGTCGACACTTGTGTCGTCGACCCTGGGCTCTCCGACCGCGCGGCCCCGATCCTGCTTCGGCCCTGTCATCATAACCCTCATCCTCCCAGGACTGGCCTAAGGACTTGAAGGGCGCGGCGCCTTGATACATATCAGCGCACAGACCCCTTTGAGTCCATCCGTGTTGACCCTCGCTTCCACTTGCCGCCCGCCAGGCAAAGTGGAAGACGAGGCCATGAAAACAGGACAACGATGTCGGAACAGACACATTCCTTCCAAGCCGAGGTCAGCCGGCTGCTTGAGATCGTCGCCGGCGCCCTCTACTCCAACAGCGAGATCTTCCTGCGGGAGCTGATCTCCAACGCCTCCGACGCCTGCGACCGGCTGCGCTACCTGGCGCTGACCGAGCCCGGGCTGACCGCCGAGGACCCGGACTTCGCCATCGCGCTGACCGCCGACAAGGAGGCCGGCACCCTGGTCATCGAGGACAACGGCCTGGGCATGAGCCGCGACGAGCTGGTCGAGAACCTGGGCACCATCGCCCGCTCCGGCACCGCCGCCTTCCTCAAGCGCCTGGAGGACAAGAGCGCCGACGTCACCCAGATCGGCCAGTTCGGCGTCGGCTTCTACTCCGCCTTCATGGTCGCCGACGAGGTCACGGTCGACACCCGGCGCGCCGGCGAGGCCGCGGCCTGGCGCTGGCGCTCGGACGGCAAGGGCGACTTCACCGTCGGCGAGAGCGAGGACGCGCCGGCCCGGGGCACGCGCATCGCCCTCAAGCTCAAGGCCGACCAGAGCGAGTACCTGGAGCCGGAGCGCCTGCGCCGCATCGTCAAGACCTATTCCGACCACGTCGCGGTGCCGATCCGCCTGACCGGCGAGGCGGAGAACCTCAACACCGCCTCGGCCCTCTGGCGCCGGCCCAAGGCGGAGGTCACCGACGAGCAGTACAAGGAGTTCTACCACCACGTCGCCCACGCCTTCGACGAGCCCTGGCTGCGGGCCCACTTCAAGGCCGAGGGCGTGGTCGAGTACACGGGCCTGCTGTTCATCCCCTCGCAGCCGCCCTTCGACCTCTTCCAGCCCGAGCGCAAGCACGGCGTGAAGCTCTACGTGAAGCGGGTCTTCATCACCGACGACTGCGCCGAGCTGATCCCGGCCTACCTGCGCTTCCTCAAGGGCGTGGTCGATTCCGAGGACCTGCCGCTGAACATCAGCCGCGAGATGCTGCAGAACAACCCGCTGCTGGCCAAGATCCGCGGCGCCATCGTCAAGCGGGTCCTGGCCGAGCTGAAGAAGCGGGCCGAGGCGGACGCCGAGGACTACGCGCGGTTCTGGAACGCCTTCGGCGCAGTCCTCAAGGAGGGCCTCTACGAGGACCTGGGCCGGCGCGACGAGCTGCTGCCCCTGCTGCGGGTCCATTCGACCGGCCGGGAGGGCCTGTCGAGCCTGGACGACTACCTCTCCCGGATGAAGGAGGGGCAGGACGCGATCTACTTCATCACCGGCGAGGACCGCGAGGCCCTGGCCCGCTCGCCGCAGCTCGAGGGCTTCCTCTCCCGCGGGGTCGAGGTGCTGCTGCTGACCGATCCGGTCGACGAGTTCTGGGTGCCGTCGCTGCAGAGCTACAAGGACAAGCCCTTCCGCTCGGTGACCCAGGGCGCCCTGGACCTGGACAAGGTGGCGGGCGGCGAGGACAAGCCGGCCGAGGAGCGGGAGGAGACCCCGGAGGCGCCGGGCCTCGACGCCATGATCGCCTTCCTGCGCCTGACCCTGAAGGAGCAGGTCAAGGACGTGCGCGCCTCCGAGCGGCTGACCGAAAGCCCGGTCTGCCTGGTCGCCGACGAGGGCGACATGGACATGCACCTGGAACGCCTGCTGCGCCAGCACCAGCAGATCTCCCAGAGCTTCAAGCGGATCCTCGAGGTCAACCCGCGCCATCCCCTGATCCGCGCCCTCTCGGCCCGGGTCACGGCCAACGGCGCGGCGGCCGAGCTGGAGGAGGTCGGGCAGCTGCTGCTGGACCAGGCCCTGATCATGGAAGGCGAGAGCCTGCCCGATCCCGCCGCTTTCTCGCACCGCCTCTCGGCCGCGGTCGCGCGCGGGCTGATCGGTGATACAGTGGCCGGTGACAAAGGGAGCGGGGACCAGGGGGGCGGAGATCAGGAGGCCCAGGGCGAGGGCTCCGAACCCGACGCCCCGACATCGGAGGCCTGAAGGGAGGAGACACCTTGCGCGCCGCGGCGCTGTCCCTGCTTCTGCTGCTCCAGGCGGCCGCGGCCTGGGGCGCCGAGGTGCTGCGTCCCTCCGCAGCGATCCTGGGCTACGACCTCGCCGGCGCCAGGCTCGAGATGACCCCCGCCGGCGCCCTGGCGGCCCTGCGCGCCGGCGGCTTCGAGCAGGTCTCCTGGTCCGGCGAGGCCAAGGCACCGCGCGTCTGGAGCTATCGCCTGGGCGAGACCACGGTCGAGGTCTCGCAGAGCGCCGGGGTCATCACCTCGATCCGCTACACCCGCCGGGCCGCCGGCGGCCTCGACGTCGGCGCCGAGCTGGCCGCCATCAAGGCGGACTTCGGTCTGGCCGCGGGCGACTGCCGGGAAACGCTGCCGCAGGCTGCGGCCTGCCGGGTGGTCGACGGCGACCCGCCGAAGCTCGCCCTCACGGCCGAGATCGTTCCCGGCCTCATGGTGGTGCAGGCCAGCCGGCTGCCCTGACTCTACCCGTCAGCCGCCGGCCAGATCCTCGACCCGCATCAGGCCGGCGCCCAGCACCTCCTTGGTCTCGCGGTGCTGGACGATGACCGCGCAGCCGGAGCGGCCGCGCGCCGCGGCGGCGTCGAGCGCCAGCGGGATGGTCAGGGCCTCGCCGTTCCAGTAGCCGAGGTGCTGCAGCTCCCGGACCACGTTGTAGTCCTTCAGGGTCCGGCCCGAGTTCTCGCCGCGGCCGATCTCGGTCTCGTGCTCCTCGTCGTAGACCGCGAGCCAGACGTCGGCGCCGGCCTCGGGCGCCGGGCCGGCGGCGATCACCACCCGGCCGCCGTCGGCGCTGTCGAAGTCGACCTCGACCGCCTTCTTGCGGCTGCGCGCCTCGGCGATCTCGGCCTTGACCTCGCCGCGGCGGGAGCCGACCGCGTGGCTGCGGCCGTCGATCACCATCTGCGGCGTGTAGATGTAGCGGCTGGCGAAGCTGCGCTGGTAGTCCTTCTGCCTCTCGGTGTAGGCGGGGTTCGCGAAGGGGTCCTTCCAGCCGATGTAGTCCCAGTAGTCGACGTGAAAGGCCAGCGCGATCACCCCGGGCCACATCGCCAGCTCGCCCAGGAAGGCGTCGGCCGGCGGGCAGGAGCTGCAGCCCTGGGAGGTGTAGAGCTCGACCACCACCGGGCCGCCGAGGTTCTCGCTGGCGGCGGCGATCTGGGGTCGGGGGGCGGATTCGGGCCGGCCGGCGGCCAGGCCGGCCGCGAGAAGCACGGCGGCGGCCAGGGCCAGGCCCAGGCGCGGGAGGGGTTTCGCTGGAATCTGCATGGCCAGAACTTAGTCCGCCGCCCCCCTCAACTCGAAATCAACTTCGAGTGAAACCAAGGCGCAGGGTAAAGTGGGTGCCGCGTCAAGGGCTTGGCGCCGGCGCGCCCGGCTGCTACCTCCGGGCGGGCTTCCGAATTCGAGGGCGGGCGAGATGATCTACCTGATCCGGCATGGCGAGACGGTCTGGAACAGCGAGCGGCGCATCCAGGGGCAGGCGGACTCGCCCCTGACCCCGCGCGGCCTCGATCAAGTGCGGGCCAACGCCGCGACCCTGGCCCGCGAGATCGACGACCCGGGCCGCTTCGCCCTGGTCGCCAGCCCCCTGGGCCGGGCCTGGCAGTCGGCGGTGATCGTCGCCGGCGGGCTCGGCCTCGACCCGCGCGGCATCGCCTTCGACGACCGCCTGAAGGAGCACAGCTTCGGCAGGCTGGAAGGCCGGACCATGGACGAGATCGAGGCCGAGGACCCCGGGTTCTGGGCCCGGCGCGCCGCCGACCACTGGAACTGGCAGGCGCCCGGCGGCGAGAGCTACGCCCTGCTCGACCGCCGGGTCGGCGCCTGGCTGGCGGAGCAGACGCCCGGCGCCGACCTCATCGTCGTCTGCCACGGCATGGTCTCGCGGGTCCTGCGCGGCCGCTACGCCGGCCTGGCGCGGGAGGAGACCCTCGTCCTCTCGGAGAGCCAGGACGCGCTCTGGCGCCTCGACCGCGGCCGGATCGAGACGCTGGTGGCCGGGGGCGGCTAGCGGTTACTGGCAGAGTTGCCAGCCGCACCCCCCACCCCGGCCCTCCCCCTCAAGGGGGGAGGGAGAAGTCGGTGGCCTCGCTCCTCAGTCCCCTCCCCCCTTGAGGGGGAGGGTCAGGGTGGGGGGTATCGCGAAGCGAAAAGAGCTCGCTCAGCCTATCGGTCGCGTGCTCACGCCGCCTGGTTCCGCAGGTTGCGCAGCACGTAGTGCAGGATGCCGCCGTGGCGGTAGTACTCGACCTCGTCGGCGGTATCGATGCGGCAGAGCAGGGTGATGTCCTCGCTCGAGCCATCCGGGCGGTGGATGCGGCAGGCGACGTCCATGCGCGGCGTGATGCCGCCGGCGATGCCGGTGATGTCGAAGGTCTCCTCGCCGGTCAGGCCCAGGGTCTCCCGGCTCTGGCCGTCCTTGAACTGCAGCGGCAGCACGCCCATGCCAACCAGGTTGGAGCGGTGGATGCGCTCGAAGCTCTCGACGATCACCGCCTTGACGCCGAGCAGGCGGGTGCCCTTGGCGGCCCAGTCGCGCGAGGAGCCAGTGCCGTACTCCTTGCCGCCGATCACGACCAGGGGCACGCCCTCTTCCTTGTAGCGCATGGCGGCGTCGTAGATCGGCAGCTGCTCGCCCGAGGGATGATGCAGCGTCACGCCGCCCTCGATTCCGGGGGTCATCTCGTTGCGGATGCGGATGTTGGCGAAGGTGCCCCGCATCATGACCTCGTGGTTGCCGCGGCGCGAGCCGTAGGAGTTGAACTCCAGCGGCCGGACCTGGTGCTCCAGCAGGTAGTCGCCGGCCGGGCTCTCCTTCTTGATCGCCCCCGCCGGCGAGATGTGGTCGGTGGTGATGGAGTCCGGCAGCTTGGCCAGGACTCTGGCGCCGGAGATGTCGGCCAGCGCGCCGGGCTCCGGCGTGATGTCCTCGAAGAAGGGCGGGAAGCGCACGTAGGTGCTGGCACCCTGCCAGTCGTAGGTCATGCTGGCCTTGGTCGAGATGCTCTGCCACTGCGCCGGGCCCTCGAAGACGTCGGCGTAGCGGGTCTCGAACATCTCGCGGGTGACGACCTTGTCGACCACCGCCTGGATCTCCTGGTTGGAGGGCCAGATGTCCTTCAGCAGGACCGGGTTGCCCTCGCCGTCGCTGCCGATGGGATCGGTCATCAGGTCGAGCTTCATCGAGCCGGCCAGGGCGTAGGCGACGACCAGGGGCGGCGAGGCCAGGTAGTTGGCCCGGGTGTGCGGATTGACCCGGCCCTCGAAGTTGCGGTTGCCCGAGAGCACGGCGCTGCACACCAGGTCGCCCTGCTCGATGGCCTCGGCGATGGGCTCCGGCAGCGGGCCGGAGTTGCCGATGCAGGTGGTGCAGCCGTAGCCGACCAGGTCGAAGCCCAAAGCGTCCAGGTCGGCCTGCAGGCCCGAGGCCTCCAGGTAGTCGGTCACCACTTGCGGGCCCGGCGCGAAGGAGGTCTTGACCCAGGGCTTGACCGTCAGGCCGCGGGCCCTGGCCTTCTGGGCCACCAGGCCGGCGGCGACCAGGACGCTGGGGTTGGAGGTGTTGGTGCAGCTGGTGATCGCCGCGATGACCACGTCGCCGTCCGACAGCTCGTAGTTGCTGTCCTTGACCGGCACCGAGACGCTGCGCCCCGGCGTGCCGGTGAAGTCCTTGAGGGCGTCCTCGGTGAAGGCCTGGGCCGCCTTGGACAGCAGGATCTTGTCCTGGGGCCGCTTGGGCCCGGCCAGCGAGGGCTCGACCGTGCCCAGGTCCAGCTCCAGGCTGTCGGTGAAAACCGGGTCGGGCGTGTCCTTGTCGCGCCACATGCCCTGGGCCTTGGCGTAGGCCTCGACCAGTGCGATCCGCTCTTCGTCGCGGCCGGTGAAGCGGAGGTAGCGCAGGGTCTCCTCGTCGACCGGGAAGAAGCCGCAGGTCGCGCCGTACTCCGGCGCCATGTTCGAGATGGTCGCCTGGTCGGCCAGG
>JANQGU010000225.1 GCA_028282935.1 Kiloniellales bacterium
CCAACGGCGTGTCGCTCTCGACCAGGATGCCGCGGTCGCCGCCCATCGCCAGGCCGGTGCGGATCGTCTCCTGCGACTGGGTCGTGCCCGCGGAAAAGATGATGATCTCGCTGGCGATGCCGGCTTCCTTCATGCGGATCGCCTCTTCGACCGCGATCTCGCAGAAGGGGTTCATCGCCATCTTGACGTTCTGCGTCTCGACTCCGGTCTGGTCCGGCTTGACCCGGATTTTCACGTTGTAGTCGATGACCCGCTTGACGGGTACGAGTACTTTCATCGCCCAGCCTGCCCCGATTGGCTAAATTCGTTGGATCCAAATGTCGTGGAAGCGTCGGCGCGGCCCGCGAGACCGCAGCGCTCCTTGGTTTTTCGCAGTCGCACAATAGACTTAAGCGAAAGCCACTGTCAATTCTCGCCAGAGTGACGTAAATGCCTGCGATTCAGCGGTTTTTTCCGGGTATCCACAGAACGTCGGCGGCCCCCCGGTCGTTCTCGTGCCGGGACAGGACGAAGAGCAGGTCCGACAGCCGGTTGACGTAGCGCAGGGCCTCCGGATTGAGGCTCTCGACCTCCGCCAGGGCGGTCATCTCCCGCTCGGCGCGCCGGGTCACGGTGCGCGCCAGGTGCAGGTAGGCGGCGGCGGGCCGGCCGCCGGGCAGGACGAAGGAGGTCAGCGGGTCGAGGTCGACGTTGAGCCGGTCGATCTCCTGCTCCAGGCGCTCGACCTGCTCGGCGCTGACGCGCAGCGGCGGGTGCTTCGGGTTCTCCTCCTCCGGCGTGCAGAGGTCGCTGCCCAGGTCGAAGAGGTCGTTCTGCACCCGCGAGAGGATCTCGTCGTTGGCCTCGGTCATGTGCAGCCGGGCCAGGCCAATGGCGGCGTTGGCCTCGTCGACCGTGCCGTAGGCGGCGACCCGCGGGTCGTGCTTGACCACGCGCTTGCCGCTGCCGAGCGAGGTCTCGCCCTTGTCGCCTCCGCGGGTGTAGATGCGCGTGAGCCGCACCATGCCGAACCTCCCCTAAAGCCGCCAACAAAGCCGCCACTGCGGTTGTGAAGCCGTTCCGCTGACGCCCGAACGGCAGGCGACGATACTGGCCCCGCGGCCAGCGCTTGGGCAAGGATGTTCGGCAGGCGGGCGCCTTCGGCGCCGGGCTTCAGTGGTTGGCGGCCGGCCGGGGCCGGTCGTAGCGCAGGAACTTGCGCTTCCAGGTCGCCGCCGGGTCGCGCCGCAGCCGGCGCCTGAAGGCCAGATCCTCAGCCTCGCTGTGGCTGCGGAAGGAGTTCTCGATCTCGGCGAGGTTGCTGCGCCAGACGGCGTTCCAGTAGTTCATCAGGGTCAACATGGCTGAGCCTTCCTTTCGGGTCGTTATTGCGCCCTTGAACTGCCTTCCTCCGCTGTGCTTTTCACCACGCTCGGCGCGCCCGCTTCGCGGGTCCTTCTTGGCCGGCGGCTACTTGGTCGTCGCGCCCCGGCTCGCCGCCGGCTTGGTCCCGCCGGGCTTGGCCGCCGTGCGGGGCCGCTTCGCCGCCGTGCCGCGGACCGGGCTCTTGGCCGCGGTGCTGCGGGCCGGGGCCCTGGCCGCGCTGCTGCGAACCGGGGACTTCTTGGCCGGGGCCTTCTTGGCGGGGGCTTTCCTGGCCGGGGTCTTCTTGGCCGCCGCCTTCTTCGCAGGAGCCTTCCTCGCAGGGGCCTTCCTCGCAGGGGCCCTCTTCGCCGGGGATTGGGCCGCCGCCCTGGCGCCGCGCAGCGCCACCACCTCCTTCTTCAGGTCGGCGACGCTGGCGCGCAGCCCCGCGACCTCCTTGCCGAGCTTGGCGAGGGCCGCCTTGTTCTTGTCCTTCTTGGTGTCTTTGCCTTTCTTGGCCATGGGCGCGGTCCTTTCCCGGCTCCGTCCTGGACAGATTCTTCTGGCGCACGTCGTGCGCTTCTGCTGTACTATATGCGCACGACGTGCGTCCTTTCAAGTGGAAAAAGCGCACGGCGTGCACATGTCTTGGTTTGGCTCGGGGGTCATGCAGGAGGCGTGGCGGTGACGCGCAAGAGCAAGAAGTACAAGACAAAGAGCGGCGAACTGGACCTGGTGATGGAGCCCGGCTCCTTCCGGGTCTGGCGCAAGTCGCTCGGGCTCTCGCAGAAGGCGGCCGCCGAGGCGCTCGGCCTGAAGCGGCGGGTCGTCCAGTACTACGAGAAGGGCGAACGCGACGGCGAGCCGGTGACGATTCCCAAGACCGTGCGCCTGGCCTGCTTCGCGCTCAGCGAGGGCTGCGAGGACTACGCCGGGCCGAGCGACTGAGGGGCCTTCGGGCCCGGCGCCCGCGGTCGGGGCGAGGGCTTCACTCCTTGACCATCATGGCGATGGCGAAGAGGACCAGGGCGACGCACTGGGCGATGACGCGCAGGCGCATCAGCCGGTTGGACTGCTTGCGGTTGAACTCGCCGCCGCGGGCCATGGCGAGGATCCCGGTCACCAGGACGGCCAGGGTGATCAGCGCCGCGACGATGACCAGCGTGAAGAAGAAGACTTTCATGACCACAGCTTAGCGCCGCGAGGACCGCTTCGGCCAGGGCCCGCGACCGTCTCGACCAGCCGCGCGAAGCTGCCGTCGGAAAGCTGGAAGCGGGTCCAGCGGAACCGGCTTCGGCGGATCCGGACGGCCGCCGTCGTGTGCTCCCGGGTGAGGCCTTCGACCGCCGGCGCGCCGGGCTCGAACCAGCCCAGCGCGGCAAGCCCGGCTTCGGCGGCCACGATCTCGGGGCTGGCGTGGGGCCAGAGCGACCGGCCGAGCAGATCGACGGCGCCGACCTTCAGCTCGGACTCGCGCAGCGCCGAAAGCGCGAGCAGCCCGTGGGTCAGGTCGCAGATCAGGTGCAGGGGGCGTGGCGACTGGCTCACCATCCGGGCCAGCTCCCGCTCGGCCGCGCCGTCGAGCCGGGCCTGCATGAGCCTGCGGATCGCCCATTGCTCCCCCGGCGCCGGCGTTTGGCGGCCGTTCTCCCAGCGCGAAACCGTGGTCTGGGAGACGCCGAGCAGCTCGGCAGCGTGACCCTGCTTGATTCGCCGCAGGCCGCGCCAGGTCCGCAAGGCCCGTCCGAGCCGCGCCGGATCGCCGCAGTCGATCGAGAGGCTGTCCATGTCTTCGGTCCTTTCCCGGGGCGGTCCTTCGGCGCGGGCCTCGACGGCCGCGCCGAGGGGCGCCCATTTAGGAGACGCCTATTTTATGCGCGCCGCGGGCCGGCGCTTCGTGCTTTATGAGAGTCACGACCAAGGCCCCGCCAGCGATACGACGCAGCCATGACCCAGTTCGGCGACTCCCTGACCGCGATCGGCTTCGATGCCGACGACACGCTCTGGCAGAACGAGCAGTACTACCGTCTGACCGAGGCGCGCTTCACCGCGCTGCTGGCGGAGCACGCCGCGCCGGACCACCTCTCCGAGCGGCTGCTCGAGGCCGAGAAGCGCAACCTCGGGCATTACGGCTTCGGCATCAAGGGCTTCACCCTGTCGATGATCGAGACCGCCATCGAGGTCACAGAGGGCCGGGTCCCGGCCTCGGTCATCGCCGAGATCCTGGGGGCCGGCCGCGAGCTGCTGCGCCATCCGATCGAGGTCCTGCCCCACGCCCGGGAGACGCTCGAGAGCCTGGCCGGGCGCTACCGGATGGTCCTGATCACCAAGGGCGATCTTTTCGACCAGGAGCGCAAGCTCGCGCAGTCGGGCCTGGGCGAGCTCTTCGACGCGGTCGAGATCGTCAGCGACAAGACCGCCGACACCTACGAGCAGGTCTTCGCGCGCCACGGCGACGGCGCGGCGCGGAGCATGATGGTCGGGAACTCGCTCAAGTCCGACGTCCTGCCCGCCCTGGCGGCGGGCGCCTGGGGCGTCTACGTCCCCCATGAGCTGACCTGGGCGGTCGAGCAGGCGCCGCCGCCGGCCGCGGACGCGCGCTTCCGGCAGCTCGCGCATCTGGGCGAACTGCTCGAGCTGATCGACGATTTGGGTTGAGCCCGAGGGGCGCTGTCGGGTCGGATGGACTGTCCCCTCACCCAGCTCCGGCTAAGGCGCGGCTAGCCGCGCCAAGCCTCCACATCCCTCTCCCCGGGGGAGAGGGAGGGGCCCGCCGCGCAGCGGTGGGAGGGTGAGGGGATTCTCCGCGCAAGCGTTTGACTGGGGGCGCCTAGAGACAACCGGCGGGCTGCCTGCCGCGTCACCCCGGCAGCGGCATGTGGACCAGCTCGAACTTCATGCCGTCGGGATCGGCGAAGAACACCGCGTAGTAGCCGGGCGCGTAGTCGTACTCGGCCGGCGGGTCCAGGACCGTGGCGTCGATGTTCCGGAGCAGCGTGTGGAGCTCGTCGACCTGGGCCCGGCTCTCGGCCCAGAAGGCGAAGTGATGGAATCCGGGCGCGTAGCGCTCGTGCGGCCGGTCCTTGAGGGGCGCCGCCGCCTGGAACAGGTTGACCGCCGCCGCCGCGCCCGCGGAGAACCACAGGGTCATGCCCTCGGCCTCCTCGATCTTGCCGTAGCCGAGGAATTCCAGCAGCGGCCGGTAGAAGCGCTCCTCGGCGGCCGCGAGGTCGCTCAGGGTCAAGGCCAGGTGGTTCATCGCGCCCAAAGCCATCGCTCGCATCTCCCTCTCGGCGTTTCGTCGCGGAGCCCTCCCTTGATAAAGCCCGCGCGGCGGCGCGGCGAGGGTGCTTCGCCGGCCTGCTGACGCCTGCTGTCAGCAGCGGCCACCTTGCGGCCACAATTCTCTGCTGGCATCGCGGCCGTGGCGGCGAGACCGAAGGCCCGGGCCCGACCGAATCGTGACCGGGCCGCGACCGAAGATCCCGGATGGGCAATCACGGATAGGACCGCCATGCGCCGCTTCGCCACCGCTTGCCTCCCCTTGCTCTGCTTCGCCCTGGCCGCCTGCGAGGGGCCGCCGCCGGTGCGGCCGGGCAACCCGCTGATCGGTGCCTGGCAGCTCAACAACGCACCGGGGGTCGGCTCGCGCAGCTATCGGAAGATCGAGTTCCAGCCCGACTCCATCCTGGTCGACGGCCGCCGGCGGATCGGGGTGCAGCACTATCAGATCCTGCGCACCAAGGTGCAGTTCCGCACCGAGGACGGCCACGACCACGTCTTCCGGGTGATCCACGGCGACCTGATCTGCCAGGAGCCGCCGCCGGAGCAGACCTACCGCAACTTCCCGGCCTTCGAGGACGACCGCACGCGCGACGAGCCCTGCTACCGCCGCGACTTCGACAGCCAGAAGCCGGATCAGTCGGCCTTGCGGCGGTAGAGCGCGGCGGCCCTCTCGACGGCCAGGCGCGGGCTGCTGAGCACGGGGATGCCGAGGTCGGCCAGCGTCTCGGCGGCGCCGGCCATGGAGGCCTGGGCCAGGACCACGGCGTCGAAGCCCCCGGTGCCGTTACCCCCGGTGCCGCCTCCGGCCGCCGTGTCCTCGACCGCCGCCCGGACCGCGGCGGCGATCTGCCGCCGATAGCCTTCCCCGTCGCCGGCCTCGAAGGCCTCCCAGGCCTCGGGCAGGCTCAGCATCTCCAGGCTCACGTCGCGGCCGGCCTTGGCGGCGGCGTCTTCCAGCAGGGCCCGGGTCGGCGCCAGGGTGGTCTCCAGGGCCGCGACCACCAGCAGCCGGCTGCCTGCGGCGACGGCGGCCTCGGCCAGGGGCCGGTCGACGCGCAGCACCGGGACGTCGATTCCATCCGCCGCGGCCTCGACCGCGGGCCCCAGGGTCGAGCAGGTGCAGAGCAGCAGCGCGGCGCCCTGGCCGGCCAGCTCCCGCAGCGACCCGGCGGTCTCGGCGGCGACCTCCGGGGTCAGCCCGCCGGCGAGCTGGGCGCGCAGCAGCAGGTCCTCGCGGACCAGGTGGCTGAGCATCGCCTCGGGCAGGATTTCCTCGAAGAGCGCGGCGAAGGCGCCGACGTGGGCCTCGCCGCTATGCAGCAGGGCGAGGTACGGCACCGGCCTCAGCTCCGCCGGGCCAGCGCCAGGCCGAGGCCGGTGCCGATCAGCAGGGTCCCGGTGATGCCGTGGCGGATCCGGGCCCGCTTCGGGTCCAGCAGGCGGTCGCGCAGGCGTCCGGCCAGAAGGGCGTAGAGCCCGTCGAAGGTGGTGGCGATCACGATGAAGCCGATCGACAT
>JANQGU010000204.1 GCA_028282935.1 Kiloniellales bacterium
TCGCGACCTTCAACGCCTCGCTCAGCCCCTTCAGCCAGGGCGGGCTGGAGGCGCAGCTCGCGGACCCGGACGATCCCCAGGCGCGGGCCATCGCCGAGATCGTCCAGCGGGTCGATCCCGACGTGCTGCTGATCAACGAGTTCAACTTCGATGAGAACCAAGGCGGCGAGAGCCGGGCCCTCGCGCTCTTCATGGAGAACTTCCTGGAGGTCCCGCAGAACGGCGCCGCGCCGATCCACTTCGACCACGTCTTCCTGGCGCCCTCGAACACCGGCGTGGCCTCGGGCTTCGACCTGGACAACGACGGCGCGGTCGGCGGCGGCAACGACGCCTTCGGCTTCGGCTTCTTCCCCGGCCACTTCGCCATGGTGCTGCTGTCCAAGCATCCGATCCTGGAGGACCGGGTCCGGACCTTCCGCAAGTTCCTCTGGAAGGACATGCCAGGCGCGCTGCTGCCGGACGACCCGGCGACGCCCGAGCCCGGGGACTGGTACTCGGCCGAGGAGCTCGAGGTCTTCCGCCTCTCCTCCAAGAGCCATTGGGACGTGCCGGTCGCGGTGGCCGGCCGCGTGGTCCACCTCCTGGCCAGCCACCCGACGCCGCCGGTCTTCGACGGGCCCGAGGACCGCAACGGCACCCGCAACCACGACGAGATCCGCTTCTGGTCGGACTACGTGCTGCCCTTCCGCGGCCGCTACATCTACGACGACGAAGGGCGGCGCGGCGGCCTGCGCTTCGGCCGGCCCTTCGTGGTCCTGGGCGACCTCAACGCCGATCCCTTCGACGGCGACAGCACCGGCAACGCGGCGCGGCAGTTGCTGCGCAACCCGCTGATCGCCCGGCGTCCGGCGCCGGCCAGCGAGGGCGGTGTCGAGGCCGCGGCCCTGCAGGGCGGGGCGAACGAAAGCCATCGGGGCGATCCGGCCTTCGACACCGCCGACTTCGGCGATGCCGCGCCCAGCCCCGGCAACCTGCGGGTCGACTACGTGCTGCCGTCCTGGCAGCTGCGGGCCAAGCGCGCCGGCGTCTTCTGGCCGACCCGGGACGATCCGCTGGCGGCCCTGGTCGCGGCCTCCGATCACCGGCTGGTCTACGTCGACGTCAAGCTGCTGCCCGGCTTCGGCAGCCCCTTCGCGTCGGCGGCGAATTAGCGCACTTCCCGATCAGACGCGTTCGCGTCTGGCCGGGAGTAGTGCGCTAATACTTGGAAGTTAGGGCGTTACATCCGATCAGATGGATCGCGAAGCGATTCCATCTGATCGGATAATGCCCTAGGATTCGGAAGCCGGAACTGAAAGCAGGCCCACCGCCCTGTGCGGTGGGCCTGCCACCAGCGGCCGCCTGGAGAGGGGTCAGGCGGCGCTGAGTGCCCCTTCCTCGAGGAAGGGATAGTCGGTGTAGCCACGGCCGTCGCCGCCGTAGAAGGTCTCTCGGATCGGCGTGTTCAGCGGGGCGTCGCGCCGGAAACGCTCCGGCAGGTCGGGGTTGGCCAGGAACAGGGCCCCGAAGGCGACGAACTCCGCCTGGCTGCCGGCGATCGCCTCGATCGCCCGCGCCCGGTCGTAGCCGTTATTTGCGATATAGGGACCGGCGAAGGCCTCTCGCAAGCGGCCGTGGTCAAGTTCCGCGTTCTCCTGGCCGGTCATGTCGCCCTCGACGACGTGGAGGTAGGCGAGGCCCAGGGGCGCCAGCAGCGCGGCCAGCTTCAGGAAGCTGCCCTGCGGATCGCTGTCGCGGATATCGTTGAAGCTGTTGAGCGGCGACAGACGGATTCCGACCCGCCCGGCGCCCAGCACCTCGGTGACCGCCCCGGCCACCTCGAGCAGCAGCCGCGCCCGCTTCTCGACACTGCCGCCGTAGGCGTCGTCGCGATGATTGCTGCCGTCCCGCAGGAACTGGTCCAGCAGGTAGCCGTTGGCGGCGTGGATCTCGACTCCGTCGAAGCCGGCCGCCTCGGCGTTGACGGCGGCCTTCCGGAAGGCGGCGACGATGCCCGGGATCTCGTCGGTCTCCAGGGCTCGGGGGGTGACGAAGGGCTGCAGGCCCTCGTAGGTCACCGCCTCGCCGGCCGGCCTGAGCGCGGAGGGCGCGACCGGCAGGGCCTCGCCCGGCTGCAGCGAGGGATGCGAGATCCGCCCGGTGTGCCAGATCTGCAGGAAGATCCGGCCGCCGGCCGCGTGCACGGCCTCGGTCACCCGGCGCCAGCCCTCGACCTGGGCCTGGCTGTGGATGCCCGGGGTGTCGGGATAGCCCCGGGCCTGGGGCGATATATCGGTTGCCTCGGTGATGATCAGGCCGGCCGAGGCCCGCTGCCGGTAGTAGGCGACGTTGAGCGGGCCCGGCACGCCGTCGCGGCCGGCCCGGTTGCGGGTCAGCGGCGCCATGATCACCCGGTTGGGCAGGGTCAGGTCGCCCAGCCGCCCCGGCCGGAACAGCACCGCGGCATCGCTTCGGCTCGTCTCGATCTGGTCTTTCGGCATTCTTGTTCTCCTCGATGGGCCCTCGCGGGCGGCTATAATTGGACCGATCGGTCCAATTTGGGCAAAAATAAAGCGGCGAGATCAGTCCAGCGCCTTGAGGGTAATCTCCACGACGTCGGTCAGGTCCTCGTGCCCCGGCCGGGTCTTGCTGACAACGATCAGGCCGTTCAGCGCGGTGTTGAGGTAGCGGGCCAGGGCCTTGGGATCGCGCGCGGCGGAGATCTCGCCGGCGGCCTGGCCGCGCCGGATGGCGGCCTCGAAGGCGGCCTCGAAGCGGCCGAAGACCTCCATCACCCGGCGGCAGGCGGCGGGGTCGCGGGCGGCCTGCTCGACCGCGCAGTTGTTGGAGTAGCAGCCGCGCGGCTCGGCGGCCTCGGCGCAGCCCCGGACCACCTGGAGGAAGGCGCCGCGGATCGCCGCGCGCGCCGGCACCTCGGTCTCCAGCGCGGTGATGCTGCGGGCGACCACCACGTCGCGGTAGCGCTCCAGGGTCTTGAGGTAGAGGTCGTGCTTGCTGCCGAAGGTCTCGTAGAGGCTGCTCTTGCTCAGCCCGGTCGCCGCCAGGAGGTCGGTCAGCGAGGTCGCGGCATAGCCCTTGGCCCAGAAGACCTGCATCGCCTGGTCCAAGGCGGCGGTCTCGTCGAAGGTCTTGGGTCGGCCCATGGCGCTCGGTCCAGGTCTCGAAGCTGTTTCCGAACCATTCGGTCCGAAAGTATCTGGGTCGTCCGGGCGCCGAAGTCAAGCCGTGCTTCCCGGCCGTCCGGGTGCGGGATTCACCTTATGGAGAGCGCCCAGGCGCTATACTCCGGCTGCAGAGCCACGGGACCAGCATGAGCGACGCCACCTTCGATCCTGGCCTCACGGCCGCGCAGCCGGCGCAAAGGCGCTTCTGGGAGCACGGCCATCTGGGCAAGCGCGCGCCCTGGCTCTACGTCCTCTCCCTGCCGCTGATCCTGATGATCGTGCTGCTGGGCACGGCGGTCATGGGCGTGGCGGTGGGGGCCTGGGACCCCTCGGGAATCGAGGCCGGGGGGCAGACGGACTGGCGCCACCTGCCCCTGAAGACCGCGCTGCTCAGCTTCGGCTTCATCATGCTGCCCTTCGTGTTCCTGCTGCTGGGGGTGATCCTGGCCAACAAGGCGGTCCACGGTCGCGGCCTGCGCAGCCTGCTGACCGGGCAGGCCCGCTTCCGCTGGTCGCAGGCCCTGACCAGCCTCGCCGCGACCCTGGTCCTGGCGCTGGGGGTCCTGGCGGCCGGCCGGCTGCTGTCGCCCGAGAACGTGGTCTTCGTGTTCGACCCCGAGGCCTTCCTGATCTTCCTGCCCCTCGTCCTGGTCCTGGTGCCGATCCAGGTGCTGTCGGAGGAGGTCTTCTTCCGCGGCTACCTGGTCCAGGCCGTCGGCCGCTTCGTCGCCCGGCGCTGGGTGGCGATCCTGCTGCCGACGCTGCTGTTCTGGGGCGCCCACATGAACAACGGCCCGGCCGTTCAGGGGGGGCTCGCCGCGGTCGCGATCTACGGGGTCATGGCCCTCTACCTGACCTTCCTGGCGGTCACCTGCGACGGCCTGGAGCATCCCTTCGGCGTCCACCTCGGGATCAACCTCTTCGCTTTCCTGATCGAGGGCGACGCCGCGAGCTGGTATCCGACGCCGACGGTCTTCATCGCCGAGCCGGAGGGCTACGGCTTCACCCTGCTGGCCACGATCGCGATCTTCCTCGCCCACTACTTCCTGGTGGTTCGCCGGCGGCGCGAATCCGGCCGGGCGTGATTGCCGGTCCGGGTTTTCCCGCGGGCGGTCTTGTCTTGTCTTTGGCCGCGCCGGGCCTTAGATAGCTGGCCGACAGCCATACCGCGTCAGGACCATGACCGAGCTCTCAAAGATCCGCAACTTCGCGATCATCGCGCACATCGACCACGGCAAGTCCACCCTCGCCGACCGCATCATCCAGCTTTGCGGCGCGGTCGAGGACCGCGAGATGCGCGAACAGCTCCTCGACTCCATGGAGCTGGAGCGCGAGCGGGGCATCACCATCAAGGCCCAGACCGTGCGCCTGTCCTACAAGGCGGCCGACGGCGAGACCTACCAGCTCAACCTGATCGACACCCCGGGCCACGTCGACTTCACCTACGAGGTCAGCCGTTCGCTGGCCGCTTGCGAGGGCTCGCTGCTGCTGATCGACGCCAGCCAGGGGGTCGAGGCGCAGACCCTGGCCAACGTCTACCTGGCCATCGACAACGACCACGAGGTCGTGCCGGTGCTCAACAAGATCGACCTGCCGGCCGCCGAGCCCGAGCGGGTCAAGGAGCAGATCGAGGAGGTCATCGGCCTCGACACCTCCGGCGCCATCGAGATCTCGGCCAAGACCGGCAAGGGCGTGCAGGAGGTGCTGGAGGCCCTGGTCGAGCGCCTGCCGCCGCCGAAGGGCGACTCCGAGGCGCCGCTCAAGGCGCTGCTGATGGATTCCTGGTACGACGCCTACCTTGGGGTGGTGACCCTGGTGCGGGTGATCGACGGCCGGCTCAAGACCGGCGCCAAGGTCCGCATGATGGCGACCGGCGCGCAGCACCAGGTCGACCGGGTCGGCGTCTTCTCGCCGAAGATGCAGAACACCGGCGAGCTGGGCCCGGGCGAGATCGGCTTCCTCACCGCCTCGATCAAGTCGGTGGCCGACTGCCAGGTCGGCGACACCATCACCGAGGAGAAGCGCCGGGCCGACGCGCCCCTGGCCGGCTTCAAGCCCTCGGTCTCGGTGGTCTTCTGCGGCCTCTTCCCGGCCGACGCGGCGCAGTACGAGGACCTGCGGGAGAGCCTGGCCAAGCTGGCCCTCAACGACGCCAGCTTCGAGTACGAGCC
>JANQGU010000365.1 GCA_028282935.1 Kiloniellales bacterium
CACGTTGACGATGGACAGGATCTGCTGCCCCTGCGACTTGGCGTAGTGCAGCGCCGAGAGGGTGTCGATGGTCTCGCCCGACTGCGAGATGAAGATCGAGAGGCCGCCCTCGGGCATGGGCGCCTCGCGGTAGCGGAACTCCGAGGCGATGTCGATCTCGACCGGCTGGCGGGCGATCTGCTCGAACCAGTACTTGGCGACCATGGCGGCGAGGAAGGCGGTGCCGCAGGCCGAGATGGTGATCCGCGGGATCTTGCCCAGGTCGAAGGGCAGCGCCGGCAGGGTCACCTCGCGCGACAGCGGGTTCAGGAAGGAGTGCAGGGTGTCGCCGATGACCGCTGGCTGCTCGAAGATCTCCTTCTGCATGAAGTGGCGGTACTGGCCCTTGCCGATGGCGGCGCCCGAAAGCGCGGTCTGGGTCACCTTGCGCTCGACCACGGCGTCGGTCGCGTCATGGACCGTCGCGCTCTCGGGGCCGACCACGACCCAGTCGCCCTCCTCCAGGTAGCAGATGCGGTCGGTCAGAGGCGCCAGGGCCATGGCATCGGTGCCGAGGAACATCTCGCCCTCGCCGTAGCCGACCGCCAGCGGGCTGCCGCGGCGCGCGCCGATCATCAGGTCGTGGCGCCCGGCGAAGACGATGGCCAGCGAGAAGGCGCCCTCCAGGCGCTTGAGCGCGGCGGCCACCGCCTCCTGCGGCGTCTTCTGCTGATTCAGGCCCTCGGTGATCAGATGGACCACGACCTCGGTGTCGGTCTCGGTCTCGAAGCGGTGGCCCAGGCCGGCCAGCTCCTCGCGCAGCTCGCGGAAGTTCTCGATGATGCCGTTGTGGACCAGCGCGACCCGCTCGTTGGCGTGGGGATGGGCGTTGGTCTCGTTGGGCACGCCGTGGGTGGCCCAGCGGGTGTGGCCGATCCCGGTGGTGCCTTCCAGGGGCTCGCTGTCCAGACGCTTCGCCAGGTTGACCAGCTTGCCCTCGGCGCGGCGGCGCTCGATCTTGCCGTTGACCAGGGTCGCCACCCCGGCCGAGTCGTAGCCGCGGTACTCCAGGCGCTTCAGCGCATCGACCAGCAGCGCCGCCGCCGGCGCCTTGCCCAGGATTCCGATGATGCCGCACATGGGTCAGCCGTCCTTTGCCTTGGGTTCGCCGTCAGCCTTCCCCGTCTTCTGCTTCAGCTCCCGATAGCGCTTGGCCCGGCCCTGTCTGTTCTGCTGGTCGTTGCGCTCGACCGCCAGGGCGTCCTCGGGCACGTCGCGGGTGATCGTGCTGCCGGCGCCGACGATCGCACCGGCGCCGACCTTGACCGGAGCGACCAGCGCGGTGTTGGAGCCGATAAAGGCGCCCGCCCCGATCTCGGTGCGCGACTTGGTGAAGCCGTCGTAGTTGCAGGTGATGGTGCCGGCGCCGACGTTGGCCTCGGGGCCGATCTCGGCGTCGCCCAGGTAGGTCAGGTGGTTGGCCTTGGCGCCCTTGCCGAGCCGGGCGTTCTTGACCTCGACGAAGTTGCCGACCTTGGCCCCTTCCGACAGCTCGGTTCCGGGCCGCAGGCGGGCATAGGGCCCGACCGTGGCCCCGGCGCCGATGCGCGCGCCTTCCAGGTGGCTGAAGGCGCGGATCCGCGCGCCCTCGCCGACCGACACGCCGGGGGCGAAGACGACGTTGGGCTCGACCAGGACGCCGGGCGCCAGCGCGGTGTCGTGGCTGAACCAGACCGCGGCCGGATCGATCAGGGTCACCCCGCCGGCCATGGCGGCGGCGCGCAGCCGGGTCTGCATCTCGGCCTCGACCACGGCCAGTTCGGCCTGGGTGTTGACGCCCTGGACCTCGGCCTCGCTCGCCTCGACCACGCTGCCGTGCAGGCCGGCCTGATAGGCCAGGCGGTAGACGTCGGGCAGGTAGTACTCGCCCTTGGCGTTGTCCTTGCCGACCTTGGCCAGCAGGTCGAAGAGGCAGCGGCGCTCGGCCAGCATGACCCCAGCGTTGCAGAGGTCGATGCGGCGCTGCGCGGCGTCGGCGTCGACCGCCTCGACGACGCCAGTCAGGCGGCCGGAGTCGTCCAGCAGCATGCGGCCGTAGGGCGCCGGATCGGCGGCCCGGAAGGCCAGCGCCACCAGCGCCGGGGCCGGCTGCGCGGCCCTCGCCGCGACCAGGCGCTTCAGGGTCGCGACCGTGATCAGGGGCGTGTCGCCGAAGACCACCAGCAGGTCGCCGTCGCGGTCGATGTCGGCCAGCGCCTCGGCCGCGGTCAGCACCGCGTGTCCGGTGCCGAGCTGCTCCGCCTGCACCACGCAGGGGTGCGGCGCCGCGGCGGCGGCCGTCTCCGGCATGTCGGGCCCGACGACCACGACGATGCGGGCCGGGTCCAGGGCCTGCAGGCTGTCCAGGACGTGGCCGAGCATGGAGCGGCCGGCGACCTCGTGCAGCACCTTGGGCTGCCGGGACTTCATCCGGGTGCCCTTTCCGGCGGCTAGCACGACGCAGACGAGGTGATCGGAGGCCATGTGAAAGATAATGCGGATGCTTACGGGCGTTCCAGGATCCGCGCCTTGCCAGCCGGACTCGGCGCTGGCAAAAGACCCGGGCCTGCCGAGCACTTGCCACAAGGGGCAGGCGGACCGCAAGTCATCATTGCTTTGGGGCGGATTTATGACCGCAGCGCAGCCCGGGCGCCGATCCGCCCTGCTCTTCGACCTGGACGGCACCCTGGTCCACAGCCTGCCCGACATGGCCGGCGCCCTGAACAGCCTGCTCGAGGAGCTGGCCCTGCCCGGCCTCGCCGTCGAGGAGGTCCGGCAGATGATCGGCGACGGCATCCCGGCCCTGGTGCACCGCGCCCTGGAGGCCGAGGGCCAGGCCGCCCAAGGGCTGGCGCTGGAGGAAGCCGAGATCGTCCAGCGCTTCCGGGGCCACTACCGCGCCCGCCTGACCCGCGAGACCCGGCCCTATCCCGGCGTGGTCGAGACCCTGAGCCGGCTCCGCGACGGCGGCTGGTCCATGGCGGTCTGCACCAACAAGGCCGAGACCCCGGCGCGCGAGATCCTGGACGACCTGGGCCTCGCGCGCTTCTTCGACGGCCTCGCCGGCGGCGACACCTACGCCGCGGCCAAGCCGGCCGCCGACCCGCTGCTGGGCCTGGCCGAGGTCCTGGGCCGGCCGCGGACGGAGACGGTCATGGTCGGCGACAGCCCGGCCGACGTCGGCGCGGCGCGCAACGCCGGCATGGCGGTGGTGGCGGTGTCCTACGGCTATCGCAAGGTGCCGGCCGAGGCGCTGGGCGCGGACGCCCTGATCGACCGCTTCGACGACTTGCCGGCCGCCCTGGGCGGCCTGATCGACACGGCCGGGTGACTGGGCCCGGATGACCGGGGCGCCTTCGGCCCGCGCGGCGCTCAGAAGCCCAGGCTGGCCGGCTGCACGCCGCGGCTCAGCCTGGCGTCGACCATGTGGATGATGATCGAGAAGAAGTCGTTCTTGGCTTCCAGGCGGACCGGCACCGGCGGCACGTCCTCGAGGATCGGCGCCAGGAAGATCCGCAGCTCGTTGTAGTCGTGCTCGTCCTTATCGGTGTCGTGCCAGAAGCCGCCGATCTTCTTCATGCCGGCGCGGCACTCGACCGCCGGTCCGGCGTAGGGCGAATAGCTGGTCTGCGAGACCTCGGTCGGGCCGATGTGGCGCACCACCATGTCGTAGCGGCGGCGACCGTCGAAGACCGGGATCTCGCCCTGGCAGCGGCCCAGGACCGCGCTCTGCTCCAGCAAGGTGAGGACCGCGCTCATCGGGTCCACGGTGCCCAGGATCTGGTCCATCGGCACCGGGTCGCGGTTGTCGTCCTCGGCCGGCGGATCGACCTTGACCAGCGGCTTGGCGTCGGCGTAGTCGATCGCCACCAGGCGGTCCTGGTCGCGCCACTTGGAGCGGACCTCGTAGGCCTCCGGCCGCGGGTTGTCGCGGCTCTCCGCCGGCCGCGTCCCCTGGGTGCGGGCGCTCAGCTTGAAGGGGAAGAGCCGGCCGAGCATGCCGGCCGACTCGACCGTCACGTCGACCTGGTAGCGGTCCTGAGCCCGGAGCATCCGGGTCTCCAGGCTCATGGCCTGCAGGCCGCCGGCCCAGACCTCGTAGTCGAGCTCGACCGATTTCTGTTGCGACGCCCCGGCCGAAGTCGCCAGCAGCAACGCAACCGCACCGGCAGAAAAGCCTGCCAGAGACAACCGCATCTCGTTCATGGCCAAAAGGTAACAGGCTTTGCGGCGCGCGTCTCGTGTCAGATTGCGGACACGCGCACTTTCCGCGGCGGAATCCGGGGGCGGGCTCGCGGTCCCCTCGCTTGACAGGCCAAGGAGGCTCGCCTACATCGGGGACCCCATCCGAATGCGGGCAAGGGCGCATAGCTCAGCGGGAGAGCGCCTCGTTCACACCGAGGAGGTCCCTGGTTCAATCCCAGGTGCGCCCACCATCCACGGTCCCAGGCCTATCGGCTGCAATCCAATCCGCGTCCTCGCGGCGCCGAGCGACGGCGAGAAGCTGAACGATCAGGTCGCTTTCATGGCCTTGCGCTGTGCTAGGGTCGCGGCCGGTTTCATCGCTCCGGGATGGAGGGCGCGAAGATGGGCGGCGGAAGACCGCGGAGGCGGACGACAGGCCTTGCCGTCGTGGCAGGGGTCATCCTGCTGACGGGATGCGGCAGCGACAGCAGCAGTAGCAGCGACTTCATACCTACGGACTTCCGGCCGCAGATCAAAGAGTACCGCGGCCAGGACCACTACCGGGCCTTCGCGAGCACGGCGGCGGCGGCGGCGCGGCGGCGCGCCTTTGGATCGTCCTGGAACCAGGGCAGCATCGACAGGGCCATCGACGATGCGCTGGAGCGCTGCCGGAGAAATGCCGAGATCGCGGAGTCCTGCCGACTCCACTACCTGGGAGACATCGACGTGTCGGGCCTGAACGAGGAAGAGCTCGGACGCGCCAAGGCGGTCTACAGACGCAACCTCTCGGCCACCATCGACGATCTCTGACTGCGCCGCCCCGAAGACGGGCCGGTTCTCCGCATCCGATACGACCGACCCCACGGCGCCGGCCCCTGTCCCTGTGGCTTGGCGTGGCGGTCTTCGATCAGTCCGCAGCGGGGCCTTTCCGTAGCTCGGTTCCACCTTTGCCCGGGTCGAGGCCACGCGGACATCGAGGCTGACCGTCCCCCGCCCTTCGGGGCAACGCACGCGCAGCACATAGCTGAGATGGCGAGATCACACTGACGCATAAGTTGTGCTAACATTTCGCACTGGTAGCGTTCTTTCGATCGGGAATGACAGGGAGTCACGTTTTCATGTGCACGGTGAGATTGGCGAGGGGCCTGACCGCCCTTTTCGTCCTTGTCCTGTTGGGCGGATGCGAGAACACCTCGTCGCTGCCGCCCTATTGGGGCGGGGACGTCGAGACCTATAAGAAGAGGCCCCACTTCAGAGCCTTTGTCCTATCGGGTCGCGGTGCGACCTCGAGCGCCGGCTACTCCTGGGTCTCCTCGCAGGAAAGTGCCGACGAGGCAATCAAACTCGCTCTCGATCGCTGCGAGTCCATGCCCATCGGATATGTCTGCAAGGTTGTCTACCTTGGCGACATCGATGTCTGGGGCATGAGCAAGGAAGAGTTGGAGCACGCGAAGGAGGTCTACACCGAGAATCCCGCGGCCACCAATGACGACCTGTGAGGCGCGGAGCGTTCCGGCTCCCGCCCCCTGACGGCGATCTGAAAGCTCATCCCTAGAGCGGCGTGGGTTTTGGGCGGCGTGGATTTCAGGGCACCAGCCCCTGGCCCTGCAGCCAGGCGTGGCTGTCCTCGATCAGGGTGCGCAGCGGCACGTTCTCGTAGCCCAGTTCCTCCTTTGCCCGGGTCGAGACCACGCGGGCGTCGAGGCTGACCATCTCGACGCCTTCGGGGGTGATCTCCGGCTCGTAGCCCAGGACCGCGGCCAGCATCACGTTGATCCGCGCGACCGAGCGGAAGGCGAAGGCGGGGACGCTGCGGCTCGGCACCTTGCAGCCGGAAACCTCGCCGATGATCCGGAAGACCTTGAGCAGCGTCGCGTGCTCGCCGCCCAGCAGGTAGTTCAGGCCGCTGCGGCCGCGCTCGGCGGCGGCGATCTGGGCCCGGGCGATCGCCGCGCCGTGGCAGAAGCAGCCGGCGCCGGGCGCCGCCGCCGGGATCCAGCGGCTGCAGAGGTCGATCACGATCCGCGCCCAGCTGTGCCGGTCGTAGCGGCCCATGATGTGGCAGGGGTTCAGGATCACCGTGTCGAGGCCGCGCGCGCCGGCAGCGCGCACCGCCTCCTCGGCCAGGAACTTGGTGCGGTTGTAGTTGATCCAGGAGCCGCCGCCGAGCTGCGGCAGGTCCTCGTGCAGCTCGCCCTGCTCCAGGCCGTAGGTGTTCCAGGTCGAGGTGTGGAGGAAGCGCCGCGCCTTGGCCGCCAGCGCCGCCTCCAGGACGTTCTCCGTGCCCTCGACGTTGATCCGGGTCTGGCGCCGGTCGTTGCGCGCCCAGACCGAGGTGTCCGCCGCGACGTGGAAGACCGCGTCGACGCCTTGGGGCAAGGCCCGCTTCAGCGACGGCGGGTCGAGCAGGTCGCCCTCGACCGGCTCGACCGGATAGGCCCGCAGCGGGCCGAGATCCGAGGTCGGCCGATGCAGCGCGACCACCGACCAGCCCGCGGCGGTCAGCTGCTCGACCAGGTTCAATCCCAGGAACCCGGTCGCGCCGGTGACGAAAGCGGTTTTATCGGCCATGGACCTCCTTCCGGATCGCTGCAGGCCAAGGGGCCTGCTGTTTCCTTTCCTTGAAGGACACCGCCTACTGCGAAGTCTTCCCCGGTCGCCGATCGGCCCACGCCCGTGCTGGCTTGCATAGATCGGGAAGCCACCTCCGCCCCAGCCCTCCCCCTTGATGGGGGTGGCCCTCCGAAACCTCCAAATCAAGCCGGCTTGCGCGCCGTCACCAGGACCGCCGGCATGGCGAGTTCGATCCGGCCGTCCTTGCGATGGCCTTCGGCCGCCTCCAGGATCGCCGCCTCGATTCGCGCCCGCGCCTCGGCGGTCTGGGCCTGCATCACCATGGCCGTGCGCACGCCGCCCTTGTAGATCGCCTCGATGATCGCCCGGGCCGAGCGGTTGCGCCAGACCAGCGGCAGGTCCCGCAGGGCCGGCTCGACGAAGCCGGCCGCGCCCAGCAGCGCCGACGCCACCGCCGGGTCGGCCAGCCGGTCGGCGGGCGGTGCCGCGGGCAGGCCGACCTCGGCCTCGCCCTCGGCCTCGATCGCGCCGCGGGTCAGGGCGAAGAACTCGCAGCCGTCCTCCGGCCCGCGCCAGATCGTGAAGCCGTAGCGTCCGCGCGGGCGCAGGACCCGGTGGGCCTCCGCGATCGCGGCCTCCTGGTCGCTCAGGTGCAGCAGCGCGAAGGAGCAGACCACGGCGTCGAAGCTGGCGTCGGCGAGGTCCAGGGCTTCGGCGTCGCCCTGCCGGAAGGCGATCCCGGGATAGTTCGCCCGCGCCCGCGCGACCATGGTCTCGGCGAAATCGACGCCCAGCACCTCGGCGCCGCGCCGCGCCGCCGCGGCGGCGAGATGGCCGGTGCCGCAGCCGACATCGAGCAGGCGCTTGCCGCCGAGCGGCCCCAAAGCGTCGAGAATCGGGGCGATCGCCGCGCCGGTCATCTCCGCGAAGTGATCGTCGAAGGTCGTCGCGCGCGCCGACCAGCCCTCGTACTCGAGCTGCTTGAAGCTCTTCTTCAACATGACCTCTCCCCCCTCCGCCTCGGGGAGGACCATAGCACGTCGTAGAGTTGTGTCGCGGCCAAGCTTTTCGCCGGGCCGCCGCCCCGGTGCAATCCGCGGCGCGGACGAAGGCCGGCCGGCCTCCGCAGGACGTTGAAGGCCGGCCGGAACGGTGTTGGAGTCGACTCCTCTCGCTCAGTCCTCGTCGAGGCCGTCGTCCTTCGCGACCTGGTGGAAGCCGCCGAACATCGGGAAGCTGGCGACGATGGGGTCATGGTCGCTGGCCTGGTCCGAGAACTCGCTGTTCACGTGGACGACGTCGACCTTGCCCAAAAAGCCGAGCCGCCGGCTGACCAGGATGTTGTCCAGGGCCTGGGAGTTGCCGTCGAAGATGAAGGTGTAGCGGTCCCGGGCGGGAAGCCGGCCGAGCAGGTCCTTGAGCACGGGCGGCTTCCACCGGAACCCGCGCCGCCCGTCGTCCTCGCCCTCGGCGGTCGCGGTGCCCCGCAGCACGTCGAGGGGCGGCGAGAAGGGGAAGTCGTTGAGGTCGCCCAGGACGATGACCTTCGCCCAGCGGTCCTCGGCCAGGATCGCGTCGACGAAGTCGTTGATGACCTGCGCCTGCTGCAGACGCTGGGTCTCGGAGATCAGCGTCGGCCGCTGCGACGGCCCGAAGAGGGGCTGGTCGCCGCCCTTGGAGTTGAAGTGGTTAGCGACGACGAAGATCCGGTTGCGGCCGAAGCGAAACTCGGCGGCCAAGGGCTTGCGGCTGGACGCGAAGGCGTCGCCGTCGGAAAGGTCGGGATCGAGGACCCGCCCGGGGTTGAACGACAGCCTGGGTCCGGGCAGCACCGTGGTGTTGCTGGTCGCGTCGCCCGCATCCCCGGGGGCCAGGCTGGTGCGGTCCTGGCGGAACAGGAAGCCGACCCGGATGTTGCCGCCCGGCTGGCCGCCGTCCCGGCCGTCCTCGGGATCGATCTGGGCGAAGTCGTAGACCCCGGCCAGGGCGGGATCGGCGGCCTCGATCGCGGCGATCAGCTCGGCGAAGCTCTGCGCCGCCGAGACCGTGCCGTCGTCGTTGGGCCCGGTGTCGTCCTGCACCTCCTGCAGCGCCAGGATGTCGGGCGCCTTGAGGTTGTCGACGATGATCCCGGCCAGCTCGCCGATCCGCGCGCCATCGCCGGGATCGAGGTTCTCGACGTTGAGGGTGGCGACGGTGAGCGCGAAGCGCGACCCCTTGAGCTTGGTGACCTCGCGGGTCAGGTCGTTGGAGACCACCTCGAGCGGCGCCAGGGTGTCGATCTCGAAGTTCTCGAAATCATAGCGCAGCACGCCGACCACCGGCTCCAGCCGGGCGCCGACGTCGAGGTCGTCCGGCACGGCGCCGCCGACGATGCCGTCGTCGATCTGGATCCGCTCGGGGTTGAAGTCCCTGGCGCGGATGGTGATGCCGCCGCGCGCGTTGACGCCGCTCGCCGCCGCGCCGTCGTCGGCGACCACCCAGACCTCGCCGAAGCGGCTGGGCGGCGAGACCACCTGCGGGGCGGAGACCTCGACCAGCATGCCTTCGAGGCTCTCGTAGAAGTCGAGGCCCTCGGAGAGCTCGAGCGCCGCCGCGTCCTCGATGAAGCCGTCGAAGCGCGAGATCGTCCTGTCCGGCGGCAGCAGGCCGGCCTGGCCCAGCAGCGTCGGCGCGATGGCGCCGCCGCCGCCCAGGACCGTGACCTGATTCGCGGGATCAGCGTTGGCGCGGATCCGGGTGGTGGTCAGGTTCTCGACGTTGGCCGCCGGGCGTTCCTCCTCGACCACGCCGTCGACCTGGATCAGGCTGCCGATCGTGACGCCGAGGTCTGCGGGATCGCTGCGGCCGATCAGCACGAAGACGCCCTCGGAGCTGCGCGGATCCCCGTCCGGCGCGGCCTCCTGCATGTAGAAGCCGCGAGCGAAGCTGGGGCTGGTGTCGATCGCCGTCACCACGCCCTCCAGGCCCGCCACCGCCTGGCCCTCGAAGACCGAGCGATGGGCGATGCCCTGGACGTCGTGGATGCGCAGGCCCGCCGGGGCGTCGCCGCCGCCGCTGGCGTAGTCGCGGGCGTTGGGATCGGCCGGCGTGTTGAGCGCCTCGACCGCCGGATCGAGGTCGCCGTCGAAGCCGGGAATGCCCTCGGCGAAGAAGTCGTTGCGCAGCCAGACCCCGGAGACCAGCGAGGCGCCGCCGACGGTGAACGCGCCGCCGTCGAAGTCCGGGTCCAGGACCAGGTCCGCGTAGACCAGGTCGCCCGCCCCGCCGTCGCTGACCGCGATCGAATCGAGGATCTCGTCCCAGAAGGTCGCGGTGATCGCGCCGCTGCCGCCCGGGTCGACGTTGTCGCCGACCGCCCCGGAGAAGTTGGTGACCAGCAGGAGCGTGTTGGTCCCGTTCTCGAAGCGGTTGTTCTGGTAGCGCGTCGTGACCAGTCCGCGCGTGTCGGAGGTGCCGAAGCGCTGGGCGGCGTCGATGCGGCCCTGCGGGGCGTTGCTGTCGCCCTCGATGGACAGCACCCAGACGTCGAAGTAGCTCGTGTTCGGCTCGCCCAGGATCTCGACGTATTCGTTGAAGTCGCTGCCCACGTGGTTGAGCACGAACTCGTTGAGGCGCGGCGGCGTCTCGGCGGCGGCGGCGAAGGGGCCGCTCGCGGCAAGGGCCAAGGCGCCGGCGACGGCCGTCAGGCCGCGGCGCCGTAAGAGCGCAGGTTTCATGTCTTGGACTCCCTATTGCTGGTGAGGAGGCGGCCGAAACTGCGATGGCTGGAAGGATGGAACGCCACGGCGGGACCGCCTGTGGTTGCAGGTTACCTCAGGCGCTCTAGCCTCGGCATATGACCGGGCGATAACAGTTGCTTGAGACTTTGGTGACGAGGCCGGGGACGGGAGCACGTTACGGGGCCTGGCGGCCGCGGGCGTTTGAGGCGTTTGAAAACCCGGCCCCGCGCGATAGAAACAAGGCGTCGCCAGAAACTTCGCAGGACCGCCGCGGGACTTCGCCCCTTGCCCCACCCCGCCCCGACATCGGCCAGGACGATCCCGGCCCGCCCGGACTGGGCCTTGTTCCTCGACGTCGACGGCACCCTGCTGCCGATCGCCGAGACGCCGGACGGCGTCGCGCGGAGCGACGACCTCTGCCATATCCTCGCGCGCCTGGTCCCCGCGCTGGACGGCGCGCTGGCCCTGATCAGCGGCCGGACCATCGCCAACCTCGACCGGCTTTTCGCGCCCCTGACGCTCTGCGCCGCCGGCCTGCACGGCCTGGAGCGCCGGGGCGCCGACGGCCGGCTGCACCTATTGGGAGAGGCCGCGGCATTGGACCACCTGCGGGCGCCGCTGGCGGCGCTGGCCGCCGAGGACCCCGGCCTGATCCTGGAGGACAAGGGCCGGGCGCTGGCCGTGCACTACCGCCAGGCGCCCGGGCTGGCGGCGCGCGTCAAGGACCGGATCGCGGGCCTGGTGGCGGGATCGCGGGACGAGCTCCGCCTGATCCACGGCAAGATGGTGGTCGAGATCAAGCCGCGCCACGCCGACAAGGGCTCTGCCGTGCAGGCCTTCATGGCCGAGCCGCCTTTCGCCGGGCGGACAGCGGTCTTCATCGGCGATGACGTGACCGACGAAGACGGCTTCCGGGCGGTCAACGCCATGGACGGCCTGTCGATCTACGTCGGCGCGGACCAGGTCGGCAGGGGTCAGGTCGGGCTGGCCGAGCGGACGGTGGCGCGCTATCAGCTATCCCAGGTCGAGCAGGTCTGGCGCTGGCTGGAAGCGACGGCCGACGCCTTGGACGCGCTGAGAGAAGGACCGACGCCTTGACCTCCCTGGATCTCTCGATCATCGGCAACGGCAACTTCAGCGCCCTTATCGACCTGCGCGGCAAGATCGTCTGGAGCTGCCTGCCGCGCTTCGACAGCGATCCGCGCTTCTGCGCCCTGCTGAACGATCACCAGGACGGCGACAAGGGCTTCTACGAGATCGAGCTGCTGGGCCTCGCCGAGGCCGAGCAAAGCTACCGCGGCAATTCCGCCGTGGTCGAGACCCGGCTCAAGGACGGCAACGGCGGCGTGGTCCAGATCACCGACTTCGCGCCGCGCTTCCATCAGTTCGGGCGCATGTTCCGTCCGGGCATGCTGATCCGGCAGATCACGCCGCTGGCCGGCACGCCGCGGGTGCGGATCCGGATGCGGCCGACCTTCGGCTACGGCCAGGGCAAGCCCGAGCGGACCCGGGGGTCGAACCACATCCGCTACGTGATGCCGGACCTGACCCTGCGGCTGACCACCGACGCCTCCGTGACCTATGTCTGGGACGAGGTCGCCTTCGTCCTGGAGCGGCCGATCTCGCTCCTGCTGGGGCCGGACGAGAGCTTCACCCTGCCGGTCGCCGAGACCAGCCGAGAGTTCCTGGAGAAGACCGACGACTACTGGCGGAACTGGTCGCGCAGCCTGTCCCTGCCCTTCGAGTGGCAGGACGCGGTGATCCGCGCCGCGATCACCCTCAAGCTCTGCAGCTTCGAGGAGACCGGCGCCATCGTGGCGGCGCCGACGACCTCGATCCCGGAAGCCCACGGCAGCGAGCGCAACTGGGACTACCGCTTCTGCTGGCTGCGCGACTCCTACTTCGTGGTCCACGCCCTGAACGCCCTCGGCGCGACCCGGACCATGGAGGAGTACCTCAGCTACATCACCAACATCGTCGCCGCCTCGGAGGACGGCTATCTGCAGCCGGTCTTCGGGATCACCCTGGAGACCCGCCTGGACGAGACCGTGGTCGACAGCCTGGCCGGCTACCGCGGCATGAGGCCGGTGCGGATCGGCAACGACGCCTACAAGCAGGTCCAGAACGACGGCTACGGCGCCGTGGTCCTGTCCTCGGCGCAGGCCTTCTTCGACCGCCGGCTGGAGCACCCCGGCGGCGTCACCCTGTTCCGCCGGCTGGAGCGGCTCGGCGAGCAGGCGGCGAAGCGCTGGAACCAGCCGGACGCCGGAATCTGGGAATACCGCGGCCGCGAGGCGGTCCACACCTATTCGAGCGTGATGTGCTGGGCCGCCTGCGACCGGCTGAACAAGATCGCCCGGCACCTGGGGATCGAGGATCGCGCCGCCTACTGGTCCAAGAAGGCCGAGGCGATCCGCAAGGAGATCCTGAAGCGCGCCTGGAACCCGAAGCTGGAGAGCTTCACGGCGACCTTCGACGGCGAGGCGATGGACGCCGTGCTTCTGCTGCTGCCGCAGCTCGGCTTCATCGCCGTCGACGACCAGCGCTACGTCAAGACGGTCGAGCGGATCGAGACGGTCCTGCGCCGCGGCGACCACATCTTCCGCTATGCCGAGGCCGACGACTTCGGCGTGCCCTCGACCGCCTTCAACGTCTGCAGCTTCTGGTTCATCGAAGCCCTGGCCGCGCTGGGGCGGGAGGAGGAGGCGCGCGCGCTCTTCGAGAAGATGCTGGGGGCCCGCAACCCGGTCGGCCTGTTGTCCGAGGACATCGATCCGGCAAGCGGAGAGCTCTGGGGCAATTTCCCGCAGACCTATTCGATGGTCGGTCTGATACACTGTGCCATGAAGCTCTCGAAGCCCTGGGAGGAAGCCTTTTGAACCGGCTGGTCGTCGTCTCCAACCGTGTGGCTCCGGTGCGCCGAGGCGGGACCGGCGCGGAGGGCGGCCTGGCGGTCGCCATGCAGGGCGCGATGAAGGACCGGGGCGGCGTCTGGTTCGGCTGGAGCGGCAATACCGTGGCGCACGATTCCAGCCAGGCCAAGGTGATCGAGACCGGCCGGATCTCCTACGCCACCCTCGACCTGACCCAGCGGGACTACAACGAGTACTACACCGGCTTCGCCAACTCGGTGCTCTGGCCGCTGTTCCACTACCGCCTGGACCTGACCGACTTCAGCCGCCGCGACATGGCGGGCTACCACCGGGTCAACGCGATGTTCGCGAGCCGCCTGCTGCCTCTGCTGAAGGACGGCGACGTGATCTGGGTGCACGACTACCACTTCATCCCCCTGGGCGCCTACCTGCGGCAGGCGGGCAGCCGGCAGAAGCTGGGCTTCTTCCTGCACATCCCCTGGCCGCCGATGGAGCTGCTGGCGACCCTGCCGAACCACGAGGCCCTGGTCCGGGACCTCTGCACCTACGATCTCATCGGCTTCCAGACTCGGACCGACCTCCATGCCTTCGAGGCCTACATCCGCGAGGAGGCCGGCGGCGAGGTCCTTTCGGGCGGCCGAATCAAGGCCTTCGGCCGCAGCACCCTGGCCAAGGCCTTTCCGATCAGCATCGACACCGAGGAGGTCGCCAAGCTGGCGCGCAGGGCCGAGCACAGCCCGCAGAGCCGGCGGCTGAGAGAGAGCCTCTCGGACCGTCAGCTGATCACCGGCGTCGACCGGCTCGACTACACCAAGGGCCTGACCGAGCGCCTGGAGGCCTATCAGCACCTTCTGGCCGGCTATCCGGCCTACCGCGGCCAGGTGACCCTGCTTCAGATCGCGCCGCCGTCGCGCGGCGACCTCTCCGACTACCAGCAGATGCGCCAGCAGGTCGAGGCGATCGCGGGGCACATCAACGGCCGCTTCGCCGAGTTCGACTGGTCGCCCGTGCGCTACCTCAACCGGGGCTTCAAGCGCCAGACCCTGATGGGCTTCCTGAGGCTCAGCGACGTCGGCCTGGTCACGCCCCTGCGCGACGGCATGAACCTGGTCGCCAAGGAGTTCGTGGCGGCGCAGCCGCCCGAGGACCCCGGCGTCCTGGTCCTCTCCCGCTTCGCCGGCGCGGCGCGCGAGCTCGACGGCGCCCTCATCGTGAACCCCTACGACATCGAAGGGGTCGGCGACACCCTGGCGCGCGCCCTGTCGATGGCCCTGCCCGAACGGCGCGAGCGCTGGGAGGCGATGTTCGAGCGGCTGAGCCGCCACGACCTCGCGGCCTGGCGCAACGCCTTCATGACCAACCTGGACGCAGCCCCCTGCGCCGCCGCCGCTGCCTGACGCAATGACCCACGACCTCGTCCTCCTGGGCGACATCGGCGGCACCAACGCCCGCTTCGCCCTGGCCCGGAACGGCAAGATCAAGACGGTGGCGAGCCTGCGGGTCGCGGAGCATCCGACCGCGAGTTCGGCGCTGGCCGAGGTCCTGCAGCGGCTTCCGGATGCCCGGCCGCGCCGGGCGGTCTTCGCCTGCGCCGGCCCGGTCGAGGCCGGCGCCATCGCCCTGACCAACAGCGCGTGGCGCCTCGAGGAGGGCGAGCTCGAGGCGCGTTTCGGCTTCGAGCGGGTCCTCCTGGTGAACGACTTCGTCGCCGTCGCCTGGGCGCTGCCCCATCTGCAGCCGGAGCACCTGCGGCCGATCGGTACGGGCGGCGGCAAGCCCGGACGGCCCTGCGTCGCGCTGGGCCCCGGGACCGGCCTCGGCGTCGCCGCCTACCTGCCGCCGCCGCTGGGCCCGCAGGTGATCACCGGCGAAGGCGGCCACGTCACGCTGCCGGCCGCCGACGACCGGGAGGCCGAGGTCCTGCGGCGCCTGCGGGGACAGCTCGGGCATGTCTCGGCGGAGCGGCTGCTGTCCGGCGGCGGCCTGGTCCGGCTCTACCAGACCCTGGCCGAGGTCGACGGCCTGAGCCCGCCGCCGCGCGCCGCCCCGGAGATCACCGCGGCCGCGGCCGCGGGCGGCTGCGCCGCCAGCCGGGCCGCGCTCGACATGTTCTGTGCCATGCTGGGCGGCTTTGCCGGAAACCTGGCCCTGACCTGGGGCGCCCAGGGCGGCGTCTACATCGCCGGCGGCATCGCGCCGCGGATCGCCGAGCAGCTCGCCGCCTCCGCCTTCCGGGCCCGCTTCGAGGCCAAGGGCCGGTTCCGGCCCTACCTGGAAGCGATTCCCACCTGGATCGTCCGCCATCCCGAGCCCGCCTTCCTCGGCCTGTCGCGGATCCGGATCGAAGCCCGCTGACCTGACAGGAATCGTGCCTGACCGGCCGGCTGTGCTAGTCTCTGGGCAAGGGACCCGGGTGGGGCCGAGAAGCGCAGGCGAAACCTGCCAAACGGGACGGTGGAGGCAAGGTGTTCAAGCTCAAGAAGCACACCGCGGTGCTGGCGATCGCGGCCGTGGTTCTCTTGCCGCTGTTGCTTTGGCAGACCGCGGTCTGGACCGAGCGCGTGGCCCTGCGCCAGGTGGCCGAGCAGGCCGCCTCGACCCTGGCGCTCTACGCCACGGGCCTGCAGGAGGCGGTCGGCAAGTACGAGGCCCTGCCCCGCCTGCTGGCCCGGGACCCGACGCTCGCCGACCTGCTGCGCAACCCCGACGACCCGGCCCGGCGGGACCGGGTCAACCGCGCCCTGGAAGAGGTCAATGCGATCGCCGGCACCGCCGACACCTATCTGCTCGACCGGGACGGCCTGACCCTGGCCGCGAGCAACTGGAACGGCCCGACGCCCTTCGTCGGCCGCAGCTACAGCTACCGCCCTTATTTCCAGCAAGCGATCCGGGGCCGGCTCGGCCGCTACGTCGCCTTGGGCACGGCCTCCGGCAAGCGGGGCTACTACTTCGCCTATCCGGTCCGCGACCCGGGCGGCGAGATCCTCGGCGCGATCACGGTCAAGGTCCTGCTCGGGCCACTCGAGGCCGCCTGGCCCGGCACCCCGGACCGTGTGATCGTCACCGATTCGGTCGGCGTGATCCTGATGAGCAGCCGCGATGACTGGCGCTACCGGACCCTGGCGCCGCTGAGCCCGGCCGAACTGAGCCGGATCAAGACCCAGCGGCAGTACACCGGCACCTCCCTCGCCCCGCTGCCGATCGCCGACCGCCGTGCCTTCGGCGCCAAGGCGGAGCGGGTCGAGCTGACCGAGGAGACGGCCGGCGGTCCCGCCGCCGGCGGCGAGGCCTTCCTCTTGGAGTCCTTCCCGCTGCGGGGCATCGGCCTGACGGTCTGGTCGCTTTCGCCGGTCAGCCAGGTCCGCGGCGCTGTCACCCAGGCCATGGTCCTGGCCGCCTTCGGCTTCCTCATCGTCATCGGCCTGACCTGGATCTGGCTGCAGCGCCGCCTGGCGATCCGCGAGCGCTTCGAGACCGACGAGCGCCACAAGGCGGAGCTGGAAGGCAAGGTCGCCGCCCGCACCCGGGCGCTGCAGACGGTCAACGCCGACCTGCGCGCGGAGGTCGCGGAGCGCCAGAAGACCGAGCGCGAGCTGCGCGAGACCCAGGCCGAGCTGGTCCAGGCGGCCAAGATGGCGGCCCTGGGACAGCTCTCGGCCGGCATCGGCCACGAGCTGAACCAGCCCCTGGGCGCGATCCGCTCCTATGCCGACAATGCCAAGGTCCTGCTGACCCGCGACCGCCTGCCGGAGGTCGAGGCCAACCTGACCCAGATCTCCGGCATCACGACCCGCATGGCCGAGATCATCCGCCGGCTCAAGACCTTCGCCCGCAAGCCCAGCCACAAGGCCGAGGCGGTCTGCCTGCGCGAGGCCCTGGACGACGCGCTGGCGCTGATGGACTCCCGGATCGACGGTGAGCGCATCGAGATCGAGGTGCCGGCCGAGGACGCGCGGGTGCTGGCCGACCCGGTGCGCCTGCAGCAGACCCTGGTCAACCTGATCGGCAACGCCCTCGACGCCATGGCCGAGACCGAGGCGCCCTGCCTGCGCTTCGTCGCCGAGACTCAGGGCGATCAAGTGGCCCTGCAGGTGATCGACTGCGGCCCCGGGATCGCGGAGGCGGCCCTGGACCACGTCTTCGACCCCTTCTACACCACCAAGGACCCCGGCCAGGGCCTGGGGCTCGGCCTGTCGATCTCCTACAACATCCTGCGCGACCTCGGCGGCTCGCTGACTGCGCGCAACCGGCCCGAGGGCGGCGCCTGCTTCACCCTGACCCTGCCACGGGCCGTGCCCGCGCCGGCCCCGGCGAAGGCGGAAGAGGTCGCCGGCCTGGCGCCGCGGCCCAGGGAAGCGGTCCGGTGAACGCGGAGCGGAACACGGGCTGCGTCCTGCTGGTCGACGACGACGGCCACCTGCGCAACGCCTGCAAGCAGTCGCTGGAGCTCGCCGGCTACCAGGTGCGCTGCTTCGCCCGGGCCGAGGGCGTGGTCGCCCAACTCGCCCGCGACCAGGCCATGGTCCTGGTCACCGACATCAAGATGCCGGGCGCCGACGGCCTCGACCTGCTGCGCCAGGCGAGCGAGATCGACCCCGACCTCTCGGTGGTGCTGATCACCGGCCACGGCGACATCCCCATGGCGGTCGAGGCCATGCGCGCGGGGGCCTACGACTTCATCGAGAAGCCCTTCGCGCCGGACCTGCTGATCGGCGTCGTCGGCCGGGCCATGGAGCGCCGCCGGCTGCTGCTGCAGAACCGGGCCCTGCAGCGCGCCCTGGACGACGCCGGGCCCCTGGAGGCGCATCTGCAGGGCCGCAGCCCCGAGGCCGAGCGCCTGCGCGGCCGGATCGAGGCCCTGGCCGCGGCCGAGGTCGACGTCCTGGTCGAGGGCGAGACCGGAAGCGGCAAGGGCCTCTGCGCCAGGCTGATCCATCAGCTCAGCGAGCGGGCCAAGGCGCCCTTCGTCACGATCAACTGCGGCGCCCTGCCGGAGTCGATCATCGAGAGCGAGCTCTTCGGCCACGAGGCCGGCGCCTTCACCGGCGCCACCAAGTCGCGGATCGGCAAGTTCGAGCACGCCAGCGGCGGCACTCTGTTCCTCGACGAGATCGAGAGCATGCCGCTGGAGGCCCAGGTCCGCCTGCTGCGGGTGCTGGAGGAGCGCGTCGTCGAGCGGCTCGGCTCCAACGAGTCGCGGCCGCTCGACCTGCGCGTGATCGCGGCGACCAAGGTCGATCTCAAGTCCGCGGTCGAGGCGCAGGGCTTCCGACCGGACCTCTACTTCCGGCTCAACGTCGTCACCCTGCGGATCCCCAGCCTGCGCGAGCGCGCGGGCGACATCCCGCTGTTGTTCGAGCATTTCAGGCAACGGGCGGCACGGCGGCTCGGGCGCGCGCTCCCGGTCGGCGATCCGGACCTGCTGCACGAGCTCCTGGCCCACGACTGGCCGGGCAACGTGCGCGAGCTGCAGAACGCGGCGGAGCGCCACCTGCTCGGCTTCGACCTCGACCTCGCCGAGGCCGCGGCGGCGGAGCCGCCCGGTCCGGCGAGCCTGCGCAGCCGGGTCGACGACTTCGAGAAATCTCTGATCCTGGCCGAGCTGGACCGCCAGGGCGGCAACGTCACGGCGACCTGCCAGAGCCTCAAGGTGCCGCGCAAGACGCTCTACGAGAAGATGCACAAGCACGGTATCATGCGGGCCGCCGGGGACTGAGCGCGCCCGGAAGGACGCCCGGGAGTCCCTGTGCCGTGTGGCGGGGGTGACAGTCGAAGCCGAAGGGCCGTGTGGAAATCCGCACGCCGCAGAGGCCGGCCCGACGCAGCGGGTTCCGGAAAGCGGCGGCGAAGTTACAAGCCGAGCGGGCCTTTGCCCGGGTTCGAGCCGGGTTGCCAAGGAAACCTCTTGCTCTTGGCACAGCTCTTGCTCACAAGACGGGTACAAGAAAGACTTCAGATGTTCTACTCCGGCGGGTAGCCGGGGATAGAGTGCCGAACGTTCCAACAGCCGTCTTTATGGGAGGCAGAGCGAATGCAGAAGCTACACCGCACCACGAGAGTCCTGGCCTGCGCCTCGGCGCTCGCCCTGGGCGCAACCCTGGCCGTCACCTCGGGGCCCGCCCATGCCAAGTGCGATTCCGGCGAGATCGTCATCAAGTTCAGCCACGTCACCAACACCGACAAGCATCCCAAGGGCCTGGCCGCCTCGCTTCTGGAGAAGCGGGTCAACGAGGAGATGAACGGCAAGGCCTGCATGGAGGTCTTCCCGAACTCGCAGCTCTACAACGACGACAAGGTGCTGGAGGCCATGCTGCTGGGCGACGTCCAGATGGCGGCGCCCTCGCTGTCCAAGTTCGAGAAGTACACCAAGAAGTTCCGGATCTTCGACCTGCCCTTCATGTTCAAGGACATCGAGGCGGTCGAGCGCTTCCAGGCCTCCGAGGCCGGCCAGAACCTGCTGACCTCGATGCGCAAGAAGGGCCTGCTCGGCCTGGCCTACTGGCACAACGGCATGAAGCAGCTCTCGGCCAACAAGCCCCTGCTGGAGCCGGCCGACGCCAAGGGCCTGAAGTTCCGCATCCAGGCCTCCGACGTGCTGCAGGCGCAGTTCGAGGCCGTGGGCGGCAACCCGCAGAAGATGGCCTTCTCCGAGGTCTACGGCGGGCTGCAGACCGGCGTCATCGACGGCCAGGAGAACACCTGGTCGAACATCTACGGCAAGAAGTTCTTCGAGGTCCAGGACGGCATCACCGAGTCCAACCACGGCATCATCGACTACCTGGTCGTCACCTCGCGCGAGTGGTGGGACGGCCTGGCGGACGACGTCCGCGAGCCCCTGGCCAAGATCCTGGCCGAGGTCTCCGCCGAACGGAACGCCCAGTCGACCGCGATCAACGAGGAGAACAAGAATCTCATCATCAAGGCCGGCTCCGAGGTGCGCCAGCTCACGCCCGAGCAGCGCGCCAAGTGGGTCGAGGCGATGAAGCCGGTCTGGAAGCAGTTCGAAGGCGACGTCGGCGCCGACCTGATCGAAGCCGCCCAAGCCATCAACTAGACTTCTCCAAAGAAAGACGGATTCGAGACGGCGGCCTGCAATCGCGGGCCGCCGGACTCGAAAACTGTGTATAAGACTCCGGAGACGAACCGGGGCGAGTTGAGCTTCGTCAGCGCCGGCAAGCAAAACAAGGCGCGCGAGCAGGGGGAAAGAGAACATGCAAGCGCTCGGCAGAGCCGTGAATCAGATCGAGGAAACGCTGATTGCCGCGATCCTCGGCCTGATGACCGTCATCACCTTCGCCAACGTCATCGCCCGCCAGGTCTTCGCGGACAACATTCTCTGGGCCCTGGAAGCGACCGTCTTCCTCTTCGCCTGGCTGGTGCTGCTGGGGGTGTCCTACTGCGTCAAGATCACGGCGCATCTGGGCGTCGACGTCGTCGTCGGCGCCGTGAACCCGAGGGTCCGCAAGGTCCTGACCCTGATCTCGGTCGTCTGCTGCCTCGCCTTCAGCCTGCTGCTGCTGGTCGGCGGCTGGAACTACTGGTGGAAGTTCGCCACCACGGCCTCCTTCCTGGAGGTCAACGACATCCCCATGCCCGATTTCCTCCAGTTCCTGGCGGACTCGATGAACGAGGGCGAAGCCTACGAGAAGATCCCCCGCTACATACCGTACTTCGTGCTGCCGCTGAGCATGGCCCTGCTGACCTTCCGCTTCCTGCAGGCGGCCTGGCGGGTGCTGCAGGGCCGGCAGGAGATGCTGATCGCCAGCCACGAGGCCGAGGAACTGATCGAAGAGGCGAGCGCCCAGGGCGCCGCCGGCCGGGAGGGCTGATCCCGTGGAAGCCTTCCTGCTGTTCCTTCTGGTCATCGTCCTGCTGCTGATCGGCGTGCCCATCGCGGTCGCGCTGGGCCTCTCCAGCGTGGTCTTCCTGCTGGCCTACTCCGACGCCTCGCTGGCCTCCATCGCGCAGACCCTGTTCGCGGCCTTCGACGGCCACTACACCCTGCTGGCGATTCCTTTCTTCATCCTGGCCTCGGCCTTCATGTCGACCGGCGGCGTCGCCCAGCGCATCATCCGCTTCGCCATCGCCTGCGTCGGCCACTTCCAGGGCGGGCTGGCCATCGCCGGCGTCTTCGCCTGCATGCTCTTCGCGGCGCTCAGCGGCTCCTCGCCGGCCACCGTCGTCGCCATCGGCACCATCGTCATCGCCGGCATGCGCCAGGTCGGCTACACCAAGGAGTTTGCCGCCGGCGTGATCTGCAACGCCGGAACCCTTGGCATCCTGATCCCGCCGTCCATCGTCATGGTGGTCTACGCCGCCGCGGTCGACGTCTCGGTCGGCCGGATGTTCCTGGCCGGGGTCATCCCCGGCCTGCTGGCCGGCCTGATGCTGATGATCGGCATCTACATCGCGGCCAAGATCAAGCACCTGCCGGCGCAGCCCTGGGCCGGCTTCAAGGAGATCTTCCAGTCCGCCCGGGACGCCGCCTGGGGCCTGTTCCTGATCGTCATCATCCTGGGCGGCATCTACGGCGGCGTCTTCACGCCGACCGAGGCCGCCGCGGTGGCCGCGGTCTACGCCTTCTTCATCGCCAACTTCGTCTACCGCGACATGGGGCCCTTCAGCCGCGATAGCGGCGGGCGGAACCTGGCGATGATCCCCTGGCTGGCGCTGACCACCCTGTGGCACCCGGACACCCGGAAGACGCTGCTCGAGGCCGGCAAGCTCACCATCATGCTGATGTTCATCATCGCCAACGCGCTGATCCTCAAGCACGTCCTGACCGAGGAGCAGATCCCGCAGTCGATCGCCGCGGCCATGCTGGACGCCGGCTTCGGGCCGGTGATGTTCCTGGTGATCGTCAACGTGATCCTCTTGATCGGCGGCCAGTTCATGGAGCCCTCGGGCCTGATCGTGATCGTCGCGCCGCTGGTCTTCCCGATCGCCATCGAGCTGGGCATCGATCCGATCCACCTCGGCATCATCATGGTCGTCAACATGGAGATCGGCATGATCACGCCGCCGGTCGGGCTGAACCTCTTCGTCACCTCGGGCGTGGCGCAGATGCCGATGATGAGCGTGGTGCGCGCGGCCCTGCCCTGGCTGGGCATCCTGTTCATCTTCCTGATCATGGTGACCTACATACCCGAGCTTTCGACCCTGATCCCCAACGCCCTGATGGGGCCGGAGATCATCACCCGCTGAGCGGTCGCCGGCGCCCTCGCCAGGGGCGCCGGCGCCCCGGGGCCGGGGCCGCGGCGGCATGGCGTCCGAGGCCGAGATCTGCGATAATTCCCATTGGATCGTCGGCCGGGCCGCCGGCACGCAAGGCGCCCGGGAGCCGACGCGCAATCAGGCGGGAAACGCGATGAAACGGAGAACGGCCCTGGGCGCCGTCTTGGCGCTTCTCGGCTCTGTCTCGTTTTTTCCCGACGCCGGCCAGGCTGACGAAGGGCGCTGCGCCGCTGCCACGTCCCAGCACCTGGCCAGCCTCGGGATCGAGCAGGCCGAGGTGCAAGAGATCTCGATCGTGGAACAGTCTCAATTCGTCGACGGGGAGCCCAAGACCATCGGCTATCAGGCCTGGGTCGGTCTGAGCTCCTGCAGCCGGGGGAAGCTCGTGATCAAGATGAGCCTGCTCTGCCAGTTCAAGACCGCCTTCACCACGTCCGGCTGCGAGGTGGCGGGCGTCTGCGACTGACCGGCCGGCGTCCGCCCGGACGCTGACGCGTTGCCAGGGCGCCGCCGACGCGCCGCCCTGGCGCTCACGAGGTCGTGTCCTTCGATTGGCCCGGCGGCGTTGATGGCGTCGCGCGCGGCCCCTACCTCTATAGCCGAAGCGCAGGTCCCGGCCGGCTTGGCAGCGCCTCGAGCCGGCGTGGAAGGCCGGGAGCCGGAGCGCAGTTGCGACTGCCAAGCCGTTGCGATCACAGCGGACGCTCGGGGAGACGCCTTTGAGACATCTTTTCCTGGCCGCCGCCGCCCTCCTTGGCGGCTTCGCAAGCCTGCCGCAATCCGCCCTGGCCGAAAACCATCCCTGCACGGCCAGCGTCGAGCAGCGCCTGGCCGAGCTCGGCGTCGACAAGAGCGATGTCAAGAAACTGCGCTTCGGCGGGCGCTATCAGTCCAGAGGCCAGAGCAGCCGCTTGGTCGGCTACGAAGCCTGGATGGAGCTGGAGTCCTGCTCCCGGGGGCAGCTCGTGGTCGTGGTAAGCCGCCAATGCCGGCATATCACGGAGTTCACGACGGGAAGCTGCAAGGTGGCCGGCGTCGACGACTGATATCCAGGCCCCCTGATACCCCAACCGTCCGGGCTCGCCCGGCGGTCCACCACAGAAAAGTCACAGCTGTGCCGTGCGTGTCGGCGACGGCTCGAGAGGCGTTTACCAGGCGACCCGCCCACGGGCGACGACGTGGCCGCCAGCGCGGCCGGCCCGGCGGCCGCGCAAGGGCCGGCGTTTGCTGGCTCCAGCGCCGGTGCGACAGGCGTCATCGGCAAAATACATACTAAATAATATCCAATAAATACATTGATTACCATAAGTATTTATCGCCTTATTACTGACACACGCCCTCCAAATGACACTGTCTATTCTACTTCGCTTCCGGTTCAATAGCTGACCCTTGAGGCCGCAGAACGCAGCCGTCAAGCCCCGTTCCAGAAACACCTCCGCGGGACGCGGTGTATCTGCGGAAACAGGCGAAGGAGTAAGGTCCATGAGGCCGAAGCCAGGCTCTTGCCGCCCAGGGCGGCTTCGCAGCTATGCGGCTGACGAGAGCGGCGCTGCGATGGTTTTCCTCGCGGCGACCGTGGTGGTCCTTGTCGGTGCCGCCGGCCTCGCGTTCGATGCCGGACGCGGCTACATGGTCAACGCCCGCCTGAGCCAGGCCGTCGATGCCGCGGCCCTGGCCGGCGGCCGCTCGCTGACCATCGGCGGAGGCGGCGACTACGCGGCGCAGATCACCAAGTACTTCGACGCCAACTTCCCCCCGGGCTACATGGGCGCCGACGTTTCCGAGCCCGATATCACGGTCAACACCAGCGGCGACCAGATCACGGTGGTGGCCACGGCGAGCATCCCGACGACCCTGATGCGGGTCCTCAGCGTCCAAAACGTCGAGGTGTCCGCGAGCGCGACCGTCAACCGCACGATCAAGGGGCTGGAGGTCGCCATGGTGCTGGACAACTCCGGCTCCATGAAAGGCGGCAAGCTCGGCGACCTGAAGGCCTCCTCCAAGCTGCTGCTCGACATCCTCTACGGCGAAAACGACTCGGTCGAGGACCTCTACGTCGCCCTGGTGCCCTTCACCGCACGCACCAACGTGACCGGCTTTCCGAGCGTGCATCCGGTGTCGCCGCTGGACCCCGACTACGTCTGCCTGGCCCCGCGCGCGGCGCCCCACCACACCAACGACACCTCTCCGGCCGAGGCGCTCTTCAGCCACTATTCCGGCCCCTTCGCCCCGCCGTCGTCCGAGTACCGGAGCCGGATCTGCCCGAAGGCCCCGGTGCTGCCGCTGGTCGAGAGCAAGTCGGCGGTCAAGTCGGCGGTCGACTCCATGACCGCAAAGGGCTGCACCCGCTACGACATCGGCTCGGTCTGGGGCTGGCGCACGCTGTCGCCGAACTGGCGGACCTACTGGGAGAACAACGTGCTGCCGCTGGACTACGGCCATCAGCAGATGAGCAAGGCGATCATCATCATGACCGACGGCGCCAACACGCCGGACTGCGCGGGCGACCCGCTGACCAAGGCCCAGACCGAGACCATGTTCGACCAGCAGTGCCAGGCCATGAAGAACGAGGGCGTGATCATCTACACCATCACCTTCCAGCTGAACGATCCGGACACCAACAATCTCTTCCGCGACTGCGCCTCGGGCGCGGAGCGCTACTTCAAGTCGCCGAGCGGCGAGGAGCTGGAACTCGCCTTCACCACGATCGCCAACGACCTGAGCACCTTGAGACTGACCCAGTAAGCCGAAGGGAAGAAGAGGGGCGGCTCCGGCGACGGCGCGGCAGGTAGCCGCGCCGTCGTTCTTTCTTGTCTGGCTTTCTTGTCTGGCTTTCTTGTCTGGAGCCTGGCCCGTGGGACCGGCTTGGCGACCCCTCTGAAAATCAGGAAGTCGTCCTTGGCATAGCCCGGCCGCCACCGCCGAGACCGCAAGCATCTTCCGGCAGCGGAACGGAAAGCCGAAGTAAGGCGCTTCGAGATCCGCACCAAAGACCTGCGCACATACCTAGAGTCCTCAAATACAATTTATACGATAAAATCTCTCCCTTCCCATCTCTATGCCAGGTGCTTGGAAAGGCATATACGGTTCGGAGATTCACCGAAAATCCTGAAATAGTACTTTATTTATAACGCATAGCTCGTAAGTGAGCCCCGGGGCGGGTGCCACTGGGAAGAATTTTATTCAATTTATAGTTGTATTTCTATACTATCTCTCCGCCTGCAAACGCTGTGGGCCCAAAGCCGAAACAGGGTCGCAACGCTCTTGCCGGACCGAATGCGGGACGGTCCGGCCAAACGGCAACGCACTCATGGAGAGATCGATGCGCAACGAGAGACTGACGAAGAGGCGTCGGATGAGATCCTTGGTGGCTTCGCTGACGTTGGCGGGCTTGGCCTGGTCAATTACGGATGCTCCTGCGCAAGCACAGAACGCTGGCATAGAGCCGATCCTGCCGGACCTGACCGGGATCGTGAAGGACGAGGATTGGGCACGGATCCTCGGCAAGGCCTTGTTCTGGGAGCAGTGGGCCGGCAGCGACGGCATGGCCTGCGCCAGCTGCCACTTCAGCGCGGGCGCCGACAGCCGCCTGACCAACCAGTTGAGCCCGGGCCTGCTGGACGTGACGCTCGATGTCCTGGGGAACCAGATTCCCGATCCCGACACCGGCTTCGGTGCCACCGAGCCTGCCTCTCAGGCAGGACTGACGGCATCGGGAAACCTCTCCGGCTCAAACTACACGGTCGAACCGAACGATTTCCCCTTCCATCAACTGGCCGATCGGATCGACCGCAACTCGGAGATCGTGATCACGACCAACGACCGGATGTCGTCCTCCGGCTCCTTCGACGCTACCTTTGTCAGCGCCGGGCGCTACTTCGACCGCTGCCGGGACTTCAGGTCCGACGTTTTTCACGTCAACGGCCGCCCGGCCCGGACCGTGGAGCCGCGCAACACTCCGACGACGATCAACGCGGTCTTCAACCACCGGAACTTCTGGGACGGGCGTGCCAAGAACATCTTCAACGGCAAGGGCGTCTTCGGCCGCAGCGAAATCAAGAACGACCCGGCCGCCCGCATCATCAGTTTCGACGGCAATCGCGTCGAAGTCGTCGCCATGGAGATCGACAACGCGAGCCTGGCGTCCCAGGCTGTCGGACCGCCGCTGAGCAACCTCGAGATGTCCTGCGACGGCCGGACCTTCCCCGACGTCGGCTTCAAGATCCTGTCCCTCGTGCGGCGTCCCCTGGCGACCCAGAGGATCCACCCGGACGACAGCCTGCTGGGCGCGCCCGGGCCAAAGGGAAGTCTCGTCCTGTCAGGCGGGCGGGGCCTCAGCATAACCTACGAAGAACTGGTCAAGCGCGCCTTCGAGGACGCCTATTGGGCCGCCGACGGCCGCTTCGTGATCCAGCCGGACGGAACGCTCGTGGAGGTGACCAACGGCAGCCGAGAAGGCTTCACCCAGATGGAGCAGAACTTCTCGCTCTTCTGGGGACTATCGATCCTGCTCTACGAGGCGACGTTGATATCCGATCAGAGCCGCTTCGATACCGCCGACGCCGCCGGCTGCGTTTCGCTGGGCGACTTCCAGTTCCCAGGCGGCGAACCGGCCAGCGCGCAGGCCTGTGTCGACCGGGGCCTCCTGACCGAGAAGGAGGCCGATGGCCTCGCCCTGTTCTTCAACCAGGGGAACTGCGGCCTCTGCCACGTCCCGCCCCTGTTCACTGATGCGGCGCAGTTCGTCGGACAGGACGGCATCGCGGATCAACCCGTCAATCGTACTCTCCTCCCGCCCTTCACGCCCGCCACGGTACCGCTCGCGGACCGCGGCTTCCTGTCAGTCGGCAGTCGGCCCGTGGATCAGGACCTGGGGATCGGCGGCAGCGACCCCTGGGGCGAGCCGCTGTCCTTCGCCCGCCAACTGAAGCGCTTCCTGCAGACCGGGGCCGAGCCCGCCGACGGTTCGCAGGTCGACCCCTGCAACCCGAGCGACCCGAACCTCTTCGAGTCCGAGGGCATCTGCGGCATCACCGGCAGCGCGGCGGACGATCTCGTGCTCCAGATCGACGGCACCATGAAGACACCCGGACTGCGCAACATTGCCCTGACGCCACCCTACTTCCACTACGGCGGCTACTCGACCCTGGAGCAGGCCGTGGACTTCTACGTCCGCGGTGGCAGCCGGCGAGAAGCGAGCCTCCTGGACCCCACCTGGACCGGCGACGACTCCGGCACCGGGCCGAACGGCGATCTGGGTGCCCCCGCCAACCTGCACCCGGACTTCACCGGCGACTTCGGCACCAACACGCCGGGCATCATCGAGGTCTTCGATCCCTCCCTGGATCCGGACAACGGCAAGGGCCTGCAGTACGGCATCGAGGCCATGGCGGACTTCCTCCGCACCCTGACCGACTTCAGGGCCGCTTGTGATCAGGCGCCCTTCGACCACCCTTCATTGCTGATCCCGAACGGCCACAACCCCGACGGCAGCGACATCGTCATCATGCTGCCGGCGGTTGGAGAAGACGGCTATGCCGGCACCGGCTTCGGGTGCCTGCCGAACAGCGGCGATCTCTTCGCTCTCCAGAACCGGATCGAACCGGCGAGGTAGGCTGGGCGGCGGTGCCGATCCGAGGTCGATGCCGTGGCGCCATCCAACCGCGGCATCGGCCCGGGATCGAACTGCGCGCAATCGGACTCAATTGCGCGCAGTTCGGTCCATTTCATGTCGTTGGAGCAGCTTACCCGCGTTCGAACGAATGCGGGCAGCGGTAGCGCCTCAGAACGACAGGCGCAGGGCCGCGTCCCGCGCCTTCCGGCCCAGGGCGGAGTCGGGAAAGCCGTCCAGGGTTTCCGGCAGGCGGGCCGAGACATCGATGCAGTCCCCGGTCGAGGCTTCGATCCGGGCGTCGAACTGGGCCAGGATCGCCAGCATCGGGGCATTGCCGGCCTGGATCTGACCGGAGAAGCGGCGCAGGCCCTGGGCCCGCCCGAGACGCCACAGCAGGGCCAGGAGCAGGATCCCGAGGCCCCGCCGCTGATGGGCGTCGACCACGGTCAGCGCGATCTCGGCAGTGCCCGGCCGATCCGCCAGCCGCACGAAGCGGGCGACGCCGATGCCCTTGCGACCGGGCGCGCTCAGGTCGCTCGCGCCCCAGGCGACGTGGTGGCGTTGATCGACCGCGGTCAGATAGCGCAGTTCCTCGGCCGAGAAGCGCGAAACCGGCCGTCCAAACCGCCGATAGCGGGAAAGGGGGGAGAGGCGCTGCAGCCCGGCCTGCAAGCCCGGAGCATCTTTCGGCGAAAGCGGGTGCAGACGGACCTCTCCCCCGTCGGCCAGCGGAACCCGGAAAGCGGCCTTGGCTGGGATCATGACGCCGCCCCGGCAGCGGCCGCGCCGAAAAGCGCCATCTCCGAGCGGCAGGGCAAGGCGGCGAAGCGGGCAGGGAAAGCGATCGGCAGGGGCATGTTCCGAACACCCTTCTGCGGCGTTTCCAGCGGCGGGCTCGGCGCGATGAGCGCCCATCCGTTTTGAAATGAAACTTGGCTGCGGGAGGAATGCAAGAGGAAAGTTGTATAATACAACTTTTCTTCCTAGACTCCGGATCCATGCGAAAGCGCTTCGATGACATGAACTGCTCGGTCGCGCGCGCCCTCGACCTTCTGGGCGAATGGTGGACGATCCTGATCATCCGCGAGGCCTTTGCCGGCACCCGCCGCTTCGAGGACTTCCAGCAGCGCCTCGGGATCGCCCGGAACATCTTGACCTCGCGCCTGCGACGGCTGACCGACCAGGGGGTGCTGGAGCGGGTCGCCGCCCGGGAAGGCGGGCGGCGGAAGGTCTATCGCCTGACGCGCAAGGGCCGGGACCTGCTGCCGGTGCTGGTCGCGCTGATGCAGTGGGGTGACCGCTGGGTCACCGGCCCCGGCCGGGAGCCGCTGCGGCTGGTCGAGCGGGCCAGCGGCCTGGGCATCGCCCGCGTCACGGTGCAGAACCTGCACGGCCGGACGCTCGGCCTCGAGGACCTCAAGACCTTGCCGGGCCCCGGATTCGTTCGGGAAACCCAGGCCAGGCCCCGATCCGAGGCGGCGGAGACCGAGGGCGCCTGAACCGAGAGCCCATCACAGGCGCCCGTCATCCGGCCGCGCGTGATTACCGAGAGTTAACGACACTTGTGGACTATGTCCTTCGGCAGGCTATCTCCCCGCGAGGCCGGGGGCCGGCAGGCCGAGCGATTCCCAGGGACAGAGACCGGCGCGGGCGAGTGATATGACGGCAGACACGGCCAAAGGCGGAACCCAGGCGGAAGCCGTCAGCTTCGAGCACAAGCTGTTCTCCTCCATGGAGAACTTGCACTTCCGCCTCTCGGTGCAGAACCCCGACCAGCCGGTCATGATGGTCACCTTCGGCGAGAACGAGGTCGCCCTGCCCTTCGACGGCATCCGCAAGGAGTTCGCGATCGAGGAGGGCTCGGCCGACGACCACATGCTGAAGCTGGTCGCCGAGGGCCTCAACTTCGTCGTGCTGCTGCGCCCCGGCGACCCGATCCCGGCCGAGCTCCTGACCGGCGCCCCCTCGGCGGAAATCTCCCCGGACCACCGCCTGATCGCCTTCCAGCGCCTGACCCTGCAGCTCGCGACCTGGGTCTCGGGCGACGAATCCCTGATCACCGACCGCGAGCAGCTGGCCCAGATCGCCGAGGACCCGGAGACCAAGAAGCGGATCAACAACGCCATGGGCGAGGCGGCGGCGCAGCTCGGCCTGGAGCCCGGCGACAAGGACAAGGTGCTGCAGCTGATCGAGCGCCTGGCCGACGACCTCGCCGCCATCGAGGCGCTGCGCGACCGCTTCGTCGGGATCAAGGCCATGGACGAGAAGATCCAAGGCCTGCGCGGGGCGATGAAGAGCCAGCAGATCGTCATGGAGCTGATCGACCCCGTCGCCCGCCTGATGACCGAGGCAACCAAGAAGTTCGGCGCCGACTTCGAGCAGATCGATGCCCAGACCGGCGAGATCATCGCGCTCCTCAAGAACATCGACTCCCAGGTCCGCTTTATCCGCGAGCAGCGCAACGACCTCCATCACCGCCTGCTGGCCTGGGACGAGATGTTCGAGGCCTGGGACAAGGTCAAGATCGAGGACAGCGAGGCCAACGTCCGGCTGCTGCGCGAGACCTACCGCTTCCTGGCGCCGCGCTTCATGCCGGTCGACGAATGGTCGCTGCGCAGCAAGCTGCAGACGGCCGGCGGCACCGAGGTCGACCAGCGCCGGAGCGAGACCAACCACGGGCTCGCCAAGACCGAGGTGATCTGGTAGCGCCGGTCAGCTCCGGCGGCCCGCGCGGCCCTCGACCAGCAGGCCGAAGGCCGGCCGCAGCCGGGTCCCAAGGTAGCTGCCGACCAGGGCGGCCAGGAACCAGAGCCAGCCGTGCAGGCTGCCCGAGGCGATGCCGCTGAAGTAGGCCCCGACGTTGCAGCCGAAGGCGAGGCGGGCGCCATAGCCCATCAGCAGGCCGCCGACGACGGCGGCCAGCAGCGAGCGCCAGGGGATGCGCCGCTCGGGCGCGAAGCGGCCGGCCAGGCCCGCCGCCAGGAAGGCGCCGACGATGATCCCGAAGTTCATCACCGAGGTGGTGTTGGCGAAGACCGAGGCCTCCAGCAGGTTCTGCCGGCCGGGCGTGGCCCAGTAGGTCCAGCCGCCGAGGTCGACGCCCAGGGCCGAGGCCGCCTTGGCGCCCCAGATCGTGTAGCCGAAGCTGACCCCCCAGGGATGGCCGGCCAGGGCCAGGGTCGCCAGGTTGAGCCCGGCGAGCAGGACCGCGCCGGCGATCAGCGGCCAGGGCCCCTGCAGCAGGCGGCTGCGGCCCTTGGCGGTCCGGAGGATCGGCTCCAGGCGGCCGTGGCGCCGGCGCTCGACGACCACGGTGGCGAGGACGATGGCGCCGAAGGCCGCCCATTGCAGGGCGATGGCCCCGAGGGCGCCGAACTCGCGGCTCAGCGAGATGCTGCCCAGGCTGTACTGCTGCAGCCACCAGGGCAGATGGGCGGTGCCGATGACCGAGCCGACGCAGAAGAACACCAGGGTGACCAGCATCCGGCTCCGCCCGCCACCCACGGTGAAGAGCGTGCCCGAGGCGCAGCCGCCGCCGAGCTGCATGCCCAGGCCGAAGAGGAAGGCACCGACCGTGACCGAGACCCCGACCGGGGCGATAAAGCCGCCGGCCGGGCGGCCGAAGAGGCTGCCGGCGGCGATGATCGGCAGGAAGCAGGCGGTGGTCAGGGCCAGCATGACCATCTGGGCGCGCAGCCCGGCCCCGCGCCCGTCGGCGATGAAGACCCGCCAGGCCCCGGTGAAGCCGAAGCTGGCGTGATAGAGCACCAGGCCGAAGCCGCCGCCGAGCAGGTAGAGCCAGGCCTGCCGGCCCTCGAAGCTCCGGCTCAGCGCCAGGGCGCCGCCGAGAAGCAGCAGCAGGCCCAGGCCCGTGACCCAGGGGTCGGGGCTGCGCGGCCGGCTCTCCGGCGCGCCCAGCGCGGCATCGACGGCGGTCATCGCGGAGTCGGGTTCCGTGTCATGGGAGGACTATGGCCAGCCTCCGACCGGCCTGTCGAGCCGCCCCACGCAGATGTGAACCTAGTCCCGGGTGCCGACGCTTGCAGGAGTAGAAGAGTCACCCCCACCCCAGCCCTCCCCCATCAAGGGGGAGGGAGCAGGATCGGGACCGCCGCCCAATCAAGCCCTCCCCCTTGATGGGGGAGGGTTGGGAGGGGGTGACTCTCCGAATTGCACAGGTGAGTCCTACAGCAGCCGGAGCTGGGCGGCGGGCTCGGGCGCCGCGGCGCCTTCCTCCAGCGGCGCGGCCGCCTCGGTCAGCGAGGCATCGTCGTTGCGGACCGCGTTGACCCGGGTCGAGACCGGCGTGGCGACGAAGGTCGCCTCCGGCGCCGGACGCAGCAGCGCCTGCAGCGCGTCGCCGGCGGCCTCGGGGTCGAGCCAGGCGGCATGGTCGGCCGGCGCCAGGACCACCGGCATGCGGTGGTGGATGGCCTCGAGTCCCCGGTTCGCTTCGGTGGTGACGATGGTGAAGCTCTCCACCGCCTCGCCGCCGGCCCGGTCGGTCCAGCGCTCCCAAAGGCCGGCGAAGGCGAAGGGGCCGCCTTCCGGGCGGGCGATGTGATAGGGCTGCTTGGGACCCGAAGGCCGCGCCTGCCACTCGTAGAAGCCGTCGGCCGGGATCAGGCAGCGGCGCTGGCGGAAGGCCGCCCGGAAGGCCGGCTTCTCGGCGACGCTTTCGGCCCGGGCGTTGATCATGCGGCTGCCGATCGAGGCCTCCTTGGCCCAGGACGGGATCAGGCCCCAGCGCAGCGGGACCAGATGCCGCTTGCCGTCCTCCGGCCCCAGCCGGACGGCCGGCACCTCCTGGGTCGGCGCGATGTTGTAGCGCGGCGCAAGGTTGGGGGACTCCTCGAAGAGGAAGACCTCCCGCAGGCCCTCCAAGGGCGTGGTCAGGGTGTAGCGTCCGCACATGGCCCCATGCTGGCCTCAAGCCGCCGCGGAGGCAAAGCAGAACTGCAGGGCCCGGTGAGAAATCACACAGGCAAGAGCGCGGTTTCCGGGGATGCTCGCTTGAGGCGGAACCGCCTGAAGGCTCTTCCCCACGGACCTGCGGGCGCGCTTCCCGCCACTCGAAATCCGGGGAGAGGACCTATGCCGTTGACCCGTACGCTGAAGCTGACGCGTCCCTTGCTGCACGGCGACGATGTCAGGCAGGTCCAGGAACGCCTCTTGGAGCTGGGCTACCATCAGGTCGGCCGCGCCGACGGGATCTTCGGCGCCGATACCGACAGGGGGTTGCGTCTGTTCCAGCGCGACCGCCGGCTCGGGGTCGACGGAATCGTCGGCGAGAACACCTGGGCCGCGCTCTTCGAGGCCCCTGACCGGCAAGCGCCGAGCGGGACGCCCGGCGCCTGGATCGAGCTGCTGCCGCCGCTGACCGTGAACCACGGCATCTTCGGCAGCGTCGAGTGGCGCCTGGCGGAGGACGGCATCCGAATCGCGGATGCCGGTCCCGAGGTCACCGGCGGCCCGCCGCTGACGGTGCGGCGGGTCTGGGAGGACTTCGGCGTCTCGATCTCGCGCTGGTGCGGCGCGTTCGACGTCCCGGTGGAACTGATCCTGGCGACGATCTGCACGGAGACCGGGGGCAAACCCGAGGCGCTGCGCACCGAGCCGGGCTACGTCAGCGACGAGGCGACGCCCGACCGCGTCTCGCCGGGGATCATGCAGACCCTGATCTCGACCGCGCGCGAGGCCCTGGACGACCGGAACATCGACCGGGACTGGCTGCTGGTCGCCGACAACTCGATCCAGGCCGGGACCGCCTACATCAGCCAGCAGCGGCGCAAGACCGACCTCGACCCGCCCAAGGTCGCCTGCGCCTACAACGCCGGCAGCGTGATCCGCAACGACGGCCCCGGCAACCGCTGGAAGATGCGCCAGTTCCCGATCGGGACGAGCCATCACGCCGACCGCTTCGTCGCCTGGTTCAACGACGCCTTCCGGTACTTCGAAACCCTGGATACCCCGCCGGGCAACGGCTTCTGGCAGGCCCTGCGCTAATACCAAGGCGCGTTGATACCGACTCATTTGATGGCGCGCGGCGGCCCGCGGGGCCGAGCGACCGACGGAGTCCGGCCATCGCCGCCTTGCGATCGGCGACGTCATCCATTAACCTCAATGTTCCTTTTTTGTTCCCGATGACAGGACCGTGACGGTCTTCTACATTTGGGGGTCTGGGGCTAGCGACACCCTATATCTTGTAGATTTACACAATTCATCCCATCCACAGCTGTGGAAAACGGCCCGCAGCGCGGTGGATAGACGAAGGGGGAGACACCATGGACCGAGCGGCCAGCCTGGAGGAGCGAAGGGACAGCGGGACCACGGCCCTTGTGGATAACGCGAGGAGCGCTGTGGATGAGTCCCTTCAACCTTCCCCGGGCGACTCGGCCGCCGCCGCGGAAAGCCAGGGCGAGAGCCTTCGGGGCGCGGGCCTTCTGGGCGAGGAGATTCTCGGTAACGGCCAGATCCGGGACGTCTTCCAGAACGGGCGCGGTATCACGGTCCGGATCGATCGCGACCGCGATACCCTGCTGACCGAGTTCGGCAAGGCCACCCTCACCGACCGCTATCTCATGCCCGGCGAGAGCTTCCAGGACCTCTTCGCCCGGGTCGCGGCCCATTTCGCCGACGACTCGGCCCATGCCCAGCGGATCTACGACTACATCTCGCGGCTCTGGTTCATGCCGGCGACCCCGGTCCTGTCCAACGGCGGCACCGGCCGCGGCCTACCGATCTCCTGCTTTCTCAACGAGTCCCAGGACAGCCTGGACGGCATCGTCGGCCTGTGGAACGAAAACGTCTGGCTGGCGGCGCGCGGCGGCGGCATCGGCAGCTACTGGGGCAACCTGCGCTGGATCGGCGTAGATCCGGGCGGAGGGCAGGCCGCGCTGGGTCAGGAGGCGGCAGGCGGCCTCGACCATCGGCGGCCGGGTCGGCCACAACGGCAAGACCTCGGGCGTGGTGCCCTTCATCCGGGTCATGGATTCCCTGACCCTGGCCATCAGCCAAGGCTCGCTGCGCCGCGGCTCGGCCGCCGTCTACCTGCCGGTCAGCCATCCTGAGATCGAGGAGTTCATCGAGCTGCGCCGGCCGACCGGCGGCGACCCCAACCGCAAGGCGCTGAACCTGCACCACGGCGTGGTCATCCCGGATGCCTTCATGCGCGCGGTCGAGAAGGACGAGGACTGGGCCCTGACCAGCCCCAAGGACCAGACGGTGGTCCGGACGGTCAAGGCCCGGGCGCTGTGGATCCGCATCCTGACGGCGCGGATCGAGACCGGCGAGCCCTACCTGATCTACGTCGACCACGTGAATCGGGCGATCCCCGAGCACCACAAGCTGGCCGGCCTGTCGGTCAAGATGTCCAACCTCTGCAGCGAGATCACCCTGCCGACGGGCATCGATCACCTGGGCAAGGACCGGACGGCGGTCTGCTGCCTCTCCTCCCTGAACCTGGAGACCTATTTCGACTGGCAGGACGACCCGCGCTTCGTCGAGGACGTGCTGCGCTTCCTGGACAACGTCCTGGAGGACTTCATCGAGCGCGCGCCGGACTCCATGGCCCGGGCGCGCTATTCGGCCATGCGGGAGCGTTCGGTCGGCCTGGGAGTCATGGGCTTCCACTCCTTCCTGCAGCAGAACGGCATCCCCATCGAGGGCGTCATGGCCAAGGTCTGGAACCGGCGCATATTCCAGCAGATCCGCGAGGCCGCCGACGCCGCCTCGGCGAAGCTGGCCGAGGAGCGCGGCCCCTGCGAGGATGCCAAGGAACTGGGCATCGCCGAGCGCTTCTCCAACAAGATGGCCATCGCGCCGACGGCCTCGATCTCGATCATCTGCGGCGGCGCCTCGCCGGGGATCGAGCCCATCGCCGCCAACAGCTACACCCACAAGACGCTGTCCGGCTCCTTCAACGTGCGCAACAAGTACCTGGCCGAGCTGCTGGCGTCGAAGGGCCGCAACGACGAGGAGGTCTGGACCTCGATCACCCTGCACGAGGGCTCGGTCCAGCAGCTGGACTTTCTCAGCGACGAGGAAAAGGACGTCTTCAAGACCGCCTTCGAGATCGACCAGCGCTGGCTGATCGAGCATGCGGCCGACCGGGCGCCGCACATCTGCCAGGCCCAGTCGCTGAACGTCTTTCTGCCGGCCGACGTGCACAAGCGCGACCTGCACCAGATCCACTTCCAGGCCTGGAAGAAGGGCGTGAAGAGCCTCTACTACTGCCGCTCCAAGTCGATCCAGCGCGCCGAATCGGGCCTGGGCGCGCCGGCGCCCAAGGCCGTGCCCCTGCTGGGCAAGGTCAACGGCCGGGAGCAGCCGCAGGCCGGCAGCACCGACTACGAGGAATGCCTGGCCTGTCAGTGAGCCGGGACAGAAGAACAATCAGACCGAGAGAACGAGACCCGCATGTCCCTGCTCGAACACAACCCCGTCTACAAGCCCTTCAAGTATCCCTGGGCCTATGAGGCCTGGCTGACCCAGCAGCGCATCCACTGGCTGCCGGAAGAGGTGCCCCTGGCGGACGACGTCAAGGATTGGCAGCGCAACCTCAGCGCCGCCGAGCGCAACCTGCTGACCCAGATCTTCCGCTTCTTCACGCAGTCGGACGTCGAGGTCAACAACTGCTACATGAAGCACTACGCCCGGGTCTTCGGGCCGACCGAGATCCAGATGATGCTGGCCGCCTTCTCCAACATGGAGACGGTGCACATCGCGGCCTACTCCCACCTGCTGGACACCATCGGCATGCCGGAGTCGGAGTACTCGGCCTTCCTCCACTACAAGGAGATGAAGGACAAGTACGACTACATGCAGGGCTTCGGCACCGAGACCAAGGAGGACATCGCGCTGACCCTCGCGGTCTTCGGCGCCTTCACCGAGGGCCTGCAGCTCTTCGCCTCCTTCGCGATCCTGCTGAACTTCCCGCGCTTCAACAAGATGAAGGGCATG
>JANQGU010000373.1 GCA_028282935.1 Kiloniellales bacterium
GACGAACTTGAGGTCCCAGCCGGCGCAGAAGGCGCCGCCTTCGCCGTGGAGCACCGCGACCCGGGCCTCGGGATCCGCGTCGAAGTCGAGGAAGGCGCGTGTCAGGGCGTCGGCGCTCTCCGGATCCATGGCGTTGCGCGCCTCGGGACGGTCGTGGATCACCGTCCAGACCTGGCCATCCTTCTCGATCCGCACGGTCATGCTCGACTTCTCCCTCGACTACTTCGCCGACAGCACCGAGAAGGTCTCGCGGGCGATCAGCAGCTCCTCGTTGGTCGGAATGACATAGGCCTTGAGGCGCGCGCCCTCGGCCGTGATCTCGCCGCCCTCGCCGGGGGCCAGGGCCGCGTTGCGCGCCGCGTCGAAGTCCAGGCCCAGCCAGCCGAGCTCGGCGCAGATCCGGCGCCGGATCTCGGCCGCGTTCTCGCCGATGCCGCCGGAGAAGACCAGGGCGTCGGCGCCGCCCATCTCGGCCAGGTAGGCGCCGATGTAGTGCCGGACCCGCCGGCAGTAGATGTCGATGGCGAGACGGGCGCGGCGGTCCTGGTTCTCGGCCTCCTCCTCCAGCAGCTCGCGCATGTCGCTGGTCAGTCCCGAGACGCCGAGCAGGCCCGACTGCTTGTTCAGCAGGGTATCGACCTCGCTGACCGTCAGGCCCTCCTTCATCACCAGGTACTCGACCAGCGAGGGGTCGATGCTGCCCGAGCGGGTGCCCATCATCAGGCCCTCCAGCGGCGTGAAGCCCATGGAGGTGACGAAGGAGCGGCCCTGCCTGATCGCGCAGGCCGAGCAGCCGTTGCCCAGGTGCAGGGTGATGATGTTGACCTTGTCCGCTGCCAGGCCGGTGAACTGCCGGTAGCGGTAGAGCAGGTACTGGTGCGAGGAGCCGTGAAAGCCGTAGCGGCGGATCTTGTGACGCCGGTAGAGCTGATAGGGGATGGCGTAGAGGTAGGAGGTCTCCGGCATGGTCATGTGGAAGGCCGTGTCGAAGACCGCGACCTGCGGCACCTCGTCGCCGAGCAGCGCCGTCGTCGCCCGGATGCCCTTGAGGTTGACCGGGTTGTGCAGGGGCGCCAGGTCGATGCAGTCCTCGATCCCGGTCAGGACCCCGGCGTCGATGCGGCTGTGCGCCCGGAAACGCTCGCCGCCGTGGACCACCCGGTGGCCGACGGCATGGATGTCCTCGAGGCCGGAGATGCCCTCGATCCTGGCCGGCTCCAGGGCGAGCCAGCGCAGGATCAGGTCGATGGCGTCGTGGTGGTCGCGCAGCGGCTCGGCGTGGCGCTCCTTGGGCTGGCCTTCGGCCTGCAAAGTCACCAGGGCCTTGCCGCCGATCTGCTCGATCAGGCCGCGCGCCAGGCAGCGGTCGGTGTCGGCCTCGACCTTCCCGGCGTCGGTTTCGATGACTTGGAACTTGACGCTGGAGGAGCCGCAGTTGAGGACCAGGATGTTCATGTTTCGCTGCCGCTGTGCCGGAGGAAGCCGGGCGGAAAGGCCTCTGCCCGGCGGATCGCCAGGACCGGATGCCGATCGCATCCGGCCGCAACCGCGGCATTGTGGGGGCGAAACACGGCCGAGGCCAGCCCCGATCCGATACCAAGGAGCCGCCCCGCGGCCGCCCCGGCGCGTCGGCTCAGCGGCCCTGGGCCCGCCAGCGCTCGACGATGCCGCGCACGAAGTCCTCGTCGTCCGCGGAGGCCTGCCAGGCGGCGGTGAAGTCCGCCGTCTCGCTGCGCGGACGCCGGTCCTGCGGCAGGGAATCGAAACAGAGGCGCATCGGCACCGAGACGCCCTCGCCGACCGCGATGGCCTCGCCGTTGCCCAGGGAGGGCAGCGACTGCTCGAAGCCCTGGGAGGAGTCGGAAACGATGGCCCGCAGGATCTCCTGGTCGTAGTGGTTGGTCATGCGCATGGCGAAGACCGTGTTGCACTGGGACAGGATCTCGGTCGCGATCTCCGAGGGCCGCTGGCTCACGAGGCAGAGCGAGACCCCGTACTTGCGGCCTTCCTTGGCGATGCGGGCCAGGGCGACCTTGGTCGGCTCGAAGCCCTGACCGCCCTGGGCAGCGTAGCGGTGCGCCTCTTCGCAGACCAGGAGCACGGGCACGCGCCGGTCCGCCCAGAGCGCGAAGTCGAAGGTGATCCGGCAGAGCACCGAGACCACCACGTTGACGATCTCCGAGGGCACGCCCGAGAGATCGAGGATCGAGATCGGCTTGCCGTCGACCGGGATGCGGAACAGCCGGGAGAGGATCTTCTCCATGTTGTCGCGCACGCTGACGCCGCCGAACATGAAGCGGTAGCGCGGATCGCCCTGCAGCGCCACCAGCCGGGACTTGAGGCGCTGGTAGGGGGCGCTGCCGTCGGCCTTGTCCAGCTTGCCCATGGCGGTGTCGATGTACTGGATCAGGTCGGTCAGGCGGTAGGGCATCGGCGTGTCGACGGTGATGCGGCTGCCCTTCTCCCGATCCTTCGCGAACTGCGCCTTCACCGCGGGCAGAGCTTCGCTGAGGATCGCGATCTCGGCCTTCTCGGCCTTGTCGACGCCGCCCACGACGACGCCCAGGAGCTCGTTGAACTCCAGCATCCAGTAGGGCAGCTCCAGGTTGCCGGTGTTGATGATCTCGGCGCTGCCCGGGAAGGCGCTGGAGTACTCGTTGTGCGGGTCCAGCAGCAGGATGTGGCTTTGCGGGTTCTTCTCGATGATGGCCTGCAGCATGAGGGTCGTGGCGCAGGACTTGCCGCAACCCGTCGTCCCCAGGATCGCGAAGTGCTTGCCCAGCAGATCGTTGTTGATGACGTGCACGGGGACCTGGCGGTCCTGATGAAGGACGCCGACCCTCGAGGTCTGCTGGTCCGGCGTCGCATAGACGCGCATCAGGTCCGACTTGACCGTGGTCATGATCGGCGCGTTCAGCTGGGGCGGGACCGAAACGCCACGGCGGAACACCGTCAGGCCGGTACCGCCGGTCTTGGTCACCTCGCCCAGGAGCTCGACCTCCAGGGTCATGACGTCCTTCTGGCCGGGCTCCTCGGCCGGGAGGGGGATCGAGAGGCCGCTGATCACGCCGAAGACGATGGAGAGATCCGATTCCATCTTGACCAGAGCGCCCATCTGAAGCTTTGCCGCCCCCGGCGACTGGGAGTCCTCGATCATGGCGACGACCTGGGAGCCGGTGACGAAGGCGACCCGGCCGACCGGCAGTGAGGGGGCCATGTCCGGGGCCGACTTCGGGGTGGTCCGCGGGCTGCCCGGCTGCGGAACCGCCGCGGCGGGCGCCGCGGGCCGAAGCGGCGCCGCGGCGGGGGCGGCGACAGGGGCGGCGCCGGGGGCCGCGACGGGGGCGCTCACGGGCGCGACGGGCGCCGAGGCAAGCGCCGGGCGCGGCGCCTGCAGCACCGCCTCGCTTCGAACCACCTGCGAAGGCGCGGCCACGGCCGGCGCCACCGCCGGCTTGGGCGCCCCGCCGGCGGCCGGGGACGTGGCGTCCTGGGCCAGCTTCGACTTGTGGGCCCGCTCGATCGCGGCGAGATCCTCGTCGGAGAGGTCGACATTGGAGTAGTGAGAGCTCATGCCTGTGTCCTCCTGACGCGGCTCGGCGGAAAGTGAAGGGTCACGCGGGTCCCGACGCCGATCTTGCTGGCGATCTCCAGGGTGCCGCCGTGAAGCTCGGTGAAGGCCTTGGCAAGCGGCAGGCCGAGGCCGGTGCCTTCGAAGTGCCGGGCCAGATCGACCGCGAGCTGCTCGAAGGGCTGCAGGACCTTGTCGATGTCCTCTTCGTGAATGCCGATGCCGGAATCGGCGACCTCGAAGATCAGGCCGCCCTCCGCCTCGGCCTTGGCCCGGAGCGCGACGGCCCCGCCTTCCGGCGTGAACTTCAAGGCGTTGGACAGCAGGTTGATCAGGACCTGCTTGAGCCGCTGCTCATCGCCCCAAAGACCCGGCAAGCCCTCCTGGGCCTGGACCTGCAGCGACACGCCGCGCTCCTTCGCGAGGCCCGAGAAGAAGGTCTGGCAGGAGGCCAGGAGGCTCCGGCAGTCGACGGGATCCTCGCGCAGCGTGATCGCGCCCGACTCCAGCTTGGCCGTGTCCAGTATGTCGTTCACGATGTTCAGCAGGTGAACGCCGGCCTCGTGGATGTGGGCGGCATAGGTCGAGGGATCCGTCACCCGGACCGCGGCCGCCGGGTCCGAGGTGCCCTGGCTGCGCAGGACCTCCGAGAACCCGATGATGGCATTGAGCGGCGTCCTCAGCTCGTGGCTCATGCTGGCCAGGAAATGGGTCTTCGCCGCATTCGCCGCTTCGGTGCGCAGCATGGCCGCCTCGGCGGCCTCGGCAGCCTGCTCGGCCTGGCGCTTGGCCAGCCTCAGCACCCTTTCCTTGCGCCGCTGGTCGACCAGCTTGCCGAGCTGCTCGGCATAGGCAAGGCCGGCGGAGCTTCGCCTCTTCAAGACAGAACGCGCTTCTCGCATGTAATTCACGAATAAATATCCAGTGGCGTTACTGCACTTTTAGATATGTATTATAAACATTCACTCAATAGCCAATGACATTTTTCACTAGGAAGTTATACTTACGAAGTATTTATCAGGACAGGCGATGCCACGCCTGGGAGACCGGGGACGGCGAGGCCGGCGCCGGCCGGGCGAGAAGGTTAATCCCGGACGCAACCCATCGGAGACATGCCGGCCCGCGGCGGGCTCGGCGCCGAGGCCCCGGTGCCGCTCGAGCCCGACAGCCGGAAGCCGGGGCCGCCCCCCAAGGCCAGCGGCCGCTACCGGCCGCTCGGCTTGGTCTCCTGCCAGAGCGCCAGCGCCGCGTGCGCGCCCTTCTCCGCTTCGGCCGCGTAGTCGGCGGCGGTCTCGCTCGGCACCGAGAGCTCGATGACGTAGCCGTTGGGGTCGCGGAAGTAGATCGAGCGTATGAAGCCGTGGTCGGCGACGCCGCGGGTCTCGATGCCGGCGGCCTTGCCCTTCGCGAAGAGGGCCTCCTGGGTCGCTTGGTCGGTCTCCAGCGCGATGTGCAGGTCGAAGTCGTGCTGCGCCTTGAACTCGAAGGGCTGGCCCGGCGCCTCGAAGAAGGCGAGGAAGGAGCCGTCGCCCAGGCGGTAGAAGCTGTGCAGGACGCTGGCCTCGCGCCCCGTCTTGGTGACCTTGATCTCGAAGGCGTCGGCCAGGGGCAGCCCGAGGAAGTCCTCGTAGAACTTGCGGGTCTCCTCGGAGTCGCGGCAGCGATAGGCGTTGTGATGCAGGCCTTTGATCATGGATCGAACTCCTCGATGGCCAGACCAGTCTCGCGCCGGCGCGGTGGGACGATCAACCGCTAAGGCTGCCACCCACACCGCTGTCATCGCCGGACTTGATCTCAGGGTCTTTGCCGAAGGCAAAGCCCGCGGCATCCATCGTGCCGCTGCACCATGGATCGCCGGACCAAGTCCGGCGATGACAGCGGTGTGCGCGGCGGCTTAACGCTGCTCGATCGGCGTGTAGGGGCGCGGCTCCGGCCCGTTGTAGAGGGTCAGCGGCCGGATCAGGATGTTGTTGTCGAACTGCTCCAGCGCCTGCACGGTCCAGCCCGGCACCCGGCCGACGGCGAAGATCGGCACGAAGAGGTCGGCCGGGATGCCGTGCAGGTAGTAGATCACGCCGGAATAGAAGTCGACGTTCACGTTCACCCCGTGGCGGGCGTAGGGCTGCATGGCGGCGACCACGGCCTGCAGGATCTCGTACCACTTGGGCTCGCCCATCTCCTGCGACAGGCGCTGGACGCCGTCGCGCATGTGCCGGGCGCGCGGGTCCTCGGCGCGGTAAACCCGATGGCCGAAGCCGGTGACCGGCTCGCGGTTCTTGCGCTTGGCCTTGACGTAGCCGGCCGCGGCGGCGGGATCGCCGATCTCCATGGCCATCTTCATGACGTCCTCGGCGGCGCCGCCGTGGGCCGGACCCGAGAGCGCGGCGATGGCCGCGGTGACCGCGGCGTGCAGGTTGGCCTCGGTGCCGATCACGACCCGGGCGGTGAAGGAGGAGGCGTTGGAACCGTGCTCGGCGTGGAGCACGAAGTCGGTGTCCATCAGCTCGGCGGCCTCGGCGCTGGGCCGGGAGCCGGTCAGCATGTAGAGGAAGTTGGCGGCGTGGCCGAGCTCCGGGTCGGGCGCGACCGGCGACCGGCCGTTGCGGAGCTGCTCCTGGGCGGCGACGATCATCGGCACCTGGGAGGTCAGGCGCAGGCCCTTGCGCAGGGTCGCCTCGGCGCCGTTGTCGGCGACCTCGGGATCGAAGGCGGCCAGGGCCGAGACCGCCGTGCGCAGCACGTCCATGGGATGCGCGCCGGCGAGGCCGCGGACGATCTCGATCACCGCCTCGGGCAGGGCGCGGGCAGCCTTGAGCTCGGCATCGAAGGCCGCGAGCTGAGCCGCCGTCGGCAGCTCGCCGTGGAACAGCAGGTAGGCGGTCTCCTCGAAGCTCGAATGCTCGGCGAGGTCGTGGATCGAGTAGCCGCGGTAGCGCAGCTCGCCTTCGCGCCCGTCGATGAAGGTGGTCGCGGAGCGTTCGAAGTAAACGCCCTTGAGACCGCGGTGGATCCTGATCTCGCCGTCGCCGTCGCTCATCCACTAACTCCTTGCTTTGCTTTACCTGCCTTGATTTACAGCAAGCGACCCGATCCCTAAGGTGCCAGTCGTTCACCTTCGACGGTGCCAGCGGCGCCCCAGGTCCCTGCGGTTCGCGGACATCCTAGCCGATGCTGAAGATCGAGACCTATCTGGAAGCGGCCAAGACCAAGGCCGCCCGCGTGGTCCTGCCGGAGGGAGGGGAGCCTCGGATCCTCCAGGCGGCGCGGCGACTGGCCGACGACGGCATCGCCCAGCCGGTCCTCCTGGGCGCGGCGGCGGAGGTGGAGGCAGCGGCCGCCGGGCTCGGCCTCGATCTCGCGGGCCTCGAGCTCCGCGATCCGGCCGGCGACCCGGCGCTCGCGGCCTATGCCGCGCTCTGCGCCGAGGGCCGCGAGCGGATGACCGAGGCCATGGCCGCGCGCCTGGTCCGCAAGCCGCTCTACTTCGGCGGCATGATGGTCAAGGCCGGCGACGCCGCCGCCATGGTCGCGGGCGCCGCAAACCCGACCCGCCGGGTGATCGAGGCCGGGATGATGACCGTCGGCCCGGCAGAAGGCATCGCGACGCCCTCCAGCTTCTTCCTGATGCTCCTGCCTGAGGGACCCGGCGGCCCGGAGCGGGCCCTGGTCTTCGCCGACTGCGCCGTCAACGTCGATCCGAGCCCCGAGGAGCTGGCCGACATCGCCCTGGCCTCGGCCCACAGCGCCGGGGCCTTGCTGAGCGAGGCGCCGCGCGTCGCCCTGCTGTCCTTCTCCTCCCAGGGCAGCGCCCGGCATGCCCATGTCGAGAAGGTGACCAAGGCGCTGGCGCTGGCCCGGGATCGCGCACCGCAACTGGCGATCGACGGGGAGTTCCAGGCCGACACCGCGCTGGTGCCGGCGGTCGCGGCCAAGAAGCTGGGCGGCGAAAGCCCGGTCGCCGGCCGGGCCAACGTCCTGGTCTTTCCGGACCTCGACGCCGGCAACATCGGCTACAAGCTGACCCAGTACCTGGCCGGCGCCCAGGCCATCGGCCCCTTCCTGCAAGGCTTCGCCCGGCCGGTCTGCGACCTGTCGCGCGGCGCGAGCGTCGACGACATCGTCGCCGCCGCGGCCATCGCCCTGCTGCAGGCCGGCTCTCCTTCGAACTGAAATCGGGTCAAGCCGTACGCCTGGCATCCACGGCCGGAGCGCCGCCCGCCAACGTGGCGGCCTCGCGCTCGAAGAGCGCGACCAGGGCATCCATCACGGCACGTACACCCGGCACGCGGCGCAGGTCGCGGTGCACGATCAGGTGCTGGACCGAGGTCACGCCGGGAATCGTTGGCGTCAGGCGAACCAGGTCCGGGTCCGCGTCGGCGGCGAAGCAGGCCAGGACGCCGAGGCCGACTCCGTTGCGTACGGCCTCGTGCAGGACCATGGCGTCGTTGACACGTACGCTCAGGACCCGGTCCTGCAGCCGTTCCAGCAGCCAGCGCTGGCCGGCGAAGTAGTTGTGCTCCTCGTCGAAGCCGGCCCAGATGCAGTCGCGGTAGCGCGCCTCGCTTCGGGCGGCCGGATTGCACAGCACGAAGTCGCGG
>JANQGU010000003.1 GCA_028282935.1 Kiloniellales bacterium
TCCCGCGGCGAGGCTGCCGAAGACCGCGCCCAGGAGCGTGCCCAGCGCGCAGCCGAGGAAGGCGGTCCGGTAGTCGAAGCTGGCGATCAGGGCCTGGACCAGGCTGATCGACCCGACGTAGCCCGCCGACATGCCGGCCAGCACCCAGCCGACGCCGGCGCCGCGCCGCTCTGGCGGCAGCCGCTCGGCCACCAGCATGATCGCCGGCGTGTAGCAGCCGCCCTGGGTCAGGCCGACCAGGCCGTAGAGCCAGGCCGCCTGTTCGAAGGAGCGGGCGAAGGCGGCGAAGCCCAGCGCGGCCGCCGCGGCCAGCCAGCAGAACCAGAGGAAGATCCGCGCGGCGCCGAGGTGGTCGCAGAGCCAGGAGGTGACGAAGAGCGAGACCGCGAAGCCGGCCAGGAGGCAGCTCTGCACGAAGCCGGCCTGGGCGCCGGTCATGGCCCACTCGCGGGTCAGCACCGGCAGGCTGGCGGCATAGGTCATCAGGATCAAGGTGACGAAGGCCCGGCTGAGCACCAGGGCCGGCAGCCAGGACCGCGCGCCGGCCCACCCCCAATCGCACTCTGGGGCGCACTCCGGGTCGCCCCCCCGACCATACCCCGGACCACCGGGTGCGGCGCGGGCCCCAGCGCCCGCTGCATGAGGACCGTGTCGAGCGCGCGGCCGTGCTTGAAGCCGACGGCCTTCAGGGTGCCGACCCGGCGAAAGCCGAGCCGCGCATGCAGCGCGATGGAGCCCAGGTTGCCGCTGTCGCCGATGACCGCGACCATCTGACGCCAGGGTCCCGGCTCGCAGCGGGCGATCAGCGCGGCGAGCAGCGCCCGGCCGACGCCCCGGCCGCGCAGCCCCTCGGCCACGTAGACCGAGTCCTCCACGGTGTGGCGGTAAGCCGGCCGGGGGCGGTAGCCCGTCGCGTAGCTGTAGCCGACCACCCGGCCCTCCAGCTCCGCGGCCAGGTAGGGCAGGCCGAGCTCCAGGATCGCGCGCCGCCGCGCCCGCAGCTCCTCGGTCGAGGGCGGCCGCTCCTCGAAGCTCGCCGTGCCGCGCAGCACCTGACGGGCGTAGATCGCCTGGATCGCCGGCAGGTCGGCCTCGGCGGCATCGCGCACCAGAAGGCCGCCCTCGGCGGCGCCGGGCCCCGGCAGGGCGCCCGCGCCACATGCCCGGACGGCGGTCGCCGCCGCCTTGGCCGCGTCTTGGACTCCGCGTCTCATGATCCCCGTCCTCTGATCCCCGTCCTCGCATCCGCGCCGGGCGCCGCCGCCCCGCGCCTCGGCCCTCATCTTGCGCGCCCGCAGGCTATAGAAAAGACTTTGACTCCTTATGCGATCCATAAGAGAAACTTTGATATGCGCGACCTCAGGCTCGACCAGCTCCGGACCTTCACCGAGGTCATCGCGCGCGGCAGCTTCTCGGCCGCCGCGGAGCGGCTGCGGCTCACCCAGCCGGCGGTCAGCCTTCAGGTCCGCCAGCTCGAGAGACGGCTCGGGGTCCGGCTGATCGAGCGGGTCGGCAAGCGGGCGACGCCGACCGCGGCCGGCATGGAGCTCCTCGACCACGCCCAGCGGATCGGCGCGGCGGTCTCCAGCGCGCTGGAGGGCATGGCCCGGCACGCCGGCGGGACGCTCGGCCGGGTCCGCATCGGGACCGGGGCGACGGCCTGCATCTACCTGCTGCCGCCCCTGCTGCGGGACCTCAGGCGGCGCTTCCCGAGCCTGGAGATCACGGTCAGGACGGGGAACACGGCCGAGGTCCTGAAGGCCCTGGAGGAGAACGCGCTCGACCTCGGCCTCGTCACCCTGCCGGCGCCCGGCCGCATGTTCGAGGTGACGCCGCTGCTCGACGACCCCTTCGTCGCCATCGCCCCGGCCGACGGCGAGGACTGGCCCGCGGTGGTCACCCCGGCGGTCCTGGCCAGGCGTCCGCTCGTCCTCTACGAGGCCGGCGGCAACACCCGGCGGGTGGTCGACCAGTGGTTCGCCCGCGCCGGTATCGCGCTGACGCCGGTCATGGACCTGGGCAACGTCGAGGCGATCAAGGAGCTGGTCGGCGCCGGCCTCGGCTGCGCGGTCCTTCCGGGCATCGCGGTCCGCGACGCCGGGACGGGGATCCCGATCCTCTCCCGGCCCCTGGCGCCGAGGTTGCATCGCAAGCTCGCGCTGGTCCTGCGGCGCGACAAGATCCTGACCCAGGGCCTGAGGGAGACGGTCAAGGCGCTGCGGCGCCTGAGCTGACGGCCGGCGCCTTCAGATCCGCGTCGCCCAGACTTTCGCGCTAGGTTAACCTCGCCCTTTCGGGCTATCCTTGTTGGGCAGCTTAAAGTTCTTCGGGCAGGCGGCCATGCAGGACTTGGAAGCTCAGCTCCGGGACCTTCCCGAACTGCAGGCGCTCCTTCGCTACTGGAAGGTCCGGCGCCAGGGGCGCGCCATGCCCGCGCGCGGCGACTTCGACGTGGTCGACATGAAGCCCTGGCTCGGCAACATGAATCTGGTGGACGTGGAGCGGAACCCGCTGGACTTCCGGTACCGGGTCTTCGGCACCAATGTCGCCAACATGCTCCGCAAGGAACTCACCGGACACACGATCGACGACAACCCGCTCTCCCTGGTCGCGGAGCTCAGGGCCAGCTACGAACGGGTCGTGGAAACGGCGGCACCCTTCTATCAACGCATCGACTTCGTCGCGGTCAGCGAGTTCTATCGGTTCCACCGGCTGCTCCTGCCCCTTTCCGATGACGACAAGGCCGTAACCCAGGTGCTGGTGGGCAACACGCCGATCAAGGAAGAGCTCGCCCTCTGCCTGGAGTAGGCCGCGGCGGACCGGACGGGGTCGAGCCGGATTCCGCCTTGGCGCGGCAAGCCCCCGGGCGCTACTGTCCAGACGCGACGCCCTGTTGGACACGGGTCGATGGCGAGCTTCATCTTCATTCGGCATGGCCACACGGCTCTTTCCGGAAAGACGGACCTGCTGAACAGGCCCGGCCTGGACGAGCAGCGCGACGCGGCCTTGCTCGAAAGCGAGCGCGAGCCCGCGGCGCGCCTGCGCGCGATCCTGATCCGCCGGCATCTCGAGCCTCGCTACGTGCTTTGCAGTTCCTGGCGTCATGCGCGCGACACGGCGCGCCTCGTCGCCGGCGAGGGCGCGACCGTCGCCGAGGCGCTGGCCCTCACGCCGCACACGCCGGACAGCGCGTTCAGCCTGGAGAGCCTGCGGGACAGCGGCGCCGAGGCCGGCATCGACTGGGCCGCCGTGCCCTGCGTGGCCCTGGTCGGACACGAAACGCGCTTGAGCCAGCTTGCCGAGATGATGACCGGGGTCACCGTTCCTAGACTTACCCGGCTATCGGCGGGTATCGTCACCGGGGAGTCCTGCGCGGCGATGCTGGCGCGTTCGGCGGAGACCACGCGCGAGATCGTGACGCCGCGCGGGGACTCCGAGACTCCGACGTCGTGAGGCCGGGACCATGCATCCAAGCATCTCTGGCACGCTCAGCGCCGCGAACGAGCTCGCCGGGCTCCTCGGGACCTTCGCCAAGGTCAGGCAGAAGCTCATCGCCCAGCCGTCGGCGGCCGCCGAGAAGCTCGCCTTCGCCCTCAACGAGATAAGCAAGACGATGCAGGCCGTGGAAAGCGAGCTGGTCCGGCTGCTGACCCTCGGGGCGAGCCCCGAGGCCCTCAAGGCCGCCATGGCGTCTTCGGAGAATCCGCTCTACGAGCTCGAAGGCCCCAAGCTGCGCACGAGGATCGAGCAGGCGCGCGGGCACTGCCACCTGATCGGTAACGTCTATGACGCGCACCTCGACAAGTGGCTCTCGAAGGCCCTCGACCCGGCCGAGCATGAAGAGCTTCAGGCCGTGTTCGGCCGCTTGGCGGAGGCCGACGACGACCTTTTCTGGCGCCTGGTGTCGGTGTCCGACTATCTGGAGACGACGGCCAAGGCGACCCTCGACGAGGCCCTCGCCGAGGACTGGGACGCCGCCCACAAGCGCCTTGCCGAGGCCCGCAGGGAGGTCCGCCCGCTTCGGACCGCGATCGGCGCCGCGATGGTCCAGCTCTATTCGCTGAAAAACGACTTCGTCGAGATGTCCGGTACGACGGTCGCCTGACCCGAAGGCCGGTCCGGGCGGGCAGGACCGGCGCGCCTCGCCGGCGGTCCGCCCCGGCGCCCCCAAGGCGGTTGTAACTACACTTGACAAGTTGGCCATATTTGGAAAACTTGTCAGACAAGCTGGCACCCAGGCGGCGAGGAGAAGGTCATACAGGCCGCCTCCGCCACGCCCTGCGGCCAAGAAGAAACGTCGAAACGGAATTCTCGAGGGAGGTTACCCATGATCCGCTTCAGAAAGGCCATCCCCTGTCTCGCCGCCCCCTGTCTCGCGGCGACGGCCCTGCTGGCGAGCCTTGCCACGGCGGCGCAGGCCGCGGAGTGGCGCGGATGGAACATCCACAAGCCGGGCTATCCCAACACCGTGGCGATGGACAAGTTCGCCGAGCTGCTGGACCAGAAGTCCGGCGGCAAGATCACCCTGAAGATGTTCCACTCCGGCACCCTGGGCACCCAGCCCGACGCGATCGAGCAGGTCCGCATCGGCGGCCTGGAGATCGGCAACTTCAACCTGGGTCCGATCGGCCCGGTGGCGCCGGAGGCCAACGTGGTCTCCCTGCCCTTCATCTTCAGGGACATGGGCCACATGCACCGCGCCCTGGACGGCGAGGCGGGCGACCGGATCAGCGCCGGCATGGCCGAGAAGGGCTTGGTCGCGCTGGCCTGGTATGACTCGGGCGCGCGCTCCTTCTATAACTCCAAGAAGCCGATCGAGACCCCGGCCGACGTCTCCGGCATGAAGGTCCGGGTCATGAACAACGACCTCTATTCCGGCATGATCGCCGCGCTCGGCGGCAACCCCTCGCCGATGGCCTTCTCCGAGGTCTATCAGTCGCTCAAGACCGGCGTGGTCGACGGCGCCGAGAACAACTGGCCGTCCTACGAATCCACCGGGCACTTCGAGGTCGCCGGCTACTACTCCCTGTCCCAGCACCTGATCATCCCGGAATGCGTCTGCATCAACGCGACGGTCTACGACGGCCTGTCCGATGCCGACAAGGCGCTGGTCAAGGCGGCCGCGCGGGAGTCCGCGACCCTGCAGCGCGAGCTCTGGGCCAAGCGGGCCGAGACGAGCCGCGAGAAGGTGATCCAGGCCGGGGTCAAGTTCAACGACATCCCGGACAAGGCCGCGTTCCAGGAGGCCATGCAGCCGGTCTACGACAAGTACCTGGGCGACAATCCCGATCTGAAGCCCCTGGTCGAGCTGATCAAGGGCACGAAGTAGCGCCGTCGCGGCGCGGCCGCCGGTCCCCGGCCTGCGCCGGGCGCCGGCGGCCGCTCCCGCCCAGGCCGCAGGAACCGCTTTGCTCGGAACGGTGAGCGCTCATGCCCGGCCGGAAGCCTTCGCCCAGCAAGTCCCTCTACGACGCCCTGCTGGACGCCATCAGCGACGCCAGCACCCTGATCAGCGGCGTCGCCCTGGTCGTGCTCACGGCCATCTTCGGCTGGCTGGTCTTCGGCCGCTACGTCCTCAACGCGACCCCGACCTGGGTCGAGCAGGTGGCGCTGCTCCTGGTCATGCTGATCGGCTTCCTGGGCGCCGCCGTGGGCATCCACCGCAACACCCATCTCAGCATCTCCTACTTCCGGGAGGTCAGCCCCCGGCCGCTCCGCCTCGCCTTCGTCGTCGTCTCCCACCTCGCCCTGGCCGGCTTCGGCCTGGTGATGATGGTCAAGAGCTACGAGCTCGTGCTCTTCAAGTGGGGCACCGACATCCCGCTGATCAACCTGCCGGAAGGGCTCAGGGCGATCCCGATCATGCTCTGCGGGGCCTTCACGGCGCTGTTCTCCGTCGGCCATCTGATCCGGCTCCTCAAGGGCGCCGGGGACGATG
>JANQGU010000086.1 GCA_028282935.1 Kiloniellales bacterium
CCCATCGTGCGCGGCCGCAAGGGCGAGTACCGCAAGGAGCTGGCCGAGCTGCAGAAGCGCGGCTTCCAGCGGGTCAAGATCGACGGCCAGATCCACGAGATCGACGAGGCCCCGGCCCTGGACAAGAAGCGCAAGCACGACATCGAGGTCGTGGTCGACCGCCTGGTCCTGCGCCCGGACCTGGAGCAGCGCCTGGCCGACAGCTTCGAGACCGCGCTCAACCTGGCCGACGGCCTGGCCTTCGTCGAGGACGCGGATTCTGGGGAGCGCACGACCTTCTCGGCCCGCTTCGCCTGCCCGGTCTCGGGCTTCACCATCGACGAGATCGAGCCGCGGCTCTTCTCCTTCAACAACCCCTTCGGCGCCTGCCCGTCCTGCGACGGCCTGGGCACGACCATGTACATGGACGCCGGCCTGGTGGTGCCCGATGCCGACAAGAGCCTGAGCGAGGGCGTCATCGCGCCCTGGGCGAACTCGACCTCGCAGTACTATTCCCAGACCCTGGAAAGCCTGGCGCGGCACTTCAAGGCCTCCACGCACGAGCCCTGGCGCGACCTGCCGGAGCCGGTGCGCCGGGCGATCCTCTTCGGCACCGGCGACGAGGTGGTCACCCTGCGCTACGACGACGGCCTGCGCAGCTACGAGACCCGCAAGCCCTTCGAGGGCGTGATCCCCAACATGGAGCGGCGCTGGCTGGAGACCGACAGCGACTGGGTCCGCGACGAGCTTTCCAAGTACCAGGCGACCAAGCCCTGCGAGGCCTGCGGCGGCGCCCGCCTCAAGCCCGAGGCCCTGGCGGTCAAGATCGCCAAGCTGCACATCAGTGAGGTCACGGAGATGTCGGTCGCCGAGGCGGGCGACTGGTTCGAGGCCGTGCCCCAGCACCTGACCGAGAAGCGCCGCGAGATCGCCCAGCGCATCCTCAAGGAGATCAACGAGCGCCTCGGCTTTTTGCGCAGTGTCGGCCTGGGCTACCTGACCCTGTCCCGCGCCTCCGGCACGCTCTCGGGCGGCGAAAGCCAGCGCATCCGCCTGGCCTCGCAGATCGGCTCGGGCCTGACCGGCGTGCTCTACGTCCTGGACGAGCCCTCCATCGGCCTGCACCAGCGCGACAACGCGCGCCTGCTGGAGACCCTCAAGCGGCTGCGCGACCTGGGCAACACCGTGATCGTGGTCGAGCACGACGAGGAGGCGGTCCGCGAGGCCGACTACGTGGTCGACATGGGGCCCGCCGCGGGCACCCACGGCGGCGAGGTGGTCGCGGTCGGCACGCCGGAGCGGATCATGCAGAGCGCGGACAGCCTGACCGGGCAGTACCTGACCGGCATCCGGCAGATTCCCCTGCCCAAGACCCGGCGCAAGGGCCACCGCAAGCAGTCGATCCGCATCGCCGGGGCCAGGGCCCACAACCTGAAGACCGTCACGGCCGAGATCCCGCTGGGCACCTTCACCTGCATCACCGGGGTCTCCGGCAGCGGCAAGTCGACCCTGATCATCGAGACCCTCTACAAGGCCCTGGCGCGGCGCCTGCACGGCGCCCGCGGCCAGCCCGGTGCCCACGACAAGATCACCGGCCTGGAGCACCTGGACAAGATCATCGACATCGACCAGTCGCCCATCGGCCGCACGCCGCGCTCCAACCCGGCGACCTACACCGGGGCCTTCACGCCGATTCGCGACTGGTTCGCCGGGCTGCCCGAGGCCGGGGCGCGGGGCTACAAGCCCGGGCGCTTCTCCTTCAACGTCAAGGGTGGCCGCTGCGAGGCCTGCCAGGGCGACGGCGTGATCAAGATCGAGATGCACTTCCTGCCCGACGTCTACGTCCAGTGCGACGTCTGCAAGGGCAAGCGCTACAACCGAGAGACCCTGGAAATTCACTTTAAGGGCAAGAGCATCGCCGACGTTCTTGACATGACGGTCGAAGAGGCCCTGGAGTTCTTCAAGGCCGTCCCGGCGATCCGCAACAAGCTGGAGACCCTGTCGCGGGTCGGCCTGGGCTACATCCACGTCGGCCAGCCGGCGACCACGCTCTCCGGCGGCGAGGCGCAGCGGGTCAAGCTGGCCAAGGAGCTGTCGCGCCGGGCCACGGGCCGCACGCTCTACATCCTCGACGAGCCGACCACCGGCCTGCACTTCGAGGACGTGCGCAAGCTCCTGGAGGTGCTCCAGGCCCTGGTCGAGCAGGGCAACACCATCGTGGTCATCGAGCACAACCTCGAGGTCGTCAAGACCGCGGACTGGGTCCTGGACCTCGGGCCCGAGGGCGGCGACAAGGGCGGCGAGATCATCGCCACCGGCACCCCGGAGGACATCGCCGGCGCGGCCCAGAGCTACACCGGCCAATACCTGGCGCCCCTGCTGCAGTCGCGGCTGCCCCAGCCGAAGAAGACGGCGTGAGTCGGTTGGGGCGCAAGTAAGCCGCCTGCAATTGCCTCCTTTTCGCTGTCATGCCCGGACTTGATCCCAGGGTCTTTGCCGAAGGCAAAGCCCGCGGCATCCATCTATGCAGCGGAACCGTGGATTGCCGGGTCAAGCCCGGCAATGACAGCGAGTATTAGTCAAGAGTCGGATTCCTGACGCCAGATGAACTGCCCCCGCGTTTGGAGGTCCCGGCCGGCCCACCCATATAATCCCTGACAACAGCGGCACGGCACGGTGCCGACAAAAAGCGTGGCGGATCGAATGAACGACGTTCCAAACGCGGAAGGCCCCGAACAAGGCCGGCGCGAAAAACCCCTTTGCGGCTCGAAGACATGGCGCCGGGCCATCATCGACTGGCTCCTGGAGGAGCGGCTGCTCTCGACCCGCCCGACCCTGATCTTCGACCAGTTCTGCCGGCGCCTGGTCGAGGCCGGGCTCCCGCTGGACCGGGCGAACTTCCACTCGCCGCAGCTGCATCCCCAGATCCGCACCACGGGTATCTTCTGGCACCGCGAGGCCGGCGGCGCCCAGGAGATGGGGCGCGGCCACGGCATCGAGGACTCGCCGCTTTACAAGGCCAGCCCGATCCGCTGGATCTACGAGGGCGGCGCGCCGCTCCACATCCGGATCGAGCCCGGCGAAGGCACGCTCGAGTTTCCGGTCCTGGAGGACCTGCGCCGGCAGGGTTACCGCGATTACACGCTCCGGCCCCTGCCCTATTCGACCGGACGGATCAACGCCATCGGCTTCGCGACCAAGGACCCCGCCGGCTTCAGCCCGGCCGACATCGAGCTGATCGACGATGTGCTGCCAACGCTGGGCGCGGTGCTGGAGCTGCGTCACCTGATGCGCACGGCGCGCGGCCTGCTCGACGCCTATGTCGGGCCGCGCACGGGCCGCAAGATCCTCAATGGCACGATCAAGCGCGGCGACGGCGAGGAGATCAACGCCGTGCTGTGGTACTGCGACCTGCGCAACTTCACCGGCCAGTCGGAGCGCCTGCCCAGGGACGAGCTGATCACCCTGCTGAACGACTACTTCGAGCAGATGGCGGGCCCCATCGAAGCGCACGGCGGCGAGATCCTGAAGTTCATCGGCGACGCCATCCTGGCGATCTTCCCCATCACCGACGGCATGAGCCCCCAGAAGGCCTGCTGCGCCGCGATCGATGCGGCCCGGGAGGCGCTGGCGGGCCTGGACCGCCTGAACGAGGCCCGCCGGGCCAAGGGCCAGCCGCCGCTGCGCTGCGGCATCGCCCTGCACAAGGGCGACGTCATGTACGGCAACATCGGCGCGCCCGGGCGGCTGGACTTCACGGTCATCGGCCCGGCGGTGAACCTGGTGACCCGGATCGAGGACATGACCCGCGAGCTCGAGCCGCCGATCGTCTTCTCCCACAAGGTGGCGGAGCGCTGCGGCTGTCCGCACCGCTCCCTCGGCCGCCACGCCTTCAAGGGAATCGGCGGCGAATGGGAGGTCTTCACCCTGGCCGGAGTGAGGAAAAGCGAGAGCGATCAGGATCAGTCAGAATATCAAGACATGACCATAACTCACTGACTTATATTAAATTCTCAGCACCGGTCCGGCCGAGGAAAGGGCGCTTCCATCCGGGTCGAGCCGCCTGCCGGCGTCCTTAACCAAAGCTTTACGTCCAGGCGACATAGGATAGGTCTCGACGGCATCCAGCTCCTGGCCGGGGGACCTAGATCATGTCGCCTCACGAGATTTCTCCCAGCTATCTTTGGTTTACGCTCGTGGCCAGCTTCGCGCTCCTCGTTGGGGCCGTCGCCCTGGATTCGGGGCGTCGGCGGCTTTCGCGGCTTCCGCGACAAGCGAAGCGGCAAGGCGGCCGGCGGCAAGACCCGGAGAACCGGGAGCTCGCCCAGGCCGCGCCCTTCATCGCCTATCTGCTGCGGAGCGGCTTTCGCGGCGCCTGGGTGCGTCTCCGGCCCGCCGCGGCGGACTCGAAGCTGGCGATCGAGTTCGACAAGTACATCCGCGGACCCGGCGACTACGGGATCGAGCTGGTGTTCCCGGTCTTCAAGTGGGCCCGGGACTACGCGCCGCAGATCGAGGCCTACTGCCGAGCCCGGGAGCTGCCGCTCCGGGTCCGACCCAAGCTGAGCTCACACGCCCGCGAGGCCCTCTTCGTCGATTGCGGTCGGGATGCGGAGCTTGCCTTCGAGCTGGCACGGCATATCTGGACCGAGATCTTCGGCCTCGCGACCTCGACACCTCACCGCATCGAGCGCTACGGGCTGTCGAGCGACGGCGAACTGGTCGACCAGCCCGACCAGAAGCCGATGTCGTTTTCGGAGGCCTAGAGCCGCCACACTGCTCGCTGCCGGCGCCTATCTGGGCTGGCCCGTGAGCCGGTCGTCCTGTTCGCTGGCGAGTTCCTTCAGATCGCTTCGCTCCCGGGTCGCCTCGAAGCGCCAGAGCGGCGGCTCCCAACCTGCGAGCCAGGCCTCGATACCGACGACCTCGGCGGCGTGGCCGTTGCCGTGGAACCAGGAGTCGACGGCATAGCGGCCGCGCTGCCCCTCCGTCTCGACCAGGGTCGCGGTCAGATGGGTGAACTCGCCGGGTATCCAGGCCCGGTGCACCGGGGTGCCGACCTCGTGATGCCTGAGCAGCCCGGCCTTCTCCAGCATCAGCAGGAAACGGGTGGTGGAGACCGCCTCGTCGATGCAGTCCTGCTGGCCGGCCCGGCCGTAGCCGCTCAGGGTGCCGCCGACGTCGCCGTCGGTGCCCGCCTTGGGCCCGACGGCCAGCTCGAAGCGCGAAACCGCCTGGGCCACCCGGGCCCGCTCCACGGCGGCCTCCGCCGCCGGCGTCCGCAGTGGCGCGGTGATCTGCGTCCACTCGCCGGGACTGAGGCTGATCTTGCGCTCGGTCGCGCAGCCATAGTCGCGGCAAAGGGTGAAGTCTCCCGGCTCCAGAGGGTTCTCGGCGCTGTAGGCCAGCGCCGCCTCCGCCCGGGGCAGATTCTCACCATGATTGAAGGAACAGCTGGAAAGCACCAGAATCAGAGCCGGGACGCCGACGCGCCGCCAGGCCAGCAAGCCGATTGCCATGTATCACCCCCGTTGGCCCCGCCCGCCAAAAGCAGGGATCTGGGCAAGGATAGTCTTTCAGATTCCCTCGCAAGTCCAGCAACCACGCCGTGCAGGCACTTGCGAGTCCCTCAGGCCTGGTAGTTGACAAGACCAGGCAAAAAGCGCGGAGTCAGCCCTGACCGGGCGGGGTCTCGCCGCATCCGGCTGGGCTCGAGGCGGTGGAAAGAATGCAAGGCAAACCCCTAAGAAACAGCGAAAACTCCGTCCATGTCGTCGGCGGCGGCCTGGCCGGCAGCGAGGCCGCCTGGCAGCTCGCCCGGGCCGGGGTGCCGGTTGTCCTGCACGAGATGCGGCCCGGCCGCGGCACCGAGGCGCACTTGACCGACGGCCTGGCCGAACTGGTCTGCTCCAACTCCTTCCGCTCGGACGACGCCGAGGGCAACGCGGTCGGCCTGCTGCACGAGGAGATGCGGCGCTGCGATTCGCTGATCCTGGCGGCCGGCGACGCCCACAAGGTGCCGGCGGGATCGGCGCTGGCGGTCGACCGGGTGGGCTTCTCCGAGACCGTGACCGCGCGCCTGGAGGCCGAGCCCCTGGTCGAGATCCGCCGCGAGGAGGTCGCCGGCCTGCCGCCGGAGGACTGGGACTCGGTGATCCTGGCGACCGGCCCCCTCACCTCGCCAGCGCTGGCGGCCACCATCGCCGAGTTGACCGGCGAGGAGGAACTGGCCTTCTTCGACGCCATCGCGCCCATCGTCCACAAGGAGTCCATCGACTTCGACAAGGCCTGGTTCCAGTCGCGCTACGACAAGCCGGGCCCAGGCGGCACCGGCGCCGACTACATCAACTGCCCCCTGGACCGGGCGCAGTACGAGGCCTTCCTCGACGCGCTGATCGAAGCCGACAAGACCGAGTTCAAGGACTGGGAGAAGGACACCCCCTACTTCGAGGGCTGCCTGCCGATCGAGGTCATGGCCGAGCGCGGCCGCGAGACCTTGCGCTACGGGCCGATGAAGCCGGTCGGCCTGACCGATCCGCACCGCCCGGAGAAGCCGCACGCGGTGGTCCAGCTGCGCCAGGACAACGCCCTTGGCACGCTCTACAACATCGTCGGCTTCCAGACCAAGCTGAAGTACGGCGAGCAGACCAAGGTCTTCCGGATGATCCCGGGCCTGGAGCAGGCGGAGTTCGCGCGCCTGGGCGGCATCCACCGCAACACCTTCATCAACTCGCCTGTGCTGCTCGACGCGACCTGCCGCCTCAAGGCGCAGCCGCGCCTGCGCTTCGCCGGCCAGATCACCGGGGTCGAGGGCTATGTCGAGAGCGCCGCCATCGGCCTCCTGACCGGGCGCTTCGCCGCCGCCGAACGCCTCGGCCGGGAGATCGCGGCCCCGCCGGAGACCACCGCGCTGGGGGCGCTGCTGGGCCACATCACCGGCGGCGCCGCGGCCGAGACCTTTCAACCGATGAACGTCAACTTCGGCCTGTTCCCGCCGCTGCCGAAGGGCCAGGGCCGGCCGCCGAAGGGCCGCGCCCGCAAGCAGGCGATGAGTCAGCGCGCCCTCGGCGACCTGCAGGCCTGGGTGGGCAGCCCGGCGCGGGCGGCCGAGTAGGCAGAGGATACAGGGATGCTCGAACGGCTGAGAGAAAGCCTCAAGAGGCGCTCGGAACGCCAGCGCGACCGCCGCTTTCTGGAGGCGACCATGGCGGCCAGCGCGCTGGTCGCCTATGCCGATGGCCAGGTCGACTTCACCGAGCGCATGCGGCTCGACCAGATCCTCGACCAGCTGCATCAACTCCGCGCCTTCGACGTGCGCGAGGCCATCGAACACTTCAACAAGGTGATCGACGATCTGAAGGCCGATCCCGAAGACGGCCACGCCCGAGCCCTGGACGCCGTCGAGGCCTTCGCCGGCGACAAGGATTCGGCCCGGCTGATGGTCCGGGTCGCCTGCCATCTCTGCGTCGCGGACGGCGAGTTCACCGAGGCCGAGCAGGAGCAGGTCGCCGAGCTCTGCCTGCAGCTCGACATCCGCCCGGAGGACTGCGACCTGGAGGAGATCATCCGGGCCGGCAAGGAGCAGCGCTAGCCCGCAACGCGGGGGCCTGACTCGGGGGCCTGACTCGGGCGCCGGGCCGACGGCCGGCCAGCGTCCTTGAGTCCGGCGGCGGCTGTAGTATCCTTAGAAAAAGCCAAGCCCAGTACAACCGAGAAGCAAGAACCGGGCTCGGCACCGCATTCGAGAAATTGGGGAGATGGGGTCATGAAGCATCGCGGCTTTGCGCTGCTCGCTCTGGCAGCCTTCGTCCTTTCCGGCCCGGCGCTCGCGAAGCCGCCGGTGGTCCTTCCCGGGCTCGAGGCCGGGGCCACGGTCCTGCGCGACAAGGACGGGATTCCGCACATCATCGCAAAGACCGAGCGGGATCTCGTCCTGCTGCAAGGCTGGGTCCATGCCCGCGACCGTCTGTTTCAGATGGACGTGTCGCGCCGCCAGGCGAGCGGCACCCTGGCCGAGCTGCTCGGGCCCGAGGCGCTCGCAAGCGACGTCCAGCTCCGGACTCTCGGGCTGCGCCGCGCCGCCGAGCGCGCCCTGCCCCTGTTCTCGGCCGAGGTGACCGCCGGCCTGGAGGCCTATACGGCCGGCGTGAACGCCTACGTGGCCAGCAACCCGCTGCCGCCGGAGTACGCGGCGCTGGAGCGCAGCTTCGAGCCCTGGGACCCGGTCGATACCCTGGCCGTCGGTAAGCTGCTCGCCTTCGGGCTGTCCTTCGACCTCGACGACATCGACCGCACGGAGGCGCTGCTGAGCTACCGCCAGGCGGGCGAGGCTCTGGGCTTCGACGGCAACGCGCTGTTCTTCGAGGATATCTTCCGCAGCGCGCCCTTCGACCCCGCCGCGACCGTGCCAGATGCGACCGTGGTCGCGGCGAGCGCGGCCGCCGCGCCCCAGGCGACTTTCAAAAGCACGGCCGCGGCAGCGGACTCCGCCTTACCCAGCGGCAAGGCCCTGGCCATGGCCCGCGACTACCTGGCCCACCTCCGCCAGCTTCGCTACCTTCGCGGCGCCCTGCGCATCACCGACGACGCCGGAGGCAGCAACGAATGGGCAGTCAGCGGCGCGCTGACCAGGAGCGGTCGGCCCTTGATCGCCAACGACCCGCACCTGGCGCTGAACACGCCCTCGACCTTCTACCAGAACCACCTGCTGGCCCCCCGGGCCGACTTCGACGTGATCGGCAGCAGCTTCCCCGGCGCCCCCTACGTGATCCTCGGCCAGAACCGGCACATCGCCTGGGGCGCGACCTTCAACCCCCTGGACGTGACCGACGTGTTCCAGGAGCAGATCCTGCCCGACCCGAACTCGCCCAGCGGCCTCAGCACGCTGCACTCCGGCGAGGCGGAGCCCGTCGTTCCGGTCCCCGTGACCTTCCGCGCCAACGTGATCGGCGACGGCGTGATCGACTCCCTGGTCACGCTGCCGGCGGACGAGAGCATTCCCGCCGCCGTGCTCATCGTGCCGCGCCGCAACCAAGGCCCGATCATCGACCTGGATCCGACGACGGGCGTCGCGCTCAGCATCGCCTACACCGGCTTCAGCGGCACCCGCGAGCTCGCGGCCTTCCGGGCCTTCAACCTGGCCCGCGGCCTCGACGACTTCGTCGCGGGGCTGCAGAGCTTCGACGTCGGCTCCGAGAACTGGGCCTATGTCGATACCCGGGGCAACATCGCCTACTTCACCAGCGCCGAGGCGCCGCTGCGGGAGGACCTTCAGGCCGGCGTCGTCAACGGCCTGCCGCCCTTTTTCATCCGCGATGGCCGAGGCGGCAACGACTGGATCCCGGTGGCGGCCCGGCCGCCCGATCAGGCCGTTCCCTTCGAGGTCCTGCCCTTCGAGGAGCTGCCGCAGGTGGTCAATCCGCCGGCCGGCTTCTTCATCAACGCCAACAACGACCCCTCGGGCCTCTCGCTGGACAACGACCCCCTGAACCAGCTACGGCCGGGCGGCGGCCTCTACTACCTGAACCCCGGCTACGACACCGGGATCCGTGCCGGGCGGATCAAGCAGCTGCTCGAGAGCAAGCTGGCCGGCGGGCCGGTCGACGCCGAGGACATGAAAGAGATCCAGGCCGATGTCGGCCTGCTGGACGCGCAGGTCTTCACGCCCCTGATCCTGCAGGCCTTCGAGAACGCCGGCGCTTCGGAGGCGGAGCCGAGCCTGCGGAGGCTGGACGAAGACCCGCGGCTTGGCGAGGCCGTCGCGCGCCTTGCGGCCTGGGACTTCTCGACCCCCACCGGTATTCCCGAGGGCTACGACGCCGGCGACCGGGACGGCGCCCTGACGCCGCCCGACCCGGAGGAGATCGAGCACAGCATCGCGGCGACGCTCTATGCCGTGTGGCGCAGCCGGATCATCGCCAACACCATCGACGTCACGCTGCAGCGCCGCGGCCTGCCGGGCCCGCGCGGCCGCCGCGAGATCGTGACGGCGCTGCGCAACCTCTTCGACAGCTTCCCGCAGCGCCAGGGCTTCGGGGCCTCGGGGCTCAACTTCTTCGAGCTTCCGGGGGTCGCGGATCCGGCCGCGCGCCGCGACATCACGATCCTGCGGAGCCTCTCCGAGGCCCTCGACCTCATGGCTGGCGAGGCCTTCGCGTCGGCCTTCGCCGGGTCGCGCGACCAGGCCGACTACCGCTGGGGCCTGCTGCACCGCCTGCGGCTCGATCATCCCCTGGGCCCGCCTTTCGACATCCCGCCGGCCGACGGCGCCTTTCCGCCGCCCCTGCCGCCCGAGCTGCCGGGCATCCCGGTCGACGGCGGCTTCGAGACCGTGGACGCGGCGACCCACGACCTGCGCGGCGCCGACAGCGACGGCTTCACCTTCGGGAGCGGCCCGACCCGCCGCCACGTCGGCCAGGTGCGCGGTCCCTGGCACGGCATCTCGGGCCGGACCAGCCTGCCCGGCGGCGAGAGCGGCGTCCTGGGCAGCCCGCTCTACGCCAACCTCCTGCCCCGCTGGCTGACCAACGAGACCCATCCTCTGCGCCAGCGCCTGCCGGAGCTGCTCCGCAACATCGCCGAGGTCACCCGCTTCCGGCCGCCCCGGCGGGACGACGACGACGAGTACGACTGAGGCTCGGCAGCGAAGGGGCCGTCATGGCTTGGCCTGGGACGCCGGCTCGACCGGCTTCCCGCGCAGATCGCGCTTGCCTTCGATGATCTCGAAGACCTCGGCGACCCGTTTGGCACGGGTGGCGGGCGTCTTCGCCGAGGCCACCCGATAGGCCAGGCCGCGTTGCTTCCCCGGTGTCAGGCCTTCCCAGAGCGCCCGCATCGCCGAGTCGCCTCGAAACGCCTCTTCCAGCGCGGGCGGCAGGTCGACCGCGTCCTGATCGGCAATGCGGAAGCGGACGCTGACCTCGTCGCCGACCCGGGCCTCGATCGCGCGCAGCATCGTCTTGGAGAACAGGATGTACCACCGGCCGCGGACCGGCGTGAGCGCGGCCTCGAAAGGATGGTCGTCGACCTCCCCCGAAATCCGCAGCCGCGGATGGGCCTGCAGCGGGAGTCGGTCGATCATGTGCTGCGGAAGGAAGACCACCGTGTAGCGGTAGCGGTCGCTGCCGACGTCGTGACGGGTGATCGGCGCTTCGAAGGCGTGCTCGTAGAACGTCGACACGGCTTTCCTCACTGCACCGCCAAGCGGGAGGACCTCAGGACCCGCCCCGCGGCAAGGCGAAGACATCCCGCGCGCGGCCGTCGGGAAAGGTCTCGCGCGCGATCACCTGGCCGCCGAGGCGCAGGGCCAGGCGGCGTGCCGCCTCGTTGCCGTCGTCCATATGGGTCTCGACCAGGTCCCACGCCAAGACATCGTAGGCGAAGGTGATCGCGGCGCGCGAGGCCTCCGTCGCCAGGCCCGCGCCGCGCGCGCCGGGCAGCAGCCACCAGGTCAGCTCGGACCGGGGCCAGCCTTCGGGCCACCAAAGGCCGCAGCCGCCGATCATGCGGCCCTCGGCACGGCTTTCGAGGGCCCAGCGGCCGTAGCCCCTCAGCTCCCAGTGGCCGAGGTCCATTGCCAACTGCCGCCAAGCCCTGTCGGCGGGCAGCGGGCCGCCGTAGAAGTGGGAGGCCTCCCCGTCCGCGTAGAAGGCCGCATAGGTGGGAAAGTCGTCGCCGCGCGGCGCGCGCAGCAGGAGGCGGTCGGTTTCGAGTGTCGGGATCATGTTGGAAACCTCAGTCTAGTAGCGGCCGCTGAGCGCCGCCCAGAGCAGCCGCCAGGCCTGGCCCGGCTGCGGCCCCTGGAGCCTGGGATCGAAGGGGTCGTGGCCGACCTTGGCGAGGAGCCGCAGGTAGCGAGCGGCCAGGCGGGCCGGCAGCAGCGCCGGGCGCGCGGCCCCGGGCAGGCCGGCGCGGAGCGCGCGGGCCTCGCCGAGGTGACGGCCGGCCTCGGCCGCGACCTTGGACACCACCCCCCGCAGCGGCGCGGAGCCGCGGCCGGCGAAGACCTCGGCCGGGTCGAGGCCGGCCTCCGCCATCAGGTCCCGCGGCAGGTAGAGCCGCCGGCGCCCGGCGTGGAAGGGCAGCGCGCGCAGCAGCCCGATGTAGGCCCAGGCGATCCCCAGGCTTCGTCCGGCACGATGGCTGGCCTCCTCCCTGGCCCCGAGGACCTCGAGGGCCAGCCAGACCAGGGTCGCCGAGGTCGCCTCGGCATAGCCCTCCAGGGCCGTCAGGGACTCCGGCGGCTCTGGCGATAGGTCCGCCTCCCGGGCATCGATCAGGCGCTCGAAGTGGCCGCGGGTCAGATCCCGCGCCGCCACGGCGCGCGCCAGGGGCTCGACCACCTCGTGGTGG
>JANQGU010000127.1 GCA_028282935.1 Kiloniellales bacterium
GTCAGCCGCTGGGAAGGCCACCCCAACGAACTTGCCCACAGCCTGGTCGCGCAGAGCCTCAACGAAAGGCTGCTCCGCCACCCAAGGCTTGAGGGTTACCGAATCGAGAAGCCCTAGGAAGACGGCTCCTCGACCCCGGCCCGGAACCGCAGTCCCGGACGGTCAGCTCGGGCTGGGCACCCGGCAGTCGGAGCCGCGGAACCAGGTCTTCTTGACCAAGCCGTGCCCGTCGATGGTGAAGCGGGTCGTGCAGAGGGTCTGGCCCGAGCGGACCCGGATGTACTCGATGACCCGCCCGCCGGTCTCCATGCTGTGGGTCTTCTGGGGAATCCCCCAGGCATTGACCAGGTTGGCCTCGGTCTCCTCCATCCATCGGGAGACCGATCGGTCGTAGGGCTCGATCTGCTTGGGCGGCGGCGCGCTGGCGCTGCAAGAGGCCAGGCCCAACACGGCAGCCGCCAGACAGGCGGCCGGCCAGGGCCGGCCTCCGAATGACTCCATCATTACTCCCCCCAGAGAATGACACTCGCCCGGGGATGCTATCACCAGGCGGCGAAGGGGGTCCACCTCGGCGCGCGCCCGCCCCCAGGCAGGCCGAAGGCCGCCGCCGGGTCAGTCGAAGACCAGCCGGGCGACCTGGTGCCTGTCGATGAAGTCCCAGTCGTAGGTGACGCCGAGGCCCGGCCCCTGCGGCACCGGCAGGGTTCCCTCCGCGTCCAGCGCCTCGGCCTGGTCGGCATAGCCGCAGGCGTAGACCGGCGGCACGCAGTTCGCCATGCCCGGGCCGATCAGGGCCAGTTCGTAGTAGTGGGTGTTGCGCAGCGCCGCGACCATCGCCCGATGCGCCGGACCGCAGGCGTGGAGCTGGACGTCGAGGCCCAGGGCCTCGCAGAGGTGCGCCACCTTCAGCGCCCCGGTGATGCCGAGATCGTACTCCGGGTCGGCGTGGATCATGTCGCAGCCGCCGGACAGCAGGAAGCCGGCCTTGGCCTCCAGGCCGCGGACGTGCTCGCTGACCAGGATCGGCGTCTTGAGCTTCTCGCGCAGGCGCTGCTGGCCGAAGGCCGAGGTGCCGGCATCGCGGTAGGGGTCCTCATACCAGAAGTAGCCGGCCTCGTCGCAGGCCTGGCCGACGTAGAGGGCATCGAGGAAGGTCCGCAACTGGCAGGCCGGGTCGAGCATCAGCCGCATCTCCTCGCCGACCCGCGCGCGCACCGCCAGTAGGTTCGCCGCCTCGCGCCGGGCATCACCGTCGTGCCAGCCGTGGATCTTGAAGGCCGCGAAGCCACGTTCCTTGCAGGCCTCGGCGTAGTCGCAGAAGGCCTCGATGCTGTCCAGCCCGCCGGGCTCGGCCTGGCCGTGGTAGGTGCTGGCGTAGGCCGGCAGGCGCTCGCGGAAGGCACCGATCATCGTCGCCACCGAGATCCCGTAGCGCCGCCCGACCAGGTCCCAGAGCGCGATGTCGATCGGCCCGTGGCCCATATGGTCGTAGGCCCGGAGCTCGCGCTTCAGGTCGTCCCAAAGGATCTCGCGCTTCTCGGGATCGCGGCCGATCAGGTTGGGCGCCAGCATCTGCATCTGGCCGAAGGTCGAGGGCGTGCCGACCCAATGGGTGACGTAGCCACCCTCGGCGCCGTCGTCGCAGAAGAGCCGCAGGGCGTAGCGGGTCACACCCAGCGCGCCGCCCTTCTGGTAGATCAGGTTACCGACCCCGGCCGCGCCATGGCTGCCCAGCGCCAGGTCCGGAACCTGGAAGCTGAAGGCCGTGAGTTCCACACGATCGATCCTGGCCATCTCGCCCCGCCTCCTCGCTCTTTGCCGGCAACAAGAATGAAAGAGGCACCGCTGTAGCGCCAGCTTCTTCGCCCCCGAGACGCCTTTCGTCGGCCCGCCTTGAGGTCTAGGCTCACCGGTAAAGAACCGAAAGCAGCCTTGAAGCGGAGGAGGAGCCGGAGCCATGGACCTTAGAGTCAGAGCCCAAGTCGCGGTCGAGCAGGCCTGCAACGCACTCGCGGCCGAGCTCTCCGACGACGACATGCGGAAGGTCACGTCGATCATCGAAGCGGCGATGCGGGACGCGGTCGAGACGGCCGCCGCCGAGAGCCGCAAGGCGGCATCCGCCTGCTGCGAGGCCGACCGGGACATGGCCCACAAGATCTCCTCCGAGATCACCCGCGCCAACACCGCCCTGATCGCGAACCTCCAGGGCCTGCGTTGACCCCCGGGCCGGACGACAGCGAAGGACGTGAAATGACCGAGATCAAAGACGAGGGCGGCACGCCCGGGTACTCAGCCAGCATGAACGCCCGCTCTCTCGGCCCCCGGTGCTCCAGCCTGTCCTGGCGCAGGCGCTGGGGCGCACTCTGTGCCGCCCTGGCCCTGAGCGCCATCGCCGCGCCCGGCTTGGCCCAGGCCCCGCAGAACCCGGACTACGACCTCTGGGCCGAGCAGCCGCCGGCCAAGGTCTGGACGCCGGATATCCTGACGCCGATGCACGAGCAAAGGACCGAGCGCCACCGCGCCTTCATCCAAGGGGGCGTGCCGGTCGAGTACCTGAACCAGTCCAGTCCCTATCCCAAGGCCGGCGGCGTGATCAGGGACGGCAGCAAGGTCTATGCCGAGCACTGCGTCGCCTGCCACGGCCCACGCGGCATGGGCGACGGCACCGCCGGCAAGGACCTCGCGCCCTCCCCGGCCCTGCTGAGCCACCTGGAGAAGGAACCCCAGACGGCCGACGGCTACCTCCTCTGGACCATCACCGAAGGCGGCCAGGCCTTCGGCAGCGAGATGCCGGCCTTCAAGGACCTGCTCTCGGAGCGCGAGATCTGGCAGGTGGTGATCTACATGCGCGCCGGTTTCCCGGAGAGCCGCTAGATAGCTCGGCGCCCTCGGGGAACCCGGCGTCGCGGCGGGCGGGCGCACTTGCCGCCCCGCAACACTTGAACTATCGTCGCCCGGCGATCCATTGAGACGATCCCTGAGATGGAAGTTCTGAGCTCTTTCTGGGCGGACGTGGTCCGTGTCTGGAACACCGGCGTTTTCGGGGCCGACCTCGGCGCCGTCTTCCTCGGGCTGCTGATCCTGACCGCCTTCGTCTTCGGCCGCGGCGCCTTCACGCGCCTGATCATCGGCTCGCTGAAGCGGCTGGCGGAGCGGACCAGCAGCGACCTCGACGACATGTTCGTGGCGTCGGTGGAGAAGCCGCTGCGCTTCGTCTTCGTGGTCATCGGCCTGTCCGTCGCCGTCAATGTCGCCGGGCTCGACGGCCAGAGGCTGGTCTGGGTCGGCATGCTGCTGCGCTCCCTGATCGCCTTCACGATCTTCTGGGCCGTCTACAACATCGTCGAGCCGCTGTCGGTGGTGATCAACCGCCTGCTCGCACACCTGCACACCACGGCCTCGGCGCGGGAGGCGCTGCGCTCCTTCTTCCTGCGCCTGCTGAGGATCGTGATCATCGCGCTGGGCATCGCCGCGGTGCTGCAGGAATGGGGCTTTAACGTCGCCGCGGTCCTGGGCGGGCTGGGCCTCGTCGGCATGGCCGTCGCCCTGGCGGCCAAGGACATCGTCTCCAACCTCTTCTCGGGGATGATGATCTTCCTGAACCGGATCTTCGAGACCGGCAACTGGATCAAGACCCCCAGCGTCGAGGGCGTGGTCGAGAACGTCGGCCTGATGACCACGCAGATCCGCCAGTTCGACAAGGCGCTGGTCACCGTCGCGAACCGCCACCTGGCGGAAGAGCCGATCACCAACTACGCCCGCATGACCAACCGCCGGATCTACTGGAAGATCGGCCTGGAGTACCGTACGACGCAGGAGCAGCTCCGCAAGATCGTCACCGGCATCCGCGACTACGTCCAGAGCAACGAGGCCTTCGAGACCGATCCGAACAAGGTCTCGACCTTCGTGGTGGTCGACGCCTTCGCCGGCTCCAGCATCGACGTCATGCTCTACTGCTTCACCAAGACCACGAAATGGGGCGAATGGCTCGGGATCAAGGAGGCCCTCGCCCTGGAGATCAAGGAGATCGTCGAGAGCAACGGCGCGGGCTTCGCCTTCCCTTCGACCTCGCTCTACGTCGAGCAGCTGCCGCTCGGCGAAGCCGAGGCCTTTCCCGCCGCCGCGCCCGGCCTGGCGAAGGCGCCGGAGCAGCAGGCCTCCGGCGACTGACCCGCCCGGCGACCCGGGCCTCCCGTCCCCCAGGCCTCCCGTCCCCCGGGCCTCCCGTCCGTCGGGCGCGAAGGCGACAAGATCACGAAACCGCAGCAATTCCGACCGTTTTGGTCAGATTTTTGCTTTCAGATCCCCCGCTCCACCCTACATCTTCTGGATGTGCATTGAGCTATGCCCAGGGAGAAGGATGGCGCATGTCGGCCTGGAACTTCATGGAACAACTGGCGAGCCGAGGGCTCGCAGCCTCGAGTGACGAGCAGCGGGAGTTCGAGGCGCAAGCCCGCGAGCTGCTGGACGACAACATCGCGCTGCGCGCCATCGGACGCGGCGAGGCGGCGCCGGACTTCGCGCTGCCCAACGCCCTGGGCGAGACGGTCCGGCTGTCCGAGCTGCTGAGGGGCTCGGCGGTGGTCCTGAGCTTCTACCGCGGCCAGTGGTGCCCCTACTGCAGCGCCCAACTGGAGCTGCTGCAGACTCACCTGCCCGAGTTCGAGGCGCGCGGCGCCAGTCTGGTCGCGGTCTCGCCCCAGACCCCGGACAACTCGCTCTCGACCGTCGAGAAGCTGGGCCTGGGTTACGAGGTCCTCAGCGACCTCGGCAACGAGGTCGCCCGCCGCTACGGCATCGCCTTCCGGCTGCCCGAGATCTTCCGCACGGCCTATGACCGCCTCGGCGTCGACCTGCCGAGCTTCAACGGCGACGACAGCTTCGAGCTGCCGGTCCCGGCGACCTACGTCATCGGTCGCGACGGCATCATCGCCTTCGCCCACGTCGACGCCGACTACACCCGGCGCGCCGAGGTGCCGGGCATCCTGGGCGCGCTGCAGGACCTGGAACCCGAAGCCGCGGCGGCCGCGTTATGAGCGCGGAGGGCAACGGCAAGGACCCCTCACCGCCTGCGCGCGAGGCGGTCCCGGTCTGGGCGGCCGGGACCGAGACCCGGCACGAGGAGCTCTATCCGACCCTCAGCGACGCCCAGCTCTCGGTGATCGCCGGCTACGGCCGCGAGGAGAGCTTCGAGGACGGCGCGTTGCTGTGGGACATCGGCGACCGGGAGACGGACTTCTACGTCGTGCTCGACGGCGAGCTGGAGATCGTCGCCCGCCGCGCCGGACAGGAGCAGCTGATCGTCAGCCACGGCCGCGGCCGCTACAGCGGCGAGACCGTGACCCTGAGCGGCCGCGCCGCCCTGGTCGCCGGCCGGGCCAAGGGCAGGCTCGAGGTCCTGGCCCTGACCGCTGAGGCCCTGCGTGAGCTGGTCGCCAAGGAGGCCGGGCTGGGCGAGACCATCGTTCAGAGCTTCATCCTGCGCCGCATGCGCATGATCGCCGAGCGCTTCAGCTCGGTGGTCGTGGTCGGCTCGCGCTTCTCCAGGGATACTCAGCGCATCCGCCGCTTCCTGACCCGCAACGGCATGCCCCACGAGTTCGTCGACCTGGAGACCAGCGAGGACGTCGCCGACTTCCTCGGCCGCTTCGAGATCTCGGCCGACGAGACGCCGATCGTCATCGCCGAGGGCCATCAGCTCAAGAACCCCAGCGAGGCCGAGCTGGCCGAGAGCCTCGGCTTCGCCCAGGAGCTCGACGCCTGCGCCCAGTACGACACCGCGGTGATCGGTGCCGGACCGGCGGGCCTGGCGGCCGCGGTCTACGCCGCCTCCGAGGGCCTCAGCGTCGTGGTCCTGGAGCGCGAGGCGCCGGGCGGCCAGGCCGGCACCAGCTCCAAGATCGAGAACTACCTCGGCTTCCCGACCGGCATCTCGGGCCAGGCCCTGGCCGGACGGGCCTTCATGCAGGCCCAGAAGTTCGGCGCCGAGGTCGCGGTGCCCAGCCAGGTCGCCAGCCTCTCGCCGGGCAGCCCGCTGCACGAGATCGCGCTGGACGACGGCCGGCGGATCCGCAGCCGCAGCGTGGTCATCGCCTCCGGCGCGGTCTACCGCAAGCCGCCGATCGAGAGCCTGGAGCGCTTCGTCGGCAGCGGCGTCTACTACGGCGCCGGCTACGTCGAGGCGCAGCTCTGCCGGGGCCAGGAGGTGGCCATCGTCGGCGGCGGCAACTCGGCCGGCCAGGCGGCGGTCTTCCTCTCGGAGCACGCCCGCAAGGTGCGCATCCTGGTTCGTGGGCCGGGGCTGGCCAGCTCGATGTCGCGCTACCTGATCCGCCGCATCGAGACCACCGGCAACATCGAGCTGATGACCCACACCGAGATCGCCGACGCCGAGGGCGCGACCGGGAGCGACGGCGAGGAGCGCCTGGCCGCCGTGGTCCTGAAGGACAACCGGAGCGGCGAGACCCAGCGCCTGGATCTGGGCCACGTCTTCATCTTCATCGGCGCCGCGCCCAGCACCGACTTCGTCGCCGAGGGCCTGGTGCTGGACGACAGGGGCTTCGTGAAGACCGGCATCGACCTGACCCCTGAGGAGCTGCAGGGCTGCGGCTGGCCGCTGAATCGGCAGCCCTTCCTTCTGGAGGCCTCGATTCCCGGCGTCTTCGCCACCGGCGACGTCCGTGCCGGCTCGATCAAGCGGGTCGCCTCGGCGGTCGGCGAAGGCTCGGTCGCGGTGCAGTTCATCCACCGCGTGCTGGCGGAGTAGCAGCCCCTCACCCTCCCACCGCCTTTCGGCGGCGGGCCCCTCCCTCTCCCCCGGGGAGAGGGAAACGCGGCCACCTCGCCCGGAATCCCTCTCCCCGAGGGAGAGGGATGCGGAGGCTTGGCGAGGCCAAGAGCCGAGCCTTAGCCGGAGCTGGGTGAGGGGTAACGCCCCCCGTTAGAGCGAGGTACAGAAGGCCCCGGGTCGAAGGATCGGCCCGCTCAGAGGCGGACCTCGGCTCTGGCCGCCGGTGGCAAGTCATTGTAGGAATGCCACACCGGCTTCCAGAGCAGAAGGACCTGCCCGCCATGACCCCGCGAAGATCCCGCTGGCTCCCAGCCTTGGCCCTCTGGGCGCCCCTGGCCGCCGGCGCCTGCCAGCACGCGGGCGGCAGCGACGCCGCCTGCGCCGGCCAGGCCTGGCGGGAGGCGCGGCTCTACTTCGGCCAGAGCATTCCGGACGGACGCCAGGTCGAGGCGGCGCAGTGGCGGGGCTTCCTCGACGCGGTGGTCGCGCCGCGCTTTCCGGACGGCTTCACCGTGCTGGACGGCACCGGCTTCTGGCGCGACCGGGTCAGCGACGAGACCGAGGCGGAGGGCAGCAAGGTCCTGGTCGTCCTGCACGACGACGGCGAGACCAGCCGCCGGGCCCTGGAGGAGATCGCCGCCGACTACATCGCCCGCTTCCAGCAGCAGGCGGTGCTGCGCGCCGACCGGCCGGTCTGCGTCGAGTTCTACAGCGAAGGCCGCCCCGCCGCATGACCGGCGCAGCGGCCTGAGCGCCCGCCCCGGCCCGGCGACTCCCAGGAACGGCAAGGCGGCAGGTCCCGGATGCTCGACCCCTTGATGCGCAGGGTGATCGACCCGCCCCTTGAGCGCGCCGGCCGCTGGCTGGCGCGCAGCGGCCTGAGCGCCAACGCGGTGACCTGGCTCGGCTTCGGCTTCGGGCTGGCGGCGATGGCGGCCCTGGCGGTCCAGCTCTACGCCCTCGCCCTGGCTCTGATCCTGGTCAACCGCGCCGCCGACGGCCTGGACGGCGCGCTCGCCCGGCAGCGCGGCCCGACCGACCTGGGCGGCTACCTGGATATCGTCCTGGACTTCCTGTTCTATTCCGGGGTGGTCTTCGGCTTCGCCCTGGGCCGGCCGGAGGATGCCCTGGCCGCGGCCTTCCTCATCTTCTCCTTCGTCGGCACCGGCTCCTCCTTCCTGGCCTACGCGATCCTGGCCGCCAAGCGCGGCCTGACCACGGACATCCGCGGCCGCAAGTCGCTCTACTACCTCGGCGGCCTGACCGAGGGCAGCGAGACTATCGCCCTCCTGGTCGCGATCTGCCTCTTCCCCGGCGCCTTCACCTGGCTCGCCACCGCCTTCGGCGTCCTCTGCTGGCTCACCACCGCCGGCCGCATCACCGCCGCGATCCAGACCTTCCGGGAGTAACGACGCGCGCCGTTTACAGGAATTGCCTTAGCAGGTTCGACTTGTCGCCCGCCCTCCGGAGCACTCGGCGGGTCGTTCATGTCCCTTCGCCGCTCGATCATTCCAGGCCCAGGAGAACCCGCTTACGTGATTCGCTCGCAGCGAAGTTGGCGAGGCTCAGGCCGAAATCGAAATGATCCATCTCGATGAAGGGAGTCGGATCGTCGGGGAAGACGGCCGTCAGATCGACGAGGTAGTCCAGTCGGACCAGTTCCTGACCGTCCCTCTCGACGCAGATCCAGCGCCGCGCCGCATCGGCGTGAGGATCGTGCGGCTCGCCGCCGACCGTCACCCCGATCCCTCGGTCGAACTCCAGACACAGCTCATCGACGCGAAGGAACAGCCGACCTTCCAGATTGTAGTAGGCCAGGAAGCTAGCCCCCAACGGGGCGCAGACCCCGACCGTATCAGGCGCCTCG
>JANQGU010000165.1 GCA_028282935.1 Kiloniellales bacterium
AGGGGGAGGGAGCAACCAGCGGATCCGACCGAGAGTTCCCTCCCCCCTTGAGGGGGAGGGTTAGGGTGGGGGGTGTTGCTGGCACAAACTGTCAGCCAACACCAAGGGCCGCCGACCGCCCCTGGTCTCGGGCGAAGGCGGGGCCTCGGGCTCCGGCGCGCGTCACTCGAAGCCGGCGTAGACGCGCTGGTGGGCCGGCCGTTCCTGCAGCCGCGCGTAGTAGGCCTCCAGCACCGGGTACTGGCCGGTCATCAGGCCCACCCGCCTGGCCATGAAGCAGCTGTGGCCGACCAGGATGTCGGCACCGGTGAAGCCCGAGCCGACCAGGTGGTCCCGGCCGTCCAGGGCCTCGGACAGGACCTCGGCGCGGGCCTCGAACTCCCAGCGTCCGCGCTCGGCGAGGCTGGCTTCGTGCTGCGCCCCGGGCGGGCGCATGGCCTCCAGCGGGCGCAGCGTGTTGTCGAAGAACAGCATGACCGCCGGGTCCAGCTCCGCCCCGGCGAAGACGCTCCACTGGTAGTAGGTCGCGCGCTCCGCGCTGCCGGGCGCCGGCGCCAGCCCCGTCTCCGGGTGCTCGTCGATGAGCTGCAGCACGATCGCGACCGACTCGAAGATCGTGTAGCGCTCGGTCCTCAGGGCCGGGACCACGCCCAGGGGATGGATGGCCCGATAGGTGGCCGCGTTCTGCTCCCCTTCGTAGCAGTTGACCGGACGGCTCTCGTAGGCGACCCCCAGCTCCTCCAGCGCCCACTTGGCGCGCTGCGAGCGCAGGGGCGGCCATTCGTAGAGTTCGATCATGCTGCGCCTCCTTCGTAAAAAACCTCGTCCTCCGGGGGCATGGTGCCTGCGGCGCCGTGGCGGAAGAAGTCCGCAATATCGGCGCAGGCTGCTGCAGAGACGCAGCAGTTCGACGCTTCCTGTTGCATTTCGAGGCCGCGAATGCCTTCCTGGCCTGGCTTGGCCCGGAGGAGGCAGCATGGACTGGGACGATCTCAAGGTCTTCATGGCCGTGGCCCGCGCCGGCTCCCTCCGCGCCGCGTCGCGGGTGCTGCGGGTCAACAACACCACGGTGTCGCGGCGGATCCGGCGCTTCGAGGCGTGGCTCGGCGCCCGCCTCTTCGACCGAAAGCCCGGCGGCTACGCGATCACCGCGGCCGGCGAGGAGATCCTGGCCGCCGCCCGGCGCATCGAGGCGGAGGTGCAGGGCGTCGAGCGGCGGGTCCTGGGCCGCGACGCGCGGCTCGGCGGCGACATCAAGTTCACCGCGCCGGACAGCGCCCTGCTCGGGCTGCTGATGCCCGACCTCGTCGCCTTCATGGACCGCTACCCCGAGGTGACGCTCGAGGTCGACATGTCGCTCGAGACCGCCAACCTCTCCGCGCGCGAGGCCGACGTGGCGCTGCGCGCCACGACCCGGCCGCCGGAGCACCTGATCGGGCGCAAGGTGGCGCGGATCGCCCAGGCGCCCTACGCCACGCCGGATTACCTCGCCGGTCACGACCTGGTCGCGGATCCGGGCGCGGCGCGCTGGATCGGCTGGAGCGACCGGGTCTCCCACCCGGACTGGGTGCGCGCCGGGCCGCTGCCCGACACGCCGGTGCGCGGCCGCATCCCCAGCGACGTCTGCCAGCGCGAGGCGGCCAAGGCCGGCGCCGGGATCGCCCTCCTGCCCTGCTACCTGGGCGACACCGATTCCGCCCTGGTCCGCGTGCCGCCGGGCTTGACCCTGGGCAACCACGAATACTGGCTGCTGACCCACCGGGACCTCCTGGCGACCGCGCGCCTGCGCACCTTCTGGGACTACATGCTGGAGGTCATGAAGCGCCGGAAGCCGCTGATCGAGGGTCTCCGCCCGCGCCCGGAGGGGTGAACCATCAGCCACGCCTTGGCCTTCCCGGCGGAGAGCGGCTACCTTGAAGCCGAAGCGCCACGGGGGGACGACGCAGATGTTCAGGAATCCCTTGCTGCTGATCGCCCTGGCGATCACCGGCGCCATCGCCGTCTGGGGGATCCTGGACACCGCGGGCCTCGCCGCCTTCGCCGCCGCCCTGGTCGGGGTCCAGTTCACCAGCCGGGGCTGGTTCATCATGCTGGCGGTCAGCTTCCTCCTGATCACGAGCCTCCTGCTCGCCGTCTCCCGCTACGGCCGGATACGGCTCGGCCGGGACGACGACCTGCCCGAGTTCTCAACCCTGTCCTGGCTGACCATGCTCTTCGCCGCCGGCATGGGCGTCGGGCTGCTCTACTGGGGCACCGCCGAGCCCCTGACCCACTACCTCCTGATCGCCGACTACACGGATCCCCGCCAGGCCGCCGGCCAGGCGCTCTTCGTCACCAACTTCCACTGGGGCCTGCACGCCTGGGCGATCTACGCCCTGACCGGCCTGGTGATCGCCTACTTCGGCTTCCGCCGCGGCTGCCCCAGCCTGGTCGGCGCGCCCATCGTCAAGGTCTTCGGGTCCAACCGCCTGACCCGCGGCGTCGCCTGGCTCAGCAACCTGCTGGCCATCGTCGCGATCGCCATCGGCCTCGGCGGCTCGGTCGCCATGGGGGTGTTCCAGGTCAAGGCCGGCATCGACGCCCTCTTCGGCCTCCGGGACACCGGCCTGGGCCTGGCGCTGGGCATCTTCGCGGTGCTCTGCCTCGCCTACGTCCTGCCGCTGACGGTCGACCTCGGCCGCGGCATGGCGCTCCTGTCCAACACCGCCATGGCGGTCGCCGGCGGGCTGATGGTCTTCATCCTGCTGGCCGGGCCGACCCACTTCCTGATGGGCGGCATCGTGCAGGGCGCCGGGGAGTACTTCGGCGGCGTGCTGACCCACGGCTTCCGGACCTTCACCTTCCTGGACGACCGGGTCGGCGACTGGTTCCAGTCCTGGACCCTGACCTACATGGTCTGGTGGCTGGCCTGGGCGCCCTTCGTCGGCGTCTTCATCGCCCGTATCTCCAAGGGCCGGACCATCCGCGAGTTCCTCTGCGGCGTGATCCTGGTGCCGACGGTGTTCTCGATCTTCTGGTTCGGCATCTTCGGCGGCGTCGGCTTCTACGGCGCGCTGGAGGTCGAGACCCCGATCCTCGACGTGGTCCGCGACGACGTCTCGGGCGTCACCTTCTTCGTCCTCGACCGCTTTCCCTGGCCGGCCCTGACCGTGGCCGCGGTGGTGGTCGCGGCCTTCCTCTTCCTCATCACCAGCGTGGTCAGCGCGGCCTTCGTGCTCGGCATGTTCTCGACCGGCGGCGACCTCAACCCCAGCACCCGGGTCAAGCTGACCTGGGGCGTGATTCTGGGCGCCCTGGGCCTGGTGATGATCCTCTCCGACAGCATCGACGCGGTGAAGTCGATCATCGCCCTGGGCGCGCTGCCCTTCGTCTACATCGTTTTGCTGCTGGTCATCTGCCTCCTGAAGGCGCTCAAGGCGGAAAGGCCGGACCCGGCATGAGCAACTGGCTCGACACCCTCCTGAACCTCCAGGTCTTCGCCTTCCTCGGGCTCCTGGTCTGGCTCTACTTCAAGCCGGTCGAGCCCGACGACGGCGAGCCCTGAGCGGCGCGGTGCGCGCGCACCCTCCCGACCGCCCCGATCTTGCGATCCGACGGGCGGCCGGGTTGGGGGTGCGGGCCTGTCCGAGCCCGAAAGATCCGGTTCTTCAGGGCGTCACCGTCCGGCGATAGAGGTGCCAGGTCGCGTGGCCCAGGACCGGCAGGACCACGACCAGCCCCAGGAACAGCGGCAGCGAGCCGAGAACCAGGCCGGCGGCGACGATCAGGCCCCAGGCGGCGATGGCCAGCGGGCTCGCGGCCGCGACCCGGACCGAGGTCGAGATCGCCGTCCGGATGCCGACGTCGCGGTCCAGCAGCAGCGGGAAGGACACCACGCCGGTCGCCAGGACCAGCAGGGCGAAGAGGAAGCCGACCCCGACCCCGACCGCGATCATGGTCCAGCCGGCCCCGGTGGCGACGACCTCGCTCAGGAAGGCGGCGGCCGAGGCCGGCGGCTCGGGCCCCAGGGTGCTCATGTAGATCACCTGGGCGGCGACCAGCCACAGCAGGAAGACCGCCAGCAGCAGCAGGCCCAGCACCACGATCGCGCCGAAGGCGGGCGCTGAGATCACCCCGAAGGCCTGGGTCCAGGTCACCTCGGCGCCCTGCTCGCGGCGCCGGCTCATCTCGTAGAGCCCGACCGCCGCGACCGGGCCGAGCAGCGCGAAGCCCGAGGCGACCGGGAACAGCAGCGGCAGCAGGTCGTGGTCGAAGGCCAGCCGCGCCAGGACCAGGCCGATGATCGGATAGATCAGGCAGAGGAAGACCACGTCGGTCCGGCAGGCGGCGAAGTCCGCCAGGCCCTTGCGCAGGACCTCGCCCAGGTCGGCCAGGCCGATCCGCCGGACCGTCAGCGGCCCCTCCCGGGCGTCGGCCTCGCTGCCGCGCAGGGCGCGTCCGGTCGAGCCCGCGTGCGCCGTGGCGCGGCGGAACTGGTCCGCGCCCCATTCGATGGGATTCCTGATGGTGGCCATGAGACGTCCTTTCCATCCGTTGCACGAACGGTCGCGACGTCCTTCCTGCCCTGCCACGTCGTCCAGCCACAGGCCCGAGGGCGCCGAGACCAGCCACGCCGGAAAGTCTACGCCCCTCGCGAAGCCCCTGTCTCATCACAACTGCGAGATGCAGCGCCGAGGCTCCGCCTGCCGTTTCGGTAGAGCGGCGCTCCCTGGTCGTCTACAAAGGCCAGGCGAAGCCCTTTTTCGGCCCTCGGCCGCGGGCATCGCCTTTCCTCGGACGAAGAGAGAAACCGCCGTGGCCGACCCTGACTTCCCGCGAAAGATCATGCCCCTCGTAGACCGGCTGTTTCCGGCGGAAGAGATCCGCGTCGAGACCTTTCGACCAGAGGGCGCAGAGCCCTTCAGCTTCCTGCCGGACGTGCGGGTCACCCATCTCCCCACGGGCGAGGTCGCCGTCAGCGACCAGCACGGAACCCAGATGGAGAACAAGATCGCGGCGATCCTGGAGCTTCGGGCGAGGCTCGACGGGAGGTAGGGGCGGGCCCTCGCTCCTTGGTATAACCCGTCACGCCGGCCGGCCGAAGAAGCAGACGTAGCCGTCGGGATCCTCGACCTCGAAGCCGCGCAGGCCGTCGTCCCTGTCGCCGGGCGGCTGGCGGAAGGCGACGCCCCGGCCGGCCAGCTCGCCCGCGAGCGCGTCCGGGTCGGGTGCGAAGACGAAGGCGTCCCAGGGCGCCCAGTCGTGCCTTTGGTGGTTCGGCAGGGGCGGGACCGCCTCTCCGACAACCTTGAGCAGGATCTGCGCGGAGTCCCGCCCGACGATCGCGAAGAAGGGATCCGGGTCGGGACTCGCGAAGCGGCACGCGAAGCCGAGCCGCCCGACGTAGTGGTCGAGCGACCGCGGCAGCGCCGCGACGATGAAGAAGGGGCTGCAAGGTCCGACGCGACTGCTCTCGGTCAAGGTCTGCTCCCAGGGTTCTGGTCGGGCTTCGGGGCCGGCTTTCCGAGATAGCACATTGCGGCAGGCGACAAAGCGGGAAAGACGGCCCCGGCATCTCGACCGCGGCCTCGACGATGGCCGCCGTTCTCCAGCGGCTCGGTCTTCACCGCAAACCCTCTGCTGCGTTGGCTCCAAACTACGCCCTGGCTGCGATGAGCTTAGCGATCGCCGCGCTGCAGACTAACGTGCTCCGAAGGGTCAAGTATAAGGCCGTGTCTGCAGAGATTTAACCTGCTTTCTCCAGCGGTACTCCGACGGCATTCTCGGCGCCGAAGCTTGGCAGTCATGCGCCATCATTGGCGGCTTTTTTCGTCGTGGGCGCGGGGTCTCGCGTTTGCGTTCGGCCGCCGGCGCGATCCGCATCCCTCATTTATAGGAGTTCTCCGGCTTTCAGCTGGCCTTGAGTCTCGGTCATCTTGACTCCTTCGGTCGCGTAAATGATCGACACGGGGCAGGCTAACGGCCCGAAATCGCGGAGCAACATTTATCGAAGGCCCTATAGTTATTCGAGTTGTTGAAGCGATAAACTTTGTGTTTTTCCGCACAGACAATACGGGGGTTTCTCCAAACTATAGCATCATGGATCCAGGGGTCCGATTGCGGGTCCCCAGGGACGACGACAGTGCTCAGGAGGATGGGACATGGCGGAAAGAAAGAAGGGCAAGACACTCAAGGACTCGCTGGAGCGGCTCCGGGAGCGCATGGATCGCTGCGCGGCGGTGCAGCCGGGGGACATCGAGCTCCACGCGAGCGGGCCCTCCGGCGGCGAGTACCGGATCAGTTCGGGCAGAGGCAAGAGCACGCTCAGCAGCGCGGCCGGCAGGGAGTCCGGATCCGGGCCCCTGCTCGAGGTCTGGGGAGACGCCGCGACCCTCCGCGCGATCATCGACGGCGAGAAGGATCCGGTGAAGCAGTTCCTGGTCGGCGGCCTGCGGGTTCGCGGAAACCTCCGCTACCTCAGCGAGGTCGGCGTGGAACTCGGAATTCTCGACAAGCCGCTCTAGTCGGCTGTCGACAGCAAAGGATGACTACGATGGCCGAGACGATCGGATTGGTTCAACGACTCTCGATCCTGACCGACACGGTAACCTGCGTCTGGATCGGTCCCACGCCGGACAACACCGAGGTCCTGCTGGTCAGCAACGACGGCTCCACGACGGACGCGAGCTTCGCGAACAGCATGATCCATGCGCTCGCGTCCGCCTCGACCAACTACCGCGAGGTCGCCGCGGTTCACGGCGACTCGGACGCGACGGTCACGTCGGTCCGGATCGAGCCGATATGAGGACCCCGCCATGGCAACGACAAGCGGCTACGTACAGCGGCTGACGCTCATTCAGGCGAGCGACCTGGCCTGCGTCTGGGTCGGACCCTCGCCCTCCTCCACCGAGATCCTGACGGTCCTGATGGCGGCCGGCGACAGCGAGGCGGTCGTCCGTCACAAGCGCTCCCTGATCAACCTGCTCGCCGAGGCGCAGATCGCCCGCCGCCAGGTCGAGGTGCAGCATCCGGACGACTCGGCGGCGATCGATCAGGTCTCCTACGCGCCGCCCTACGGCGACGCGCCGGTTCAGGTCGACGCGATCGAGGTCACCCAGGGCATACAGGACCTGGCCCATTCGGTTCCGCTGCTGGCCGGCAAGCGCACGGTGGTGCGCGTCTATCTCAGCCATCCGGCCAGCCCCGGCATCACCGTGCGCGGCGAGATCGCGGTCCGCAGCGGACCCTCGGACGTCCCCTTCGTCATCCAGTCGGAGAACGTCGCCGTGCTGCAGCCCGCGGAGGCCGGCAACCTTCCGATCAAGCGCGAGGACGTGGACCGCAGCCTCAACTTCGTGCTGCCGTCGACGCAGGAAGGGCCGCTCGGCATCGAGATCGCCAGCATCACCGACACGGTCACGGACCTCGACGTGGCCTTCTCCGGCGACTATCGCCCGGCGGTCTGGTTCCACGCCTCCGCGCCGCTTCGCCTGCGGGTCGTCGGCTTCCGCTACACCCAGGACGGTGTCGCCCACGTGCCGACGCCGCTGGACTTCGCGCTGCTGCAGTCCTGGCTCGGCCGCGCCTTTCCGGCCGGGACGCTGTTCGTCACAACGACCATCGCCGACGCCACCGCCGCGGTCCCCTTCAACTGCGGCTCGATCAACGCCCAGCTCGCGGCGATGCGGGTGCTCGACATGGACGCCGGCGGCGACGAGCGCACGCACTACTACGGCCTCGTCAGCGACGGCGGCTTCTTCATGCGCGGCTGCGCCGGCGTCCCCTCGGAGCCCAGTCCGGACGCCGTCGGCTCCGGCCCGACCGGGCCCGGCACCTGGGGCTGGGACAACGACGGCTCCTACGGCGACTGGTACGGCGGGCACGAGCTCGGCCACACCTACGGCCGCCGGCATCCCGGCTTCTGCGGAGAGAGCATGAGCGATCTGGACAACTATCCCTTCGAGAACGGCCAGCTCGCCAACGACAACAACAGCTTCGTCGGCTTCGACGTCGGCGATCCCGCGAACGGCATTGCGATGCGGGCATTGCCGGGCACCCAGTGGCACGACGTGATGACCTACTGCAGCCGGCAATGGCTCAGTGCCTACACCTATCTCGGGATCCGCCGCCGGCTCGCGGCGGAGGACGCGCTCGGCCCCGACGGCGTCCCCGGGCCCGCCCCGGGACCCGGCTTGGAGATGGCGGCCTTCGGCGGCGGCCGGCCCGACGCGCGCTTCCCCCACGCCGCGCGGCGCGGCGAGGCGGCGGAGGCCAGGCCCGAGCGGGGGGCCGCGGCGGCGGCTCCGGCCGAAGGGGCGGACCGCGTCACCGTCAGCGTCGTCGCCACCGTGAACCTGACGCGGCCCTCCGGCACGATCCGCCATGTCACCCCGCTGGAGCGCCGGCGCCCGCCGAAGGATGTCGGCGAGGATGCCGTGCTTCGCGTGAGCGGCGCGGGCGGCGAGGCGCTCGGCGAGTTTCCGGTCGCGGTCCGCCTCGACTCGGAGCTCATGGAAGGCGAGGACCGCAAGGGCATCATCGACGCCATCGTCGCTGTCGATCCCGCCGCGCGCCTCATCGAGCTGGTCGTCGACGGCACGGCCGTGGACCGCTACGGCATCGGCGGCGGCGTGCCCCGGATGAAGGCTCTGCGCATGGAAAGTGCGGCCGAGGGGCTTCGGGTCGCGGGCGAGGCGGAGGCGGCCGAGGGGGTCACCTACGCGGTCCAGGCGAGCAGCGACGACGGCGCGTCCTGGCAGACCCTGGCCATCGGCCTCGAGACGCCCTCGGCCGAGATCGACCGCAGCCAGTTCGCGGCGGGCCGGACCGTCCGGGTGCGGGTGATCGCGACCAACGGCCTCCAGCGCTCGATCGTCATGACCGACGCCTTCAAGACTTGAGGCGGGCCGGACCCGAGGGCGGCCCCCGCCGAGAGGGTCAAGGCGTCTGGCCTCTGGCCTGGCGCAGCGCCGACATCAACACGGCTGCGGAGTCGGGCGAGCTTCCGGCATAGAAGCCGACCCGTTCTTCCCGCCAGCGCGGCAGCACCTGCCAGGAGCAGGACCAATCCGGTCCGGAGGAGACGAGCGTGCAGCCGGCGCTCGGAAACAGGACGTAGGCGTTCTTGCGGATCAGGGCGCCGCGCAGGACGCCCAGCCGCTCGCTCCCTCCGGCCTCGTGCAGGACGACCTTCGTCGTCTTCACGAGAACCGACCCCCAGGCATGCTCCGGCCGTGCCGCCTTGGGGGTCCATTTCGCCTCCACGCCGACCAGGAGGAAGGCCTCGGGTTCCTCGATGGCCTCTTCCCGGAAGCAGCGGCCGCCGAGCTCCCGCATCGGCCCCTCCGTCCGGGGGCAGCCCGCCGGGGCGTCGGAGTGGAAGACGAGCCGCCGGATCCGCGCCTCGCGGTTCTTCGCGTAGACCGGGATCAGGACCATCTCGAAGCCAAGCTCCTCGGGCCGAAACGCGCGCCCCGGGTCCGGAAGCCGCGGGTCGTGCGAAGGGAACCAAGGCAGGAACGCCAGGTGTCCGACGGCGCTCGGGACGGTCCCGTCGATCTCCGCCCAGGCCTGCTTGCTCTTCCAATCGGCGGCCATGGAATCGCTGTAGAGGCCCGCGGCCAGGCCGGCCCCGTAGAAGGCGATCGGCAAGGCCAGGAACCACCGCGACACGGCCCCGCCGACGGCCAGGGCCGAGACATGAAGTACGTAGATGTGAACGATGACCCCGATCCAGAGGAAGCCGCCGAGGAAGAGCAGGAAGATGCCGGTGGGCGGGAGGTACTGAAGGCCGAAGATCGCGGCGCAGACCAGCGCATAACGCTTGGTCAGGCGGTACACGCGCCGCAGGGAGGGCTCCCTGGCGGCCGGAGCCCGCTCATCCGAACCCTCTGAACCGGAACCCGATGCAAGGTCTTTGGACTTTGTCGGGAACATGCTTTGCCGCCGAGTGTTTCCGTTCTTCCCGTTCCGGAATCGAGAACGGTCGGGCGTTTCGCCCGCATCGGACGGCAAGGATAGCTCGCCGGGGTTAACGCTTCTTCTTTGCTTGCGAAGCTTGGCGCCGCGGACAGCAGCGCCGGCGCTGCGCGGCCGCGGCTACGCCGGCGCGGCGACCGCGGCCATGGTCGAGCGGATCTACGCCGAGGGCCGGACCACGGCCTGCCTCTACTGCGACCTCAGGAACCCCGCCTCCAGACGCTGCTACGCCAAGCTCGGCTTCGCGCCGCTCTGCGACTCCTGGTTCTATCCGCGGCAGGCGGGCGGCTGAAAACGGGGGCGAAGGGGGTGCCGACACGCCTTCGGCAAGCTGCTAGGTCGTGGTGAGGATTTAACGCTTTAGGGGTTCCCGCGTTGGTCGAAACGTGATTCAAGACTGATTTTTGGGGATCAGTGATGAACCGACGGGAC
>JANQGU010000220.1 GCA_028282935.1 Kiloniellales bacterium
CTGGCGCATGGCGTTGACCGCGGCCTGGTCGGCGGCCTTCTCGTCGCCCCGGCCCATCAGGCGCGACGCGGCCAGCGCGGCCGCCTCGGTGACCCGCACCACCTCCAGCGCCAGGTTGCGCTCCATGACGCCCTGTTCGGCGTCTGCTTCCTTGGGCATTCTTGGCTCTCCCTCGAGCAGCCTGCACGGGCTCGAAGCCGGCAAGCCGCTCTCTACCCTATGACATCGACCGTCTGCGCCCGCTTGGACTGGATCGCGCGCAGTTCGATCCGCTGCGCCTCTTGGCGGCGGCGCTTTCCTACCCGACTCCTGCCGGATTCCCGCGCCGCTCACAAGACCCCGATCACGGGCTTCCGATCATAGGGCCTCGATCCGGATCAGGCGGGGCGCCTCGACCACCGTCTCGAGCTGGCCGATCCGGGCCAGGGCACGGCGCAGGCCGGCCTCCTGGGTCTCGTGCGTGGTCAGCACCACGGGCACCGCCTCGTGCGGGTCCCTGCCCCGCTGCACCAGCGACTCGACCGAGATCGCCTCGTCGCGCAGCGCCGCCGAGACGTCGGCGATCACCCCCGGCCGGTCGACGCACATCAGGCGGATGTAGTAGCAGCCGACATGCTGCACCATCGGCTGGGCCGGCAGGGCGGTGAGCTGCGCGGCGGGGATGCCGAAGGCCGGCAGGCGCAGGCCGCGCGCCAGATCGGCCAGGTCGGCGACCACCGCCGAGGCGGTCGGCCCGGCCCCGGCGCCGCGGCCCTCGGCGACGATGCTGTCGACGGAGTCGCCCTCGGCGACCACGGCGTTGAAGACGCCCTCGACGCTGGCGATCGGCGCGTCCTTCGCGACCATGCAGGGGTGGACCCGCTGCTCGACCTTGCCGTCGATGCAGCGCGCTAGGCCCAGCAGCTTGATCCGGTAGCCCAGCTCCTCGGCGAAGTCGATGTCGGTGCTGGTGACGTTGCGGATGCCCTCGACGTAGACGCCAGCGAGGTCGACCTCGCAGCCGTAGGCCAGGGCGGTCAGGATCGCGAGCTTGTGGGCGGCGTCGACGCCGTCGATGTCGAAGCTGGGATCGGCCTCCGCGTAGCCGAGCTCCTGCGCCTCCTTCAGCACCCCGTCGAAGTCGCGGCCGGTCTCGCGCATCGTCGTCAGGATGTAGTTGCAGGTGCCGTTCAAGATGCCGTAGATGCGCTCGATCCGGTTGGCCGCCAGGCCTTCGCGCAGGGTCTTGATGATCGGGATGCCGCCGGCCACCGCGGCCTCGTAGGCCAGCCCCGCGGAGCCCGCCTCGGCCCTGGCGGCCAGGGCGCTGCCGTGATGCGCTAGCAGGGCCTTGTTGGCGGTGACCACGTCGCGGCCCCGGTCCAGCGCCGCCTCGACCACCGCCTTGGCCGAACCGTCGGCGCCGCCGATCAGCTCGACGACCACGTCGACGTCGGGGGCGGCCGCCATGGCCACCGGATCGTCGAACCAGGCGAAGTCGGAGATGTCGACGCCGCGATCCTTGCCGCGGTCGCGCGCCGAGACCGCGACGACCTGGAGGCTGCGGCCGCAGCGCGCCGCGATCGGCTCGGCATTGGCCTTCAGCAGGGAGAGCACCCCGGCACCCACGGTGCCGAGGCCGGCGACCGCGATTCTGAGCGGCCCGTTCACGAGGCCAGTTTCCGGGGGCCGCTCGCATCCGGGGCCGCGTCGGGTGCGATCCCGGCCGCCTTCAGGAAGGCCTTGATGCTGCGCAGCGCCTGGCGAATGCGCTGCTCGTTCTCGACCAGCGCCAGGCGGACGTAGCCCTCGCCGTACTCGCCGAAGCCGACGCCGGGCGAGACCGCGACCTTGGCTTCCTTCAGCAGCAGCTTGGAGAACTCGAGGGAGCCGGCCTCCTCGAAGGCCGGCGGCACCGGCGCCCAGGCGAACATGGTCGCCGGCGGGCAAGGCACCTGCCAGCCGGCCGCGGCCAGACCGGCGATCAGCACGTCGCGCCGCGATTTGTAGCGCTCGCGCATCTCCTCTACGCAGTCCTGGGGCCCGTTGAGCGCCGCGGTCGCCGCCACCTGGACCGGCGTGAAGGCGCCGTAGTCGACGTAGGACTTCACCCGCGCCAGGGCGGCGATCAGCTTGGGGTTGCCGCTGCAGAAGCCGACCCGCCAGCCGGGCATCGAATAGGTCTTGCTGAGCGAGGTGAACTCGACGGCGATCTCGCGCGCACGCCGCACCTGCAGGATCGAGGGCGGCGGCGTCTCCTCGAAGTAGACCTCGGCATAGGCCAGGTCGGAGATGACGTAGATGCCGTGATGGCGGCAGAAGTCGACGACCGCCTCGTAGAAGTCGAGCCCGACCACCTGGGCCGAGGGGTTGGCCGGATAGTTGAGGACCACGGCCAGCGGCTTGGGAATCGAATGCCGGACCGCCCGCTCGAGCTGCTCCATGACGTCGAAGTTCGGCCCGACCGGCAGGTGGCGGATCGCGCCGCCGGCGATGATGAAGCCGAAGGCGTGGATCGGATAGCTGGGGTTGGGCACGAGGACGATGTCGCCCGGGCTGGTGATCGCCTGCGCCAGGTTGGCCAGGCCCTCCTTCGAGCCCAGGGTGACGATGGTCTCGCGCTCCGGGTCCAGGTCGACGCCGAAGCGGCGGCCGTAGTAGGCCGCGACCGCCTTGCGCAGGCCCGGGATGCCGCGCGAGGTCGAGTAGCGGTGCGCCCGCGGATCGTTGATGGTCTCGACCAGCTTGGCCACCACGTGCGGCGGCGGCGGCTGGTCGGGGTTGCCCATGCCGAAATCGATGATGTCCTCGCCCCGCGCCCGGGCCTCGGCCTTGAGGGCGTTGACCTCGGCGAAGACGTAGGGCGGCAGGCGCTTGATCCGGTGAAATTCCTGTTCCATGGCGGACGGGGTCTGTTTTCTCGCTGCGGGCCGCCGGCGGCGGCGCGGTGATACTAGATCAAACCCTGTTCAATTGGAATCAATTGAACAGGGATAATTTGATCTATTTCATATAGATAGAGCAGCTTATCCGCGTTCATGTGAACGCGGGCTGCTCTAGCGCCGCCCGGGCCGGGATGCAGTACCCGACTTCTGCTCGGCGCGGTGCTGTTAATCAACAAACCAGATCAGAGGCTTGCATCCCTTGATTCATGCCGGGCGAGAAGCCGGGCGAGGCCCGCGGCGTCAGCTCCAGCCGACGCAGTAGGGCTCGGGCCGCAGGTCGCTGCCGTCGTCCTCCGCCCCGGGCGCCGGAAAGCGCTGCTTGAAGGTGAAGGCCTCGGGCGTCGGCCCCAGCTCGCGCAGGCGCTCCAGCCGGGCCAGCGCCGCCTCGACCGTCGGGATCTCGCCCGCCGGCAGCCACCACAGAACCTGGTAGGCCTCGGCCGGGCGCGCGAACCATTCCCGCCGCTGCGCCATGATGCCGGTGTGGGCCGAGCGGTAGACGAAGTCGAACAAGGCCTCGGCGGTCTCCCAGAGCGACAGGTTGACGATGAAGCGCGGATCCTCGGTCACCTGGATCCCGGTGGCGTCGCCGGCCTCGTCCTGGAGCCGCCAGACGAAGCCGGGGCTGGCCTCGGCCAGGGCGTTGATCCGCTCCAGGTTGTCGACGAAGCCCTTCATCGCCGGGGCCTCCAGGTCGTGGAGGATAGTTCCGACGTTCAACTGGGCGAGATGGTAGCGGGGCATGGCGTGTCCTTATCCGAAGGCTGAGACCAAGAGCGTGGGATCCGTGGTCTAGCGGAACTCCTGAAAGATCTCGACCCGGCGGTTCCCGGCCGCGCCTTCCGGCGTGCTCTCGCGGTAGATCGGGTCCCGGTCGGTCAGGGCTTCCACCAGCAACTGCTTCGAGTCGACCCCCAGGCGCTCCAGCGCCTCGGCCACGCCGCGGGCCCGCGCCAGGGAGATCTGGAAGTTGGTCAGGCTTCGCTGCAGATCGGCGGCGCCCTCCGCCTCCTGGCTGGCCACCTCCTGGCTGGAATGCCCGACGATGCGCAGCCGGCCGCCGCGGCTCCGGGAGAGCTCGGCCACGGAGCGCAGCACCTCCCGGTCCTGGGTATCGAGCCGGGCCGAGGCCTGGGCGAAGTAGATATCGGCGACATGCTGGCGCGGCGCAGCGGCCGTGCCGGAGGAGCGCGGCCCGCCCGCCAGCCCGGCAGCCCCGCGGTCTTCCTCGAGCGCGGCCAAGATCTCCGATCTCTGCTCGCGCGGCGTGGTTTCCGGCGGCCCGTCGGGAACGCTGGCGAGGTTCGGGTAGCTCGCCTGGCCGAGCTCGGCCCGGGCGTCGGTGACCTTCTGCGGCCTCGGGATCGTGCCGCTCAGGCGGTCCCCGGCGCTGATCCCCTTGCCGCCCGTGCAGGCGGCGAGCCCGAGGCCCAGGCAACCCGCCGCGGCGATCAGGCGCCATCGGCCCGGTTTCGACGCATCCTGCGTCACGCCTGCGTCCATCTGCCGCATCCCTGCCTTTGTCTCCTCTTTACCTGCGTACCCGGTTACACTAGGCAACGGGTTGAGAAAGCGCTGACCCGCCCATTTATGTTGCAGTGCAGCATAAATGGGCCTATACAGCGTGTGGTCAAAAATCGCAGTCGGCTCAACGAAGAAACCTATAACGGCGACTGGCAGAACCATAAGGAAAGCAAGATGGGCGAGCAACGGGGTCCGGAGTTCAATATGCCCGATCCGGTCGAGCTCTCGAAGGCGCTGGGGAGCATCGCGGATCGGAGCCAGAAAATCGTCACCGAGTTCCTGGAACGGCAGGCGACCAACGGCGGCGGGATGGGGCCGATGGATCCGCTCAACATCGGCAACGCCTTCCTCGAGATGACGACCCGCATGATGACCGATCCTGCCAAGCTGGTGCAGGCGCAGATGAACCTCTGGCAGGACTACCTGCGGCTCTGGCAGACCACGACCCAGCGGATCATGGGCGCCGCCGCCGAGCCGATCGCCGAGCCGGAGAAGGCCGACCGGCGCTTCAAGGACCCGGCCTGGGAGGACAACCAGCTCTTCGACTTCATCAAGCAGTCCTACCTGCTGAGCGCGCGCTGGATGCAGACGACGGTCCGCGACGTCGATGGCCTGGACGAGAAGACCGCGCAGAAGGTCGACTTCTATACCCGCCAGTTCGTCGACGCCATGGCGCCCTCGAACTTCATCATGACCAACCCGGAGGTGCTGCGCGAGACCTTGGAGTCCGGCGGCGAGAACCTGGTCAAGGGCCTGGAGAACCTGCTCGAGGATCTGGAGCGCGGCAAGGGCCGGCTGCACATCAAGATGACCGACTACGACGCCTTCAAGATGGGCGAGAACATCGCGATCACGCCCGGCAAGGTGGTCTACCAGAACGACCTGATGCAGCTGATCCAGTACACGCCGACCACCGAGACGGTGCACAAGCGGCCGCTGCTGATCATCCCGCCCTGGATCAACAAGTACTACATCCTCGATCTGCGCGAGAAGAACTCCTTCGTGAAGTGGGCGGTGGACCAGGGGCTGACCGTCTTCGTGATCTCCTGGGTCAACCCGGACCGGGAGCTGGCCGCCAAGACCTTCGAGGACTACATGCACGAGGGTCCCCTGGCGGCGCTCGACGCGGTCGCGAAGGCGACCGGCGAGAAGGACGCCAACGTCATCGGCTACTGCCTCGGCGGCACCCTGCTGTCCGCCACCCTGGCCTACATGGCGACCAAGGACGACAAGCGGGTCAAGAGCGCGACCTTCTTCACCACCATGACCGACTTCACCGAGGCGGGCGAGCTGGGCGTCTTCATCGACGAGGAGCAGCTCGCCTCGCTCGAGGAGCGGATGGACGAGCGCGGCTATCTGGAAGGCGCCGAGATGGCGACCACCTTCAACATGCTGCGCGCCAACGACCTGATCTGGTCCTTCGTGGTCAACAACTACCTGCTGGGCAAGGACCCCTTCCCCTTCGACCTGCTGTACTGGAACTCGGACTCGACCCGCATGCCCGCGGCCATGCACAGCTTCTACCTGCGCAAGATGTACCAGGAGAACCTGCTGGTCGAGCCGGGCGGGATCGAGCTGGATGGCGTGCCGATCGACCTGCGCAAGGTCGAGACCCCGGCCTTCATCCTCTCGACCAAGGAGGACCACATCGCGCCCTGGACCTCGACCTACGCCGCGACCCAGCTCTTCTCCGGCCCGGTGCGCTTCGTGCTCGCCGCCTCGGGGCACATCGCCGGGGTGGTCAACCCGCCGGCGGCCGGGAAGTACTCGCACTGGACCAAGGCCCAAAACCCCAAGGACCCCATGAAGTGGCTGGCCGGCGCCAAGGAGCACCCGGGCTCCTGGTGGCCCGAGTGGTACAAGTGGCTGCAGAAGTACGCCGACAAGCAGGTCCCGGCCCGCACGCCGGGCGACGGCAAGCTCAAGGTCCTGGAGGACGCGCCCGGCTCCTTCGTCGCGGTCAAGGCCCAGGACTGAGCAGGCGGGCCGGCGCCGGGCGGCGCCGGGAGGGTCCTAGGGCGGCCCCGTCGGGAGTCCGGCCGGAAGCGCCCGGGCTGCCGTTCGATCGGAGCACGTCACGCATGGTCAGCGAAGATCTGTTTTGGATCGGGGATACCCTGATCGATCCTGCGACCCGGCAGGTCGGCAGAGGTCATCGCAGGCGTCGCCTTTCGCCCAAGGCCATGCAGGTCCTGCTGGCCCTGGTGGCAGCGCGGGGCCGGGTCCTGAGCCGGGCGGAGCTTCTCGACGCGGCCTGGCCGGAGGTGACGGTCGGCGAGGAGGTCCTGACCCACGCGATCGCGGAGATCCGCAAGGCGCTCAAGGACGATTCGCGCAGGCCCCGGCACATCGAGACCGTGCACAAGTCCGGTTATCGCCTGCTGTCGCCAGCGCGCCCGGCGGCGGCTCTCCGCGAGGCCATGACCGGCTTCGCCGCCGTGGCAGAGGCCGAGGAGCCCTTGCGCCTCGCGGAGCGGCGTCCGGGACCGGGCGCGCGCGAGACCTACGAGAGCGATGAGGCTTTCGATGTGGAGGGCTACGCGCTCTATCTGACGGCCAGCAGCCTTTTCGAACGGGGCGGCAGGAAGAACCTCCAGGCCGCCGCCGAGCTGTTCTCTCACCTTGTCGAGACCAAGCCGCGCTATGGGCCGGGCCACGCGGGCCTGGCCCGGACCCTGACCTTCATCGATCTCTACTTCGGGCCGGCCGGCGATGGCCGGGCCAGGGCCCTGGCACACTGCGAGACGGCCCTGCGGATCGATCCCGCCTCGCCCGAGGCCCATGCCGCGCGAGGCCTGGTCCTGGCGCGCGCCGGCAAGCGCCGGCGCGCAGGCCGGAGTTTCGGGGCGGCGATCCGACTGCGCCCCGACGCCGCCGACACGCACCTCCTGCTGGGGCACGCCGGCTTCGCCTGGGGCGACTTCGCGCTCTCCGCGGCGATGCTGGAGCAAGCCGCCCGCCTTCAGCCCGACGACTTCCATTCGCTGGTCCTGGCCGCGAAGGCGCGGCGCGGCCTGGGCGACCGAGAGGGCGCGCGAGCCAACGCCGCCAAGGCCAAGGCCCGTATCGACGCCCATCTCCTCGCCTATCCCAAGGACTTCCGGGCGCTGTGCGGGCGGGCGCGCGCCTCCCTGGAGCTGGGGGCGAGAGACGACGCCTTGGCGCTGCTCCAGCCGCTGCTGCAGCACGAGGACCCGATGCACTACTACCTGGCGTCCTTCCTGGCGCAGGTCGGCGAGGTGCCGGCGGCGCTGGAGCGGCTGGAGATGATCGTCGAGTCCGGCTGGCGCAACCCCGGCCTGCTTCGCGGCGATCCCGAGCTCGCAGCGCTGCGGCGCGAGCCGCGCTACCGCAGGCTCGAGCAGTCGCTCGGCGCCGGCTAGATCAGGATCAGAGAGAGCCCGCCACGCCGGTCTTCGGGCTATCCCGTGTAGGGCTCCGCTTCACAGTGGCTCAGGTTGGCACGGGCAGACATCGCATCCCAGAGCCGCTCCGACACGACGAGGCTGGCCGGATGCACCAACCCGAAGTCGTCCCGGCAGGGGACGCCGATGGGCTTGAGCCAGGACAGGCGCGGCAAGGGACCGCCAGGGTAGCGCTCTCGGAACTCCTCACCGAAGGAAACCTCGACGTCGCCGAAAGCGGCCCCGGTCGCCTTCATCTCCTCGATGACGCCCCGCAGCCTGTCGGTCACGAGAAAGCAGGGGAAGGTCTCGAGCAGATCGTCGCCCAGCCAGAAGTCCAGATGGTAGTGCAGCTTGCTGACGATGGGCGGATGGGTCGAGACATCGAGTTCGGTGTTTCCGCCCATCTCGCCGGACACCTCGGGCTCAAGCTTGTAGAACAAGGCTGTTCCTCGACGTGAATGGAGCCCCCGCGCCGCTACATCCGGCGCTCGTCGAGGTAGCCGAGGGTCAGCTCGGCGTAGTGCTCGGCGATGTAGGGCAGGTTGGCCTGCTCCTCGGCGCTCAGGTCGCGCAGGTGCTTGGCCGGGCTGCCGGCCCAGAGCTGGCCCTTGCCGACCCGCTTGCCCGGGGTCACCAGCGCGCCGGCCGCGACCATGGCGCCGCTCTCGACCACCGCCCGGTCCATGACCACCGAGCGCATGCCGATGAAGGCGCCGCTCTCGATGGTGCAGGCGTGGATCAGCGCCATGTGGCCAGCCGTCACGCCGTCGCCGATATGGGTCGGCTCGCCGCCTCCGGTCTTGCGATAGTCCCCCGTCGGGTCGTGGTTGCAGTGGACGATGGTGCCGTCCTGCAGGTTGGTGCCGCTGCCGACCCGGATCTTGTTGACGTCGCCGCGCAGCACGCAGCCGTACCAGATCGAGCTGCCCGCGCCGATCTCGACGTCGCCGATGATCACCGCGGTCTCGGCGACGAAGGCGTCGGAGGCGATCTTGGGTCTGACACCCCGATAGGGCAGGATCACGCCGGGCATGCTGGCACTCGCTTCAGGTCGCTGGGGAGATCACCGGGCCGCGC
>JANQGU010000235.1 GCA_028282935.1 Kiloniellales bacterium
TCGGCCGGCGCGACGTCCCAGCCGTCGTCCCGGACCACGCCCAGGACGAAGCGGCGCCGGCCGCGGCCGGGCAGGCTGTCCACCGCCTGGGCCGCGATCTCGGCGGCGGCGTGGTTGAGGAAGAAGGCCTCGCCGGCGAAGTCGTGGCTGGCCAGGCTTAGCGGCGAGGCGCCGAGGGTGTTGGTCCGGATCACGTCGGCGCCCGCTTCCAGATAGGCCTCGTGGACCTGGCGGACCAGCTCCGGCCGGGTCAGGTTGAGCACCGGCAAGACGCCTTCGGCGCCGAAGAAGTCGCGCCGGGGGTCCAGGTCCTCGGCGCGCAGGCGGCGCGCGGCGGCGCCGTCGGTCAGCAGCACGCGCTGTTCAAGGGCTTCGATCAAGGTCCGCATCAGGCAGCCTCCTTCAGCTGCGGGCGCAGGCCGAGCATGCGGCAGACCGCCAGGCTCAGCGTGGCGCGGTTCAGGGTGTAGAAGTGGAAGGTCTCGACGCCTTCGCGCAGCAGGGTCAGGCAGAGCTCGCTGGCGGTGGTGGCGGCCACCAGGTCGCGGGTCTCCGGGTCGCCGTCCAGGCCGTCGAAGCGGGCGGCCAGCCAGTCCGGCACCGAGGTGCCGCAGCGCTGGCTGAAGTTCCGGACCTTGCCGAAGTGGAAGACCGGCAGGATGCCGGGCACGATCGGCTGGGTGATGCCGGCCCGCCGGGCCCGGTCGCGGAACCGCAGGAAGGTCTCGGCGTCGAAGAAGTACTGCGAGATGGCGCGGGTCGCGCCGGCGTCGAGCTTGCGCTTCAGGTTGTCCAGGTCGGCCTGGAGCGAGGGCGAGTCGGGATGGACCTCGGGATAGCAGCCGACCGAGATGTCGAAGTCGCCGATCCGGTTCAGCCCGGCGACCAGGTCGGCGGCGTTCTCGTAGCCCTGGGGATGCGGCCGGAAGGGCGCGCCCAGCTCAGGCATGTCGCCGCGCAGGGCGACCAGGCGCCGGATGCCGGCCTCGGCCCAGGCGCGCACGCAGTCGTCGGTGCTGCTCCGGGACGCGGCGACGCAGGTGATGTGGGCCGCCGGCTCGGCCAGGCCGCGCTCCAGGAGGCCGCCCAGGATCCGGTCGGAGCGGTCGCGGCTGGAGCCGCCGGCGCCGAAGGTCAGCGACACGAACTCGGGCTGCAGCCCGCTGAGCTTCTCCAGGGCCTGCCAGAACCCGGCCTCCGCCTGCGGCTTCGCGGGCGGGAAGAACTCGAGGGAGATGCGGGGCAGGGTCGTCATGTCGGCGGCTCCTAGCCTGCGGCCCGGGCCGGGCCTTGCCCCGCCGCATCGTTGGCCGGACGTCGCGCGGTCCAGAGCACGACGGTGATCGCGCCGCCCTCCAGCCGCCGGGTGGTCTCGGGGACAAGGCCGAGGCGGGCGAAATGGTCCTGGATGGTCTCCTCGGAGAAGCCGAGCCAGCGGTGGGCGTGCTCCTCGCGCAGCTGCAGGTGGTCGTGCGGCGCGAAGTCGATGACCACCAGCCTGCCGCCGGGGCGCAGCATCCGCACCGCCTCGGCCAGCGCGTCCTCGGGCCGCTCGGCGTAGTGCAGCGCCATGTGCAGGGTCACGGCATCGAAGCCTTCGGCCCGGAAGGGCAGCTGCTTCATGTCGGCCTGGCGCACCTGGCAGTGCCGCAGGCCGTCGCGGAACAGGTTGGCGCGCGCCACCTTCAGCATGTCCAGCGAGCGGTCGACCCCGACGCCGCTCCTCAGGCGGTCACTGAGGAGCTGCAGGACGTGGCCGGTGCCGGTGCCGATATCCAGCAGGTCGCCGATCTCCTCGCTGGCGAAGGCCTCCCTGAGCGCCGCGTCGACCTCGGCCTCGTCGACGTGGAGGGCGCGGATCTGCGACCAGTTGGCGGCGTTGCGCCGGAAGTAGGCCGCCGCCTGGACCTCGTAGGTCTGCTTGACCGCCTGCAGCCGCTCCAGGTCCAGGGCATGGGCCGGATCCTCGGCCGGGATGAGGTCGACGATCAGCCGCGCCAGCTCGGCGCTCGGCGCCAGGCGGTAGTAGGCCCAGTTGCCTTCCTGGTTCCGCTCCAGCAGGCCGGCCTCCATCAGCAGCTTCAGGTGCCGGGACACGCGCGGCTGGCTCTGGCCGAGGATCTCGACCAGCTCGGTCACCGTCAGGTCGCCGTGGGCGCAGAGCCCGAGGATCCGGAGACGGGTTCCCTCGGCGGCGGCGCGCAGGCCTTGAAGCAGCTGTTCCATGACTGATTTGACGCAAAATCACTATATAAAGATATCTTGATGTGGTGATCTCACATCTGCCGCGCCCTGTCAAGGCCGATCGCGGAAGGGCCTGTGGCCCGGCGCCGCAGCGGGCACGCCGCCGGAAGGGGCAGGAGCCGTGGATTGCAGCGCCCGGGTCCAGGGCAGGTGAGGCTCGGTAAGGAGATCGGGCGGTATCCCGCTGCGGAGAGGCAGGTCCGGAACCCGGGAGATCGCTGCCAGGTATGGCCGAGGCCCGCCGCCCCGGCTTCCGCGGCCCCCTAGCGACCGGAGTCCCGGCCCGGTGGCGTCGGGTCGGGGCAGGGCGCGGCCTCCGCGGCCGCGGGCTTTCGGTCGATCCGCGTGATGCCGCTCAGCCAGATGAGCAAGCCGGGCAGAGCGGAGGCCAGGAGCGCGGCGGTGAAGAGGATGGCGATGGAGTAGGCCTGGCCGGCATCGATCCCGAGCTGGGTCAGCGTCCAGATCATCACCCCTTCGCGCGGCCCCAGACCGGCGAAGGAAATCGGTACGGCCGCCACCAGCAGGGCCAGCGAGAAGGCGGTGGCGGCCTCGACCAGTCCGAGGTCGCTGGCCCCGACGGCGCGGGCGGCGGACAGCATGATCCCCATGGCCAGCAGGAGCACCACCGCCGAAAGGCAGGAAATCTCGAAGAAACCCCTGCCGTTGCCGAGGAAGCGCCGGAACAGGATCGCCAGGCGCAGGCCCTCGCGCACCAGCGTCCAACGCCGGACCCGGCCCTTGCGCAGCGTCGCGAGCGCGAAGTAGGGCAGGGCCGTCATGCACAGGATCAGGACGAGCATGAAAAGGACGCTCGCCTTGATCGCCGGCTCCTCGATGGCGGTGAAGGGCAGGGCCAGGGCGCCCAGGACCACCATCGAGACCAGGTTCACCGCCCGGTCGAGAAGCACCGAGGCCATGTTCTTGCGGAGCTTCCCGAAGGCCTTGGTGGCGCGCGTGATTCGCAGGATGTCGCCGCCGATGGCGGCCGGGGTGATCATGGCGAAGAACAGTGCCTCGGCGTAGGTCAGGATCGAGAACCAGCGCGGCAGGGGCAAGGAGACGAAGGCGCTGATCCGGCCCCAGCGGAAGCCGTTTACGAGGACGATGGCGCAGCCGAGCGAAACCGCCGAGGCGACCCAGCCCCAATGCGCCGACTTCAGGCTCTCGACGACCAGGTCGACGTCCGAATAGATGAAGAGGAGGTAGAGAGCCACCGCCGAGAGGGTCACCTTGGCGAGAAGCTGGATCCTGGCACGGCTGGGGAACATATTCCTCTTAAGAGACTTGCGTGAACCCGGACCGGCGCTTGTGCAGCCAGCCTCCCATGAGACCCGAAACCGCCCGAAGAAGCCCGAGATCGTGGCGCCGGCCAAGTCGCACCGCCGGCGGAGCGGCACCTGCGCGCACCCTGGTCCGACGACCGCGGAGACCGCACTATATCAATGGCCTAAGGTGAGATCACTAAACAAATCTCTCATCCTTCCGGGGCTCATGCCCCCGGCCGGCGAGGTGCCGGTGTTTTCGCGTTGCCTCGGGGGGGATCCCTCGACATTCTGGCGCCGATTCCTTCCTCCAGGCATCCGCGACCCCGCATGCGACTGGCGATCTATGTTCGGACCTTGAAATCGGCGCGCGGCGCCGAGCGCGTGATCGCGAGCATCGCCCGGGGCCTCGCGGCGCGCGGGCACGAGGTCGAGCTTCTGCTGGAAGAGGACGACGGCTGGCTGGTCGAGGACCTGAGGCAGGCGGAGAGCGGGGTCGCGGTCCGCTGCTTGAAGGAGGCCTGGCCCCGCAAGGCGCTGAGCCTGCTGGCCGCGGCCTACGTTCACCTGGCAAATCTGCTGTCCGCGGCCGTGGCGCCACGGGGCGGGTGGAGCGCGTCGGCGAAGCCTCTGCTGCGCATGACCCTGCGCGACCGGCCCCCCCTGTACTCCCTGTCCCGCTTCGTCCGGCGCGAGAAGCCGGACGCCGTGGTCTCCTTCCTCAACTATCCGAACATGGTGCTGCTGATGGCGGCCCGGGTCTGCCGTGGCCGCACCCGTTTCGTCGTCAACGTCCGCAACCACATCAGCTCCTCGGCCAGGAACGGCAAGTCGAAGTGGATGCGCAGCGTGCCGTCGCTCATGAGGCGTTTCTTCCCGGAGGCCGACGGCGTGCTGGCGCCGTCGCTCGGCGTCGCCCAGGACGTCGCCGAGATAACCGGCCTGCCGCTGTCGGACATCAAGGTCATTCACAACCCGGTCTACCGCGAGGAGCTCCTCGAGCTGGCCGCGGAGCCGGTCGAGCATCGCTGGCTGCAGGGCGGTGCCGCGCCGGTCGTCGTGGCGGCGGGCAAGTTCAAGCCGCAGAAGGACTTTCCGACCCTGCTGAGGGCTTTCGCCCGGCTGAGGTCGCAGCGGCCGGCCAGGCTGATCATCCTCGGCGAAGGGGCGGGCAAGGCTCAGCTCCTCGCGCTGGCCGAAGACCTGGGGATCGCCGACGACCTCGACCTGCCCGGCCATGTCCGCAACCCCTACGCCTACTTCAGCAAGGCCTCGGTCTTCGTTCTGTCTTCGGCCTTCGAAGGCCTGCCCAACGCCTTGATCGAGGCCCTGGCCTGCGGCTGCGCGGTGGTCAGCACGGACTGCCCGAGCGGGCCGTCGGAAATCCTGGACGGGGGCGCCTATGGGCGCCTGGTGCCGGTCGGAGATCCGGAGGCCCTGGCCGCGGCCCTCGACGCGGCCCTCGACGATCCGCCCGCCCGCGACCGCCTGATCGAGCGGGCCCGGACCTTCTCGCTGGAGAACTCCGTGGCGGGCTACGAGAGGGCGCTTGCCGAGGTTGTCCGCTCGGGGCAGCCGCTGCGCTCCGGCCTCGGGCTCTCCGAGGGCCCGGGCAGGCTCCCGAGCCCTTGACGAGGTTTCACCTCCGGTAACAATTCGTGATCCCGGGGATACGGGATGTTTTCAACGGGTCTTGCGTAAGACTGTGCGAGTGGCCAGTTTGTTGGTTTAGTGACAACGAGAGGAAGGGCCCCGGCCGGCGCTCACGCGCTGCCGAAGGACCCATCGGATCACGTCATGGGCCAATCACGTCATGGGCCGAGTCATGGGCAAAGCGAACATGGTTAAGGCGAAGGCTCGGATCGCCGCCGGCGTCATGCTGGCCCTGGGCGGCTTCCTGCCCGGCGGGCCGGCCTCGGCCTCGGAGTCCGGCCTGGCGGTGGACTTCGAGGTCTATATCGGCGGTTTCCAGGTCGCCAAGGCGGATCTCGATCTCGGCCTCTACAAGGATTGCTTCGACCTTCGCCTGGCGACCGAGCCCTACGGCATCGTCTCCTTCTTCAGCCCCTTCAAGCTGGTTTCCTCGGCCGACGGCTGCAGCAAGGGCGCCGGGGTGGTGCCCGCGAGCTACAGCGTCGACTACTTCAAGGACGGCCGGAAGAAGCGTTGGGTCCGGGTCGACTACAAGGGCGACGGCGGCCCCCTGGTTCGGGCCGAGCCGGCGCCAGAAGATGACAACCGGAAGGCCGTGCCCTCGGCCCTGCGCGCGGGCTCGCTGGATCCCCTGACCGGCGTCTTCGGGATCATCGAGGCGGTCACCCGCGAGGGCCGCTGCGCCGGCGAGCGCCCGGTCTACGACGGGCGCCGGCTGTTCCGCCTGAAGCTCAGCCACGTCGGTCCGGCCGAGCTGCCGCCGTCCAGCTACGCCGCCTATGCCGGCCCCGCGATCGAATGCCTGGTCCAGGTCGAGACGGTCGCCGGCTTCAAGAAGAGCGAGATCCGCAAGAAGCACTTTCCGGAACGGGTCAAGGTCTACCTCGCCGAGGCCGTTGCCGGCGCCCCTCTGCTGCCGGTGCGCCTGGAGGCCGACTACCGTTTCGGTCAGATCCGCGTGCACGCCGCCAGGATCGCCCCCGGCCCGCGCCCGACCGAGGAAACCCGCGCCCGCTGAGCCCGGGCCGTTCTGCCTGCACCCGATCAGAGCCTGTAGGGCCCCACCGCCGGAGCCGTCGGTCGGCCGGCCTCAGATGAAGCGCTGGAAGTCGATCTCGTGGATGATCGTCTTGAGCTCGCTGTCGAAGTCCCGCTTCGGGCGCCAGCCCAGGGCGCGGATCCGCTGGTCGTCGATGGAGTAGCGCACGTCCTGGCCGCTGCGGTCGGTAACCGGCATCCAGGCCTCGGCCTCGGGCACCTCCAGGATCGCGGCGATCTTCCGCAGCACCTCGACGTTGCGCAGGTGCAGGTCGCCGGAGACGTTGTAGATGGCATCGATCTCGCCGGCCTCGAGCACCGTGGCGATCGCCGCCACCGTGTCCTCTGCGTGCAGCCAGGAGCGGACGTAGCTGCCGTCGCCGTGCATCAGGGCCGGCAGGCCCCGCTTCATGCGCCAGGACGACTTGGGGATCAGCTTCTCCGGATACTGATGGGCGCCGTAGTTGTTCGACGGCCGGATGATGTTGAAGGGGATCTTGTAGGTCCGGCTCCAGCTCTGCACCAGCATGTCCGCCGAGGCCTTGGTCGCCGAATAGGGGTTGGAGGGCCGCAGCAAGTCATTCTCGGTGAACTTGCCGTTCAGGCAGTCGCCGTAGACCTCGTCGGAACTGATCTGCACGAAGCGCGGCCGTTCGTATTCCTGCTTGTTGCGCACCAGCTCCAGCAGGTGCTGCACGCCGATGATGTTGGAGCGGCAGAACTTGTAGTTGTCGGCGATCGCGTTGTCGACGTGGGACTCGGCGGCGAAGTTGACGATGATGTCGCATTCGGGAAGGTATTCAAGGTCGCAGACGTCGAGCTCCATGAAGCGGTAGTTGGGCTTCTCCTTGAAGGCGCTCTTGACCACCCGGTCGGCCGCGTAATTGACCCGATCGACGTTGATGACGTAGTCGCCCTGATCCAGGCAGCTCGCCACGAAGTGCTTGCCGATGAATCCCAGGCCACCGGTCACGAGTATTAGTCGCGAAGACATCCCGGCTCGTCCCCTGAATGCGAATGATTATTTGGTGCTTCTCCTATACAGGAGAATTAATACATTATTTATTCTAGATTACGCCAGGACCAGGGGGCTGGCAATCGCCGATATGGGTGAGGCGGCAGGCCGGCCGCAAGGCCGCCGCTGCGGCGCCGTTAACCATTCTTGCCGGCTTTTTCGGGGCCCCTGGAGGGGGGCGGGCTCAGGGCCGGGTGCGCTGGACCAGGGGGACCACGTCTTCCAGGACCGCGGCGATGACCTCGTCCTGCTGCTGGTCCGTCAGCCGTGGGTAGAGGGGCAGGCTGAGGGTCCCGTCGCCCCAGTGCTGGCTGACCGGGAAGTCCTCGGGGCCGTGGCCGTAGGTCTCGCGGTAGTAGGTCAGGGTTGGGACCGCGCGGTAGTTGACGGTGACCCCGATGCCCCGGGCGTTGAGGGCCAGGATCGCCTCGTCGCGGCAGGCCGGCGGCAGGTGGATGCAGAAGAGGTGGCGGGCGTCGAGGCTGCCGGCGACCGGGCCGGGCAGGCGCAGCGGGGTCTCGCCGAAGGCCGCCTCGTAGCGGGCCGCCAGCGCCTCGCGGCGGGCCAGCCGCGACCGGACCCCGGCGATCTGCGGCGGCAGCAGGGCGGCCAGCAGGTCCGGCAGGTTGGCCTTGGTGCCGAGGCACAGCATGTCCCAATGCTGGTAGCGGGCGCCGCGCATCCGGTCGATGGCGAGTTCGGACATGCCGTGCAGCCGGGTCCGGGCCAGGCGGGTCGCCAGCTCCGGGTCGCGGGTGACGATCGCGCCGCCCTCGCCGCAGGTCACGTTCTTGGTCGCGTAGAAGGAGAAGATCGCGGCCTCGGAATGGCGGCCGGGCGGATCGCCGTCCCTCAGCCCCTCGAAGCAGTGCGCCGCGTCCTCGATGATCGCGATGTCCTCCCGCGGTCCCAGCGCCGCGCGCAGGCCCGGCAGGTCGCACATCCGGCCGTAGAGGTGGACCGGGATCACTGCCCGGGTCCGTGGACTGACCGCGGCGGCCACGGCCTCCGGCTGGATCAGCAGCGTCTCCGGGTCGACGTCGACGAAGACCGGACGGGCGCCGACCAGGCGGGCGACGTTGGCGCTGGCGATGAAGGTCATGGCCGGGACGATCACCTCGTCGCCCGGACCGACCTCCAGGGCCAGCAGGGTGGCCACGGCGCCGTTGGTCCAGCTGTTGATCAGGAAGGCGTGGTCGATGGCGAAGAAGTCCCGGAGCTGCTGCTCGACCTCGCGGCCGACCGCGCCGGAGGTCAGGAAGGGCGTGGCGACGACCTTGGCGACCGCTTCGGCGGCCTCGGGGTCGAGATCGTGCAGGTAGAAGGGGACGGGCATGCCTCTCTAGGGCCTCTTGGCGGCGTCGGGGCGGCTGCCCCGGAAAGCGCCGGATTCTAAAAGCTTCGGTTTAACTCTGCGTTGACCTGCCATTGGGCGGTCTAGCCGTGCTCGGCCGGAAGCAGGGCGCGGATCCGGTCGACCACCTTGGCCAGGTCGTCGGGGATCTCGGCCGGGCGCTGCGGCGGCTGCTCGCCGATCGGCGCGGCCAGGCCGCGCCGGATCAGCTCGCCGTGCAGCGCCGTCAGGTCGCGGCCATAGCCGACCAGCCCGAGGCGATAGAGCGCCTCGGTGACCATCGCCGCCGGCGCGCCGGCCCTCGGCGGCCCCAGGGCGCTCGCCAGCACGCGGTGTAGCCCGCGCCCCCCGGTCGGCAGGGGATAGATCACCAGCGGCCGGCCGGCCCGCGCCGCCTCGACCATCATCGACATGGAGTCGCCGGTCACCACGCAGCGGTCGGCGAGGCCCAGAAGGGCGAGATAGGGGTTGTTCCCGCGTTCCGGCTGCCAGCGGAACAGCTCGGCGTTCCCGGGCAGGATGGCCTCGAGGGTCTCGACCACCTCGGGCGGGGTGCGCCGGCTGGTCGAGAAGAACAGCGTGCCCTCCCGGCCGAGGGTCTCGGCGACCCGGGCCACCAGGTCCCGGGCGACCTCGGCGTCGAGCCGGAAGGGCTTGGTCGGGCCGCCGATCAGCACGGCGGTCAGCGGGCGGGGCAGGGCGCCGAGCCGGTCCTTCCAGCGCGCCGCTTCGGCCTGGATCGCCGCCGGATCGGCCCGCATCAGGGGCAGGCTGAGGCGCACGACGTTGGCCCGCTCGGGGATCAGGTACTGCGGCGTCGAGATGATCAGGTCGAACTCCTCGGCATGCCGCTTCGGGCGCCCGATCAGCACCAGCCGGGCCCGGCCGCCGGACTGCCGCCGGACCCAAAGGGCGGCCATGGAGGGCCGGCGGCCGACCGTCAGGATGAGGTCGGGCCAGGGCGGCTCCAACGGGTCGGAGGCCTCCAGCTCGACGTGGTAGAGCGAAGCCTTGAAGGCCGGCTTGCCCTGCCGGTAGGGCGGCTTGAACTGCAGCGTCTTGCGCTCGCAGGGCAGCCCCAGAGACTCCGCGATCGCCTCGACCTGCGCGTTGTCCCCCAGCTTGTCGCCGAAGATCAGCCAGATGCGCGGGCGCGCCGACCCGGGCCTCTGCGCCGCTTGGGGCATGTCTGTCTCGGTCATCATCCTCGTGTGCCGGCCTGTCCCCGCGGCAGGAAACCGCGGTCGGCTTGAACCTGAGGTGCCGCCGGGCTTGAATCAAAGATGAGGCGGTTTCTGAAGCGCTCGGAATCTGCTGCCTTCGGGTCGTGCTCGTCAAGCATCCCCTGTCGCCCAGCTTGCGCCGGGCTCCGGAGGACGTCGGGCCGCCGCCGCCTCGAGGCCGAAGCGCGGGCCCGGCGGCCTTGTCCCGCGCGCCTTGCCCGCTCCAGGCCCATCTGATAAGAGCACCCTGAAACCCAGGTGAAAGTGAAGATCCGCCATGAAACCCACCGTCTTCATTCACACCAACCATCGCCAGAAGATCGGCGCCCTGGTCTCCCAGTATTCGCTGAAGCGGAACTCGAAGAGCCCGGATGAGTTCGACGTCCGGATCATCGACGTCGCCGACCATCCCTTCATCCAGGCGCGCGAGGGGCAGTCCTTCCTGCGCGACGGCGAGAGCCGGGTCTGGCGCTTCGAGGACCTGCAGTCCTTCACGCCGCTGCGCTTCATGCCGCCGGAGCTGATGGGCTATCAGGGGCGCGCCGTGGTCGTCGATCCCGACGTCTTCGCCGCCGGCGACGTCTGGCCGCTGCTGACCCGCGACATGGCGGGCAAGGCGATCTTCTGCCGGCCGCGCACCGGCAACAAGGGCCTGACCGGGGCCCTGGCCAGCAGCGTCATGCTGCTGGACTGCGCCAAGCTGACCCACTGGCGCTGCGAGGCGCAGTTCGGCGAGCTCTTCGACTTCAAGCGGGACTACATGGACTGGATCACGCTGAAGCTGGAGCCGAGGGAGACCATCGGCCTCTTCGAGCACGAGTGGAACGACTTCGACCGCCTGACGCCGAAGACCAAGCTGCTGCACAACACCAAGCGCCACACCCAGCCCTGGAAGTCCGGCCTGCCGGTCGATTTCGTCCCGGCCACCAAGAAGGTCAGGGCGAGCCAGCCCGGCACCTGGATCCGCCCGATCAAGAAGCTGATCAAGGGCGGCAACCGGCCGACCCACTACGCGTCCCATCCCGATCCCAACCAGGAATCCTTCTTCTTCGGCCTGCTGCGCGAATGCCTCGACAAGGGGCTGGTGTCGCGGGAGATGCTGGAGGAGGAGATGCGCCAGAACCACGTGCGCCACGACGCGCTGGAGGTTCTGGAGCGGACGCCGCCGCTGGCGGCCTAGGTCGAGATCGGCTCGGGCCGTGTCGGCCTGAGCCGTGAATCTCGATCTGTCTCAACAAGTTGAAGGCGCCGCCGCCGGGACCGCCCCGGCGCCCCGGCCAGCAAGGACAGTACCGATGTACATCGCGTATCGCCGCTTTCTGCGCCAGGTCATCCTGGCGCTGCTGTTCTT
>JANQGU010000236.1 GCA_028282935.1 Kiloniellales bacterium
CGCCGACGGCCAAGATCCGCAAGATTTGTCAAATCGACCTGTGCTTAGGTCTCCTTGCCAAGCGAGGGAGACCGTAAGCCCATGACGACCAACGGCAAGCTCATCGACTACCAGGATCGCCTGGATCGGGTGACCGCCTATATCCACGACCACCTGGACGAAGAGCTCGACCTGCGGAAGCTCGCAGAGGTCGCCTGCCTGTCGCCCTACCATTGGCACCGGATCTACCTGGCGGTCCACGGCGAGAGCGCCGCGGCGACGGTCAAGCGGCTGCGCCTGCACCGCGCCGCCGGACAGCTGGCGAACAGCGACCGCCCGGTCCGGGAGATCGCGGAAGCCTCCGGCTACAAGAGCCTCCAGTCCTTCACCCGTGCCTTCCGCTCGGTCTACGGCCTGCCGCCGGCACGATACCGCGAGCGCGGCAGCCACACCCAGTTTCAGCCTCAAAGCCAGAAGGGAGCCGGCACGATGTACGACGTCACCCTCAAGACACTCCCGCAGACCACGGCGGTCACGATCCAGCACCAGGGGCCCTACATGCATATCGGCAAGGCCTTCGAGACCCTCTTCGGCTGGCTCGCGGCCCGTGGCCTGATGGACGCCGACCTCAGGCCCGTCGGCATCTACTACGACGACCCCGACGCCGTCGCCGAGGCGGAGCTGCGCTCCCGGGCCGGCATCATCACCAAGGTCGAGCTCCCTATCGAGGCGCCTCTGGAGCACACCGTGATCGCCGGCGGCCCCTATGCGGTCCTGCGCCACAAGGGGCCCTATTCCGACATGCAGGCGGCCTATCGCTGGCTCTTCGGCGAGTGGCTGATCAACTCCGGCAGGGAGCCGGCCGATATGCCCTCCTTCGAGGCCTATCTCAACAATCCGCGCGACACCCCGCCGACCGAGCTGCTGACCGATATCTGCCTGCCCCTGGTCGCGGACTGATACCAAGGGAAGGCCGTATCGACCTGCCGGAGCGGGGCGTTTCTCCTTGACAGGCCGCGAGGCGCCGATGATCTTCTGCGGCCCCGTTCCGGTGAGAAGGCAGAACCCGGTGAAGAAGCACTACGACTGCGACAAATGTCCCAGCTACTGCTGCTCCTATCCGCGGATCCAGCTCGAGGGCGGGGACCTGAAGCGCCTGGCCGAGCACTTCGCGATGACCAAGAAGGAAGCCAGGAAGCGCTTCACCAAGAAGGACAGCAGCGAAGAGAACGGCCGCAAGGCGCCCCGCATCCTGCGCCACAAGGAAGACGAGATCTTCGGCACGATCTGCACCTTCTTCGACCACGACGCCCGGGGCTGCGGCATCTACGAGGCCAGGCCCCAGACCTGCCGGGACTACCCCGGACGCAAGCGCTGCGGCTACTACGAGTTCCTGAGCTTCGAGCGCGACGCCCAGCAGGATCCCGACTACATCGCCGTGACCGGGAACTGACCCGACGACGGCCGCGGGAACGCGGATTCCAATCGAACGGAATTCGATCTAGACAAGCTTCTCGAAGTTGAAGAAGGCCTTGCGCCAGCGCACCACCTCGATACCGGAGAAGAGCCCGGCCTTGGTGAAGGGATCGTTCTGGATAAAGGCCTCGGCCTCGGCGCGGTCCTCCGTATCGACCAGGATGATCCCGCCGTAACCTCCCTCGCCGTCGTCGTCGATCTTGGCGCCCGCGGCCAGCAACTTGTCCTTGTTCGCCTCCAGGTAGGCCAGGTGCTCCACACGCGTCTGGTTGCGCAGACCCAGGCTGTTCGGCTTGTCGACGGTGATGATCGCGTAAGGCATGACCGAAGGCTCCAGAGAATGTCTCGCAGTTGGGAGGTGGGTGCTGCCATCAGAAGGCGTCCCGATCACAAGACAGCATACGCAGATGCAGGCTGCCGGTCACCTTGCCTGGATGCAAAGCGTCGAGGCTGCCGGGCAGAGCATCGCCGGCTCGCGACACCCTGCCCCGTTATCCACTCCCCACGCCGAAGCGATGAAGACGGCAACGCGTCGTAAACCGGTTACCTAGGACTTGAGATTGACCGCCTCGACGATAAAGCGACCGCGACCGCGGCGGACCGCATAAGCCGCGCCGCGCGGGATACGGACCTTGTCCATCAAGGGACTCAGCGCGTTTTCTATGAGTTCGATATTGGGATCGGAGGCGTCTTCTCCGCTGGCTTGGTCGGCATACCACTTGGTGAAGGCTTCGTTCGCCAGCTCTTCGCCAATGGACTTTCTCAGGGCGTTGAGCTTGCGGAGCTCGCCCTTGGTCAGTGCAGCTTCGTCTATCTTAGTTGTCTTTTTTGGCATTCTTTACTCCTCGGCCTGCGAGCAAGGACAGAGTTATCCAGTCAATTTACCAGGGAATCAATACCTAGATTCTTCCTGACTTCATAGCCGGAATGCCAAGCTCACGCCCCGGCCAAGCGAAAAAAGAACGGGCTTGCCCTGTCGAACATAGAAACACCGGAGCGGTCCCCGACAATCAAGGCGCTAGATTCCGAGATAGGCTTCCTTGACCCGGTCGTTGTCGAGCAGGGTCTGACCACGATCGCAAAGGACGATCTTCCCGGTCTCGATGACGTAGCCGCGGTCCGCGATCTTCAACGCGGCGAAGGCGTTCTGCTCGACCAGGAAGACGGTCACGCCTTGAGCCTTCAAGGCCAGAACGGCCTCCAGGATCTGATCGACCAGCAGCGGTGCCAGCCCCATGCTCGGCTCGTCCAGAAGCAGCAGGTCCGGGTTGGCCATCAGGGCCCGGCAGAGCGCGAGCATCTGCTGCTGGCCGCCGGACAGCGTGCCGGCGGCCTGGGCGCGCTTCTCCTTCAGCACCGGGAACATGGCGTACATGCGTTCCAGGTCGGCGGCGACATCGCTGCCGCGGCGCTTCACCGTCCCGAGCCGCAGGTTGTCCTCGACCGAGATCGGCCCCCAGACCTGCCGTCCCTCGGGGACCTGGCAGATCCCCTGCCCCACGCGCGCGACGGGGCTGCTGCGTGTGATGTCCCGGCCGCGAAAGATGATGCGCCCGGCGCTCGCGGGCTGCACGCCCGAGAGCGTGCGCAGCAAGGTGGTCTTGCCGGCGCCGTTGCCGCCGACCAGGGCGACGAGCTCGCCCTCGGCGATCTCCAGGTCGATGCCCTTGAGGGCCTGGATGCGGCCGTAGTGGCTGGTCAGTCCCTCAACCTCGAGCACGGTCGAACTCCTCCTGGCCCTGGGCGCCGAGGTAGGCGGCGATCACCTCGGGATTGGCCCGGACCTCGGCGGCCGTGCCCTCGGCCAGCTTGCGGCCGTAGTCCAGCACCAGGATGTGGTTGGAGATGTTCATGACCAGGTGCATGTCGTGCTCGACCAGGACCACGGTCACGCCCCGCTCGGCGATCTTCTGGATCAGGTCGTCGATCTCGCGGGTCTCGGCCGGATTGCAGCCGGCGGCCGGCTCGTCGAGCAGCAGCATCTTGGGCTCTGCGGCCAGGGCGCGGGCGATCTCCAGGCGCTTCAGGGCGCCGTAGGGCATGGACCCGGCCGAGTCCGCCGCGTAGGCCGAGAGGCCGACGAAGTCGAGCAGCTCCCGGGCCCGTTCGCGGCAGGCGGTCTCGCTGCGCCGCAAGGACGGCAGGCGCAGGACGTGCGCGACCGGGTTCTTCGGCTCCTGCAGGTGACGTCCCACCATGACGTTCTCCAGCGCGGTCATGCGAAAGAAGATCTGCAGGTTCTGGAAGGTCCGCGACATGCCCCTGGCCGCCAGCAGGTGCGGCGGCTTGCCGGTGACGTCCTCCTCCTCGAAGCGGATGCGCCCGGCGCTCGGCCGGTAGAGCCCGGTGATCAGGTTGAACAGCGTCGTCTTGCCGGCGCCGTTGGGCCCGATGATCGAGTGTATGGTCGCCGCCTGGATGTCGAAGGACAGGTCCTCGATGGCGTGCACGCCGCCGAAGGCGATCGACAGGTTCTCGACCTGGAGGTGGCTCATGCCCGGCCTCCCTGCCCGGCGCCGCGCAGCAGCACCGCGGCCAGGCTCGGCAGGATGCCGCGGCGCAGGAAGATCATGCAGAGCATGATCACCAGGCCCAGCAGGGCGTGCTCGTACTCCTGGAACACGGTCAGGAACTGCGGCAGCGCGGTCAGCAGCGCGGCGCCGACGATGCCGCCGAAGGTCGAGGCCATGCCGCCGAGCACGACCATGGAGACCATCTCGATCGAGTGCAGGAAGCCGGCGCCGTCGGGAGTCACGAAGCCGGTGTAGAAGGCGCTGATCGAGCCGGCGACGCAGGCGTAGATCGCCGAGACCACGAAGGCGAAGAGCTTGTAGCTGGCGACGTCGATGCCGGCGACCTGGGCCGCCACCTCGCTGTCGTGGAGCGCGCGCAAGGCCCGGCCCGAGGGACTGTCGATCAGGTTGAGCGCGAACCAGACGCCGAGCAGCAGCGCCGCGCCGGTGATCCAGTACCAGGTCTGGACGCCCGAGACCCGGAAGCCGAAGAGCGTCAGGCGCGCCACCGGCATGCCGTCCGGACCGCCGGTCCACTGCGATTCGTTGGTCACGACCATGAAGATCAGGATCCCCATGCCCAGGGTCGCGACCGCCAGGTAGTGCCCCTTGAGGCGCAGGATCGGCCGGCCGACCACGAAGGCCAGCAGCGCGACGAAGGCGACCCCGATCAGGAAGGCCAGCCAGGAGGGAATACCCAGCTCGGCCGGCAGCACGGCCACCGCGTAGGCGCCGATCCCGTAGAAGCCGGCGTGGCCCAGGCTGATCTGCCCGGCGTAGCCGATCAGAAGGTTCAGCCCCACCACCGCGATGGCGTTGATCCCGATCAGGATCGCCACGTCGAAGTAGAAGCGGTTGGGCAGGACCAGCGGCAGCAGCGCGATCACCAGCGCCAGCACCAGCAGCCCGCCCCGCCGCGGGCCTTTGAGCCGAGCTAGCATACGCGGCGCTCCGGCGCCGACAGCGTGCGCGCGGAGGGATCACCCCCCACCCTAACCCTCCCCCTCAAGGGGGGAGGGAACTCGAAGCGGATACGACGCGCCAGCTTGTCATATGAAGAGTTGGGGTCTGGAACCCGCCGCAACACTAAGTTCCCTCCCCCCTTGAGGGGGAGGGCTAGGGTGGGGGGTAATCCCTCCCACAGGCACCTGTGCAGCAAGGTTGTCTCCATCGGCCTAGACCCGCTCCGTCCCGGTCTTGCCGAAGAGGCCGCGGGGCAGGAAGAAGAGGACGGCGAGGATGATCACGAAGGCGACGGCGTCCTTGTACTCGGAGCTGAGGTAGCCGGCGCCCAGGGCCTCGGCCAAGCCGACCAGCAGGCCGCCGACGACGGCGCCGATGGGGTTGCCCATGCCGCCCAGCATGGCCGCGGCGAAGCCCTTGAGCGCCAGCATGGTGCCGACGTCGTAGCTGGTCAGCGTGATCGGCGTGACCAGAATCCCGGCCACCGCGCCGATCGCCGCGGAGAGCGCGAAGCTGATCATCAGCACGAAGCGCACGTTGACCCCGACAAGCTGCGCGGCCAGGCGGTTGTGCGAGGTCGCCAGGATCGACTTGCCGAAGAGCGTGCGGTTGAAGAAGACGTAGAGCAGCACGACGATCACCGCCGCCCCGCCCAGGACCCAAAGGCTCTGCGGGGTCAGGCTGGCGCCCAGGACGGCGATGGGATCGTCGCCCGAGAAAGACGGCAGGCGGTGGAACTGCTTGTCGAAGATCACCTGGGCAATGCCGCGCAGGAAGATCGAGGCGCCGATGGTGATGATGATCAGGGTGACGACGGAGGCGTCGCGGGCCGGCTCGATCACCAGCTTGTTGAGCGCGACGCCGGTCAGGGCCGCGATCAGGATCGCCAGCAGGGCGGCCAGGGGCAAGGGCAGGCCGAAGGCCGCCAGGAAGACCGTCGACATCCCGCCCAGCATGACGAACTCGCCCTGGGCGAAGTTCACCACGTCCGAGGCGTTGTAGATGATGGTGAAGCCGAGCGCGACCATGGCGTAGACCGCGCCGACGGTGATTCCGGAAAAGGCGAACTGCAGGAACTCGGACATCTCTCGGGAAGCTTCGGAACGTGGGGTTATCGGGCGGACCTGTCCCCCTCACTCTGTCATTGCCGGGCTTGACCCGGCAATCCATCGTGCCGCTGCGCCATGGATGCCCGGATCAGCACGTAGTGCCGCGCTTCGCGCCGGGCATGACAGCCGAGAGGTCGGCTGGATGGCGGAAGGGCCGGCAAGTCCTGGAGGGAACGCCGACCCCCGCCGTCCGTGCCTGCTACTCCACCAGGGCCCAGTCGCCCTTGCGGATCTCCAGCATGCGGAAGGCGCTGAGGTCGAGCCCCAGGTGGTCCTCCGCCGACATGTTGACCAGCCCGGCCGTGCCCATGAAGTCCTTGGTCTTGCGAAGCTCGTCGCGCACCGCCTTGCCGTCCGTGGAGCCGGCGCGCTTCATCGCCTCGATCAGGAGGAAGAGCCCGTCGTAGGCGTGGCCGCCGAAGGTCGAGACCGGCTGGTTCCACTTGGCCTCGAAGGCGGCCTTGTAGTCCGTCACCACCTTCTTCTGCGGGTCGCTGTCCGGCAGCTTGTCCGCCACCAGCAGGGCCGCGGCCGGCAGGCGCACGCCCTCGGCCGTCTCCCCGGCCAGCTCGATGAAGGACTTCGAGGCGACGCCGTGGCTCTGGTACAGCGGCTGGGAGATGCCGAGCTGGGCGTAGTTGCGGGTCACGATCGCCGGGCCCTGGCCGAAGCCGGGGTTGACGACGGCCTGCAGGCCGTCCGCGTTCTTGATGTTGGTCAGCTGCGGCGTCATGTCGCTGTCCTTGGGGCCGTAGGTCTCATCGGCGACCACCTCGATGCCGTAGCCGCCGGCGACGTCCAGGCACTGGCCGCGCATCGACTTGCCGAAGCCGCCGGTGCCCGAGATCATGCCGATCTTGCTGATGCCCCGGGCCTTCATGTCCTCGAAGATCTTCTCGCAGGCCATGCGGTCGGTGTGCGGGGTCTTGAAGACGAAGTCCTTGACCGGATCGATGATGACCACCGCGCCGCCGAGCGAGATGAAGGGGATCTCCGCCTCCTCGAAGAGCGGCACCATGGCCATGGTGGTGCCGGTGGTCGAGCCGCCGACCATGGCGACGACCTCGTCCTCCTCGATCAGGCGGGTCGCGAAGGTCCGGGCCTTCTTGGCGTCTCCGCCGTCGTCGTAGATCACCAGCTCGAGCTTCTCGCCGAGCACGCCGCCCCCGGCGTTGATCTTGTCGACATACATCTTCAGCGTCTTGTCCTCGGGATCGCCGAGGAAGGACGCCGGGCCGGTCACCGACAGCACCGAGCCGATCTTGATCTCGGCCCAGGCCGCGCCCGGCCCGCCCGCGGTCACGGCCAGCGCCGCCACCGCGGCGAACAGGGCCATCAAGCTGCGTTTTCTGAACATTCGCTCCCTCCGTGTTTTGCCTCTCGCGGTCATGGCTGCCGCGTTCACCTCATCCGCCCGGCGGTCCATGCCGGGCCCCTTCAGACCCCCTTGCCCGCCTTGGTCTCTATCAAGGGCAAGAGGTCGCCCGCGTCGAAACGCGGGCGGTTCGCTTCCGCCTTCTCGAGCGGCCGCGCTTCTTTCAAACTGGTCAAGCAACGCTGTGCAATGATTTGATATTCCCGGGTTCCTCGCGCCTTCCAGTCGATCTCCTCGTCGCTCAGCTCGCGCAGGATCTTGGCCGGAACCCCGGCGGCCAGATGGCGCGGCGGAACCTCGAAGCCGGCCTTCACGAAGGCCAGGGCGCCGACGAAGCTGTCCTCGCCGATCACCGCGCCGTCCATGACCACCGCGTTCATCCCGACCATGGCG
>JANQGU010000026.1 GCA_028282935.1 Kiloniellales bacterium
GTCACCGCCGCCGCACTTCTGGACTGATCACGGGGATAGCGAATGGCCTTGGGTGAGGATCTGGCGCTGGATTTCGGGCAGGAAGACGAGACCGCGGGCAAGGGGGCGCCGGGCCTCCGGGTGGTGCGGGCCGGCTTCATTCCCTTGGTCGACTGCGCCCTGCTGGTGGTCGCCGCGGAGAAGGGCTTTGCCCGGCGCGAGAGCCTTCGCCTGGACCTGGTCAAGGAAGCCTCCTGGGCCAACATCCGCGATCGGATCACCCTGGGTCACCTCGACTGCGCCCACATGCTGGCCGGCATCCCGATCGCCTCCGGCCTCGATCTGGGCAACCCCAAGGCGCGCATGATCGCGCCCTTTTCCCTGGGTCTGAACGGCAACGCCATCACGGTCTCGCAACGGCTCTGGGCCGCCATGTCCGATGACGGCCGGCTTTCGGCCGAGGCGAGCCCGATGGCAATGGCCCAGGCCTTGGCCAGGGTCGTCGCCACGCGCAAGGCCGCGGGCGCGGAGCCGCTGACCCTGGGCATGGTCTATCCTTTCTCCTGCCATAACTACGAGCTGCGCTACTGGATGGCCGCGGCCGGAGTCCACCCGGACCGCGACCTGCGCCTCGTCGTCATCCCGCCGCCGCTGATGGTCGCCTACCTGCGCGAGGGCTACATCGACGGCTTCTGTGTGGGCGAGCCCTGGAACAGCCTGGCCGTCGACTCCCGGCTCGGCCGGATCATCGTGACCAAGGCCGAGCTCTGGCGCATGAGCCCCGAGAAGGTGCTGGGCGTCCGGGCCGACTGGGCGGAGCGGAACCCCGAGACCCTCGACGCCCTGCTGCGCGCCCTCTATCGGGCGGCGGTCTGGGCAGGGGATCCGGGCAACCGCGACGAGCTGGCCGCGCTGCTGGCCGGCCGCGACTACCTGGACGCGCCGAAGGACCTCATCGGGCGGATCCTGAGCGGCAAGCTGCGCAGGACGGCCGACTCCGGTCCCGTCGAGGTCCCCGACTACATCGTCTTCCGACGGGGCGCGGCGACCTTCCCGTGGATCTCGCATGCGATGTGGATCTACAGCCAGATGGTCCGCTGGGGACAGATCGCCTACTCCGAAGACGGCGCGGCCGAAGCGGCCCGGACCTACCGCCCCGACCTCTATCGTCGCGCGCTGGCCGGGCTCGATGTCCCGCTACCCTCGGCGAGCGCCAAGGTCGAGGGCGCCCTCGAGGCGCCGACGGCGGTCGGCTGTACGAGCGGGCAACTGGTGCTCGGCCCCGATGGCTTCTTCGACGACCAGAGCTTCGATCCGGATCGGCTTCGGGACTACCTCGGGTCCTTCGCCATCCATTCGATGGATGGCGCCCAGGGGCATCTCCCGGGCGGCGAAGAGTGATTGCTGCGGTGCACAAAAAACCGGCAGGCTGACCGCCTTGCTGCCTAAAGGATGCCCAAGGCACGGCCTCGGCATCGTTTTCTCTTTGGCAGGAGAAGAGCTAACGGTCTGACTCTCGAAAAGAAATCCGGTTGACGCGAACTTGGCACGTGCCTTGCGAGGGTTACACCGGAAGCCGTCGCGAGGCGGCTCCTCGACCAGCGCCCAATGACGGGCACCAGGCAACGCCGTCGACCCCTCTTGTCTCTAGCGGGCAGGGAAGGGGTTTGCGGCGTTTTTTTGTTCGCGCGGTGGCCTTGCGAGAGGCCGGGCGCGGGAGCGCCAAACGGAACTGCGACCAAATGGAACTGCGAAAGGAGTGAGCCGCCGTGACGGGAAGACGAGATCCCAAGCCGAGCATCGACAAGTTGACGCGCCGCCGGTTCCTGACCTCGACGGCCGCGGCGGTGGCCGCGAGCGGCTTGTCCGCGCCCTTCGTCGGGCGGGCCCGCGCCGAGGCGCTCGACGTGGAGAAGGACGAGCTCAAGCTCGGTTTCATCAAGCTCACGGACATGGCGCCGTTGGCCATCGCCTACGAGAAGGGCTTCTTCGAGGACGAGGGGCTCTTCGTGACCCTGGAGCCGCAGGCGAACTGGAAGGTGCTGCTCGACCGGGTGATCACCGGCGAGCTCGACGGCGCCCACATGCTGGCCGGCCAGCCGCTCGGGGCCACGGTCGGCTTCGGCACCCAGGCCCACGTCATCACGGCGCTCTCCATGGACCTCAACGGCAACGGCATCACCGTTTCCAACGAGATCTGGGAGATGATGAAGCCGCAGATCCCGGTCCGCGCCGACGGCCGGCCCCAGCACCCGATCAAGGCCGATTCCCTCAAGCCCGTGGTCGAGCGCTTCCGGGACGAGGGCAGGCCCTTCAACATGGGCATGGTCTTCCCGGTCTCGACGCACAACTACGAGCTGCGCTACTGGCTCGCGGCGGGCGGCATTCACCCGGGCTTCTATTCCAGGGACAACATCAGCGGCCAGATCATGGCCGACGCGCTGCTGTCGGTCACCCCGCCGCCGCAGATGCCGGCGACCTTGGAGGCCGGCACGATCCACGGCTACTGCGTCGGCGAGCCCTGGAACCAGCAGGCGGTGTTCAAGGGCATCGGCGTCCCGGTGATCACCGACTACCAGATCTGGAAGAACAACCCGGAGAAGGTCTTCGGCGTCACCAAGGCCTGGCACGACGCCTATCCGAACACCCACCTGGCGGTGATCAAGGCGATGATCCGGGCCGCCATCTGGCTCGACGAGAACGACAACGCCAACCGGCCGGAGGCGGTGCGCTACCTCGCCAGGTCGGAGTACGTCGGCGCCGACTACGAGGTCATCGCCAACTCCATGACCGGGACCTTCGAGTACGAGAAGGGCGACAAGCGCGCGGTGCCGGACTTCAACGTCTTCTTCCGCTACTTCGCGACCTATCCCTTCTACTCCGACGCCGTCTGGTACCTCAGCCAGATGCGCCGCTGGGGCCAGCTCGCCGAGCAGAAGCCGGACTCCTGGTACCACGACCTGGCCAAGAAGGTGTACCGACCGGACATCTATCTCCAGGCCGCGCGGCTGCTGGTCGCCGAGGGCAAGGCCGGCATGGCCAACTTCCCCTGGGACAGCGACGGCTATCGCGGGCCGCAGACCGAGTTCATCGACGGCATCGCCTTCGACGGCCGCGCGCCCAACGCCTACCTCGACAGCTTCCCGATCGGCCTGAAAGGCAGGCAGGTCGTCGAGGGCAACGAGGTCTTGGAAGGATGATCCCCGGCCGCGATCGCCCCGGGGCCGACGGGGGCGGGAAAGGAATGGACAGCAGATGACCACCCTGGACGACGTCGGCGCCGTGGACGCCGCGGCCCGAGCCGCGAGGACCGCACGCCGGGAACGGCTGTTCGGTCGGATCAACAAGGCCTCGGCCTACCTCAACCTTCTGGGACTCTCCTGGATCACACCGATCCTCAGGATCACGGCCGGCGACAGCCCGAGGCATCAGCTCGGGGAGCTCTGGCGGCTCCTGGTCGTGCCGGTCCTGGGCATCGTCGCGTTCATTCTCGCCTGGGGCTGGGCCGCGCCGCTGGTCCAGACCTCGCTCGGCGCGATACCGGGCCCGGCGCAGGTGTGGGAGCAGACGGTCAAGCTCTACGAGGACCACCGGGCCGAGCGCGCCAAGGAGGCGGCCTTCTACGAACGCCAGGAGGCACGAAACGCCGACCTTGCGGCGGCCGGCAAGGCCGACAAGATCCGCTGGCGGCAATACACCGGCAAGCCCACCTACCTGGACCAGATCGTCACCAGCCTACTGACCGTCGCCCTGGGTTTCCTGATCGCCGCCCTCGTGGCGGTGCCGCTCGGCATCCTTTGCGGCCTCTCGGCGGCCGTGAACGCCGGCCTGAATCCCCTGATCCAGATCTTCAAGCCGGTCTCGCCGCTGGCCTGGCTGCCCCTGGTGACCATGGTGGTTTCCGCCCTGCTGACCACGAACAGCCAGTTGCTTCCGAAGTCCTTCGTCATCTCGGCGATCACGGTGACGCTGTGCTCGCTCTGGCCGACCCTGATCAACACCGCCCATGGCGTGTCCTCGATCGACCGCGACCTCGTGAACGTCGGCCGGGTGCTGCGCCTGCCCTGGCACAAGACGGTGGTGAAGCTGGTGCTGCCCTCGGCCCTGCCGCTGATCTTCACCGGGCTTCGACTGTCCCTCGGCGTCGGCTGGATGGTGCTGATCGCCGCCGAGATGCTGGCCCAGAACCCGGGCCTCGGGAAGTTCGTCTGGGACGAGTTCCAGAACGGCTCGTCGTCGTCGCTGGCCAAGATCATGGTCGCCGTCCTGACCATCGGCATCATCGGCTTCCTGCTCGACCGGGTCATGTTGGCCCTGCAGGCTCTCTTCACCTTCTCGGCGACGCGGTGAGGGGGGCTTCGCGATGGCGTTCCTGGAACTGAAGAAGATCTCCAAATCCTACGGCGAGGGCCACGACAAGACCGAGGTTCTCAAGGACATCTCCCTCGAGATCGAGGAGGGGGAGTTCGTCGCGGTCGTCGGCTTCTCCGGTTCCGGCAAGACGACCCTGATCTCGGCCATCGCCGGCCTGATCGATCTCGACGGCGGCGAGGTGCGGCTCAAGGGCCGGCCGATCCGGGGTCCGGGGCCGGAGCGCGGCGTGGTCTTTCAGAGCTATTCGCTGATGCCCTGGCTGACGGTCGACGGCAACGTGCGGCTCGCGGTCGATGCGGTCTTCGGTGGGCTTCCCGCGTCGGAGCGCAGCGCGCGCACCAAGGCCTACATCGACATGGTCGGCCTGGGCCACGCCAAGGACCGCCGGCCGGCCGAGCTGTCCGGCGGCATGCGCCAGCGCGTGGCCGTCGCACGGGCGCTGGCCATGCGCCCGGAGATCTTGCTGCTCGACGAGCCCTTCTCCGCGCTCGATGCGCTCACCCGCGCCAAGCTTCAGGGCGAAGTCGAAGAGATCTGGAGACGCGAAAGACGGACGGTCGTCCTCATCACCAACGATGTCGACGAGGCGATCCTTCTGGCCGACCGGATCGTCCCGCTCAACCCGGGGCCGAAGGCGACGCTCGGGCCGGAGTTCAGGGTGGATATCCCGCGTCCGCGCGACCGCACCGAGATGAACCACGATCCCGCCTTCAAGGCGCTGCGTTCGGAGGTCACGCGCTATCTGATGGAAGTGGGCTTGGAGCGCGGTGCCGCGGTCAACGAGGCCCTGGTCCTGCCCCCGGTCGTGCCGATCACCCGCCAGGACGAGCCGCCCAAGGCCTACAAGGCGGCCGCGGAGAGCCCGGTCACCAAGGGCTACGTCGAGTTCTCCAAGGTTGCGAAGGTCTATCCGACGCCCAAGGGCCCGCTGCGCGTGGTCGACGACTTCGATCTCAAGATCGACCGGGGCGAGTTCGTCTCCCTGATCGGCCACTCCGGCTGCGGCAAGTCGACGGTGCTCTCGATGGCCGCCGGCCTGACCGAGATCTCCGGCGGCGGCATCATATTGGACAGCGCCGAGATCACCGCCGCCGGGCCGGACCGGGCCGTGGTCTTCCAGGCGCCGAGCCTCTTTCCCTGGCTGACGGCGGCCGAGAACGTCGCGCTGGGAGCGGACCGCGTCTACCCCCACGCCGGCGCCGCCGAACGGGCCGATATCGTCCGCTACTACCTTTCCCGGGTCGGGCTCGGCGATACCGCGGAACGGCTGGCGAGCGATCTCTCCAACGGCATGAAGCAGCGCGTCGGCATCGCCCGGGCCTTCGCGCTGTCACCCAAGCTGCTCCTGCTCGACGAACCCTTCGGCATGCTCGATTCGCTGACCCGCTGGGAACTTCAGGAAGTGCTCATGGAGGTCTGGAAACAGACCCGGGTGACCGCGATCTGCGTGACCCACGACGTCGACGAGGCGATCCTGCTGGCCGATCGCGTGGTCATGATGACCAACGGGCCCGAGGCGCGCATCGGCAAGGTCATGGCGGTGGACATCCCCCGGCCGCGGACACGCAAGGCGCTGCTCGACCATCCGCGCTACTACGAGTATCGCGAGCAGCTTCTGGGCTTCCTCGAAGAGTACGAGCACGGTGCCGTCTCGAAGAAGGCCGGCGGCGACGGCGGCGCGGTCGAGGCGGCCTAGAGCGTCATGACCGAGCGCCTGATCGTCATCGGCAACGGCATGGCGGGCCTGCGGCTCCTCGACGAGCTTTGCCGCCTGGCGCCCGAGCGCTATGAGGTTACCGTCGTCGGCGCCGAGCCCGTGCCGGCCTACAACCGGGTCCTGCTGTCGGCGCTCCTCGCGGGCGACGTCAATGGGGCTGATCTCGAATACCACCCGGCCGCGTGGTACGCGGGGCGGGGCCTGCGCCTGAAGCTCGGCGTCCCCGTGACCGCCGTCTCGGCGCGCGCGCGGCAGGTGATCACTGCGGACGGCGAGACGCTGCCCTTCGACCGGCTGGTCCTGGCGACCGGGTCCGAGGCCCTTCGCCCGCCCATCGACGGGATGGACCTCGAGGCCGTGCTGACCTTCCGCGACCTCGGGGACGTCGCAGGGATGGAGGCGCTGCTGCCCTCCTGCAGGCGGGCCGTCGTGATCGGCGGCGGACTGCTCGGCCTCGAAGCGGCCTACGGCCTCGCCAAGCGCGGCCTTTCCGTCACGGTCGTCCATCTCATGGACCGGCTGATGGAGCGGCAGCTCGACGGGCCGGCCGCGCGCCTGCTCCAGCGCAGCCTGGCGGCACGGGACATCGCGGTCCGGCTCAACGCGCGGACCACGCGCGTGCTCGGCCGCGCGCGGGCCGAGGGCGTGCGGCTCGAGGGCGGCGAGACCCTCCCGGCAGACCTCGTGGTCGCTGCCGTCGGCATCAGGCCCCTGACGGCCCTGGCCGAGGCGGCCGGCATCGCCTGCGACCGCGGCGTGCTCGTCGACGACCACCTGGAGACCTCTAAGCCCGGGATCTACGCCATCGGGGAGTGCGCCCGGCACGCCGGCACCTGCTACGGCCTCGTCGCCCCGGCCTACGAGCAGGCGGCCGTGCTTGCACGGCGGCTGGCGGGGCAGGCGGCTGTCTATCGCGGCTCGCTGGTCGCGACCAGCCTCAAGGTCTCCGGCGTGGACGTGTTTTCCGCCGGGGACTTCCTGGGCGAGGCGGCGAGCGACGAGGTCGTCCTGTCGGACCCCGGCGCCGGCGTCTACCGCAAGCTCGTGCTCCGGGAGGGGCGGCTCACCGGCGCCGTGCTCTGCGGCGACACGGCGGACAGCGAGTTCTATCTCGACCTGATGCGGTCGAGGCAGCCGGTCGGGCAGGTCAAGACCGATCTCGTCTTCGGCCGTGCGCTGGTCGAGGCGGCCTAGTGCGCGAGGGCGACATGAGCGAAGGAGACTTCACCCCAGAGCAGAAGCGCTACCTGGAAGGCTTCTTCTCGGGCACGCAGATCGCGCGCGGCGCGCCGGCGGCGCCCGCAGCCGGCGCCTCGGCCCCGGGGCCGAAAGGCCCGGATGCCGCGCAAGTCGAGGCCCAGGACCGGGCCCTGGCCGAGGGCGGCAAGCTGGTCGCCGAGGAAAAGGCCAAGCGCGAGGAGCATCCGCTGGATATCTACGCGCGCATGAAGCAGAGCGCCAAGGACGGCGCCTTCCCGAAGGCGCTCGACGTCTTCCGGTGGAAGTTCCACGGGCTTTTCTACGTCGCACCGGCCCAGGACAGCTTCATGTGCCGCTTGAGGATTCCCAACGGCATCCTCTCGCACTGGCAGTTCCGGGGGGTCGCCGAGCTCGCGGCCGCCTACGGCGGCGGCTACAGCCACGTGACCACGCGCGCCAACCTGCAGGTGCGCGAGATCGGCGCCGAGGACGGCATCGCCTTCGTCGAAGGCCTGGCGGCGCTGGGGCTGACCTCGAAGGGTTCCGGGGCGGATAACATCCGAAACGTCACCGGCTCGCCGGGCGCCGGCATCGATCCCGACGAGATCTACGATACCCGCGCGGCCGCGCGGGACTGGCACAACCACATCCTCAACGACCGCGCGCTCTATGGCCTGCCGCGCAAGTTCAACGTCGCCTTCGACGGCGGCGGGCGCATCCCGGTTCTGGAAGACACCAACGACATCGGCTTCCAGGCGGTCCGCGTGGGAGAGGATGCCGGCGTCGATCCCGGCGTCTACTTCCGGCTTCTGCTCGGCGGGATCACCGGGCACGGCGACTTCGCCCGGGACACCGGCGTCGTCGTGCGGCCGGAGGAGGCCAGCGAACTGGCCGCCGCCATCGTCCGCGTCTACATCGACCACGGCGACCGGACCAACCGCAACAAGGCGCGCCTCAAGTACCTGCTCGACGACTGGGGCTTCGAGCGCTTCCTCGCCGCGGTCGAGGACAAGCTCGGTCGGTCGCTCGCGCGCGCGGCCCTGGCCGCCTGCGCGCCGCGAAGGGCGCCCGACCGCCTGGGGCATCTCGGGGTTCATCCCCAGAAGCAGGACGGCCTGTATTACATCGGGGTCGTCCTCCCGGTGGGGCGGCTCAGCGTGGCGCAGATGCACACGCTGGCCGACCTGGCCGGCGAGCTCGGTGACGGTGACCTCAGGCTGACGGTCTGGCAGAACCTGCTCGTCTCCGGACTGCCCGAGGCCGCGCTCGCCGAGGCCAAGGCGCGGATCGAGGCCTGCGGGCTCGACTGGCGCGCCACCTCGCTGCGGGCCGGGCTGGTCGCCTGCACGGGCAACAGCGGATGCCGCTTCGCCGCCTCCGACACCAAGGCCCACGCGGAGGCGATCGCGCGGCATTGCGAGTCGCGCCTGGAGCTCGACGCGCCGGTGAACATTCACCTGACCGGCTGCCACCATTCCTGCGCCCAGCACTACATTGGCGACATCGGCCTGCTGGCTTGCCGCGTGCCGCTCGACGAGGAGGGCGAAGACAGCGTCGAGGGCTATCACCTCTACGTCGGCGGCGGCTTCGGCAGCGATGCCGAGACCGCGCGGGAGATCTATCGGGACGTCCCGGCAGCCGAGGCGCCCGCCGTCGTCGAGCGCCTGCTCCGGGCCTATCTGGCGCACCGCGAGAGCGCCGCGGAGAGCTTCCATCACTTTGCCAAGCGCCAGGATCTTCAGGCGCTTCGCGCCCTTGCGGAGACCGCGTCATGACCAGCCTAAGCCCGGCGCCGCTGCCGCCCCGGATACCGGAGAACGCGCCCTTTTCGGCGGAGCAGCGCGCCTGGCTCAACGGCTTCATCGCCGGCCTGCTGTCGCTCGACGGCCGGGAGGGCCAGGTCGCCGGCGCCCCTGCCGCGGCGGCGAAGGACGACCCCTTGGACGACGGGGACGACGGCGCGGCGCCCTGGCACGACCAGACGCTTCCCCTCGCGAAGCGCATGGCCCTGGCGGAAGGCCGGCCGCTGCGCCGCCGGATGATGGCCGCCATGGGGCAGCAGGACTGCGGCCAGTGCGGCTACTCCTGCGAGGACTACGCCGACGCGATCTTCCTGCGCGCGGAGACCGAGCTCAACCTCTGCGTCCCCGGCGGCAAGGCCACCATCCGCATGCTGAAGGCGCTTCACGCCGAGCTGGAAGGGGAGGGAGCCCCGGCGCAGGCCGTCGCGCCCGCGACGCCGTCGGGCGGGCCGACCCGAGACCGGCCCGTCATGGCCAGCGTCGTCGGCGTCACCCGGCTGAACGCCGAGGGCTCCGCCAAGGAGACCAATCACGTCGAGCTCGCCGTCGAGCCGGCGGGACTGCCCTATGCCGTGGGCGACAGCCTCGGGGTCTTCGCGACCAACGATCCGGCGCTCGCGGACGCCATCGTCCTGCGGCTCGGAGCCGAGCCGGAGGCCGAGGTCGGCGACGGCAACGGCCGGTCACGGCGGCTTCGCGACGCGCTTCTGGAGGACGTCTCGCTCGCGCCGGCGCCGGACGAACTCTTCGAGCTGCTGGCTGGCCTGGCCGGGGGTGAAACGGAGCGCCGCCGCTTGCTGGCGATGGCCCAGGGCGACGACCCGGACGGCGACTTGGAGACCTTGGACGTTCTGGCGGCGCTCGAGAAGTTCCCCGGTTTGCAGCCGGCGCCGCGGGACCTGATCGGAGCGCTGGGAGCGCTCCAGCCCAGGCTCTATTCGATCTCCTCGAGCCCCAAGGTCGAGCCCGGCAGGGTTTCGATCACGGTCGACGCGCTTCGCTACCTTGCCGGCGGGCGGCCGCGCAAGGGCCTCGCCTCCTGCTTCCTGGCCGAACGGGTCAAGGCCGGCGACCGGATTCCGGTCTATATCCAGAAGGCCAGGGACTTCGCGCTGCCGTCCGACGAGACGCCGATCGTCATGGTGGGGCCCGGGACCGGGATCGCGCCCTTCCGGGCCTTCCTGCAGGAGCGGCTGGCGCGCAAGGCGAGCGGCGGGGCCTGGCTCTTCTTCGGCCATCGGCACGAAGCGACGGATTTCCTTTACCGCGAGGAGCTGGAGGGCTTCCAGGCGGCCGGCACGCTGACCCGGCTGACCACGGCCTGGTCGCGGGACGGCGCGGAGAAGGTCTACGTGCAGCATCGCCTGCGCGCCGAGGGCCGCGAGCTCTTCCGCTGGCTGGAGGAGGGCGCCCATTTCTACGTCTGCGGCGACGCGGCGCGCATGGCGGGCGACGTCGAGCGGGCGTTGCGCGAGGTCGTGGCCGAGCACGGCGGCCTCGACGCGGCCGGGGCGCGCGCCTACCTCGACGGTCTCGCGAAGGCCGGGCGCTACCAGAAGGACGTCTACTGATGCCCGGCGGCGCCGAGGCGGCGGTCCGAACCACCTGTCCTTACTGCGGGGTCGGCTGCGGCCTGGTCGCCCGACGCGACCTGGCCGGCGGCCTGGCCATAGAGGGCGACCCGGACCACCCGGCCAACTGCGGGCGCATCTGCTCCAAGGGGGCGGCGCTGGCCGAGACGCTTTCGACCGAGGATCGTCTGCTTCATCCGGAGGTCGCCGGCCGGCGGGTTGGCTGGGATGCGGCCCTCGACGCGGTGACGGCCGCGCTCGCCGGGACGATCGAGCGGCACGGGCCCGAGGCCGTCGCCTTCTACCTCTCCGGCCAGCTCCTGACCGAGGACTACTACGTCGCCAACAAGTTCGCCAAAGGCTTCCTCGGCACGGCCAACGTCGACACCAACTCCAGGCTCTGCATGGCCTCCTCGGTGGCCGGTCATGTCCGGGCCTTCGGCAGCGACACCGTGCCGCAGTGCTACGAGGACCTCGACCTCGCCGACCTGATCGTCCTGGTCGGCTCCAACGCCGCCTGGTGCCATCCGGTGTTGCATCGTCGGATGCTGGCGAACCGCGCGGCGCGCGGCGCGCGGATCGTGGTGATCGATCCGCGCCGTACGGCGACGGTCGCGGATGCCGACCTGCATCTGCTCCTGGAAGCGGGCAGCGACGTCGCGCTCTTCAACGGCCTTCTGGTCTGGCTGGCGGATCATGGCAGGATCGACGAGGCCTATCTGGCGGCCCACTGCGACGGCTATGCCGAAGCGCTCGCGACGGCGCGGGCCTCGGTCCCCGGACTCGGTCAGGTCACGGCGCTCACCGGTCTGGACCAGGGCGACCTCCGCCGCTTCTACACACTCTTCGCCGGGACCGATCGGGTGGTGACCTGCTACAGCCAGGGCGTCAATCAGTCGGCGCAGGGCAGCGACAAGGTCAACGCCATCCTGAACTGCCATCTGGCGAGCGGCCGTATCGGCCGGCCCGGGAGCGGCCCGCTTTCGCTGACCGGCCAGCCGAACGCCATGGGCGGACGCGAGGTCGGGGGGCTGGCCAACCAACTCGCCGCGCATATGGATTTCACGCCGGCAAATGTCGACCGGGTCGGGCGCTTCTGGAGCGCGGCCAAGATGGCCCGCCGGCCCGGCCTGAAGGCCGTCGAGATGTTCGAGGCGATCGAACGTGGCGAGATCAGGTTCCTCTGGATCATGGCGACGAACCCGGCCGTGAGCCTGCCGCGCGCAGATGCAATGCGGAACGCGCTGCAGAGGCTGGATACGCTCGTCGTATCCGAAAATGTCCGGTCCAACGATACGATCTCAGCCGCCCACATCCGCTTGCCGGCGGCCGCCTGGGGCGAGAAGGACGGTACCGTCACGAACTCCGAGCGTCGGATCAGCCGGCAGAGGCCCTTCCTGACGCTGCCGGGCGAAGCCAGGCCGGACTGGTGGGCGGTCGCCCAGGTCGCAGGCCGGATGGGTTTCGCCGAAGCCTTCTCCTACGCCGGGCCGGCCGAGATCTTCCGTGAGCACGCGGCGCTTTCGGGCTTCGAGAACGGCGCTTCACGGGACTTCGACATCGGCGGGCTGGCCGATCTGGACGATTCGGAGTTCGACGCGCTGACGCCGGTGCAATGGCCTGTCCGGGCCGGAGAGCGCCGCGGCCGCCGACGCTTCTTCGCCGCTGGCGGCTACTTCTCCGCAAGCGGGAGGGCGCAGCTCGTTCCGGTCGGGACAGCGAGACGCGCATCGCCGGATCGACGCTTTCCGCTGATCCTGAACACCGGCCGCCAGCGCGACCAGTGGCACAGCATGACGCGGACCGGCAAGAGCGAGACCCTGGGGCAGCACAGCGTGGAGCCCTGCCTCGAGATCCACCCCGCTGATGCCGCCGCGTTCCGGCTCACCGAAGGCGGCCTTGCGCGGGCCGTCAGCGCGCAGGGAGAGGCCGTCCTGCGGGTGCGCGTCTCGACGGATCAGCAGCCGGGCGCGGTCTTCGCGCCGATTCACTGGTCCGACGAAAACGCCGGCAAGGGACGCGTGGGCGCGTTGGTTCATGCCGTGACCGACCCGGTGTCGGGCCAGCCGGACTCCAAGGGCACGCGCGTCGCCGTCGAGCCCGTTCCGATGGGCTTCGCCGGCTTCCTGCTTTGTCGGTCGGCGGTCGCCTTGCCTCCCGTTCTCTACTGGGCGCGGACCCGGATGGGCCAGGGCTACGGCTACTCGGTCGCCCTGGAGCCTTCCGCCGGCAAGGACTGGAGCCGCTGGTTCGCCGATCTCTTCGCCGTAGAACCGGAGGATCTTATCGAGCTGAAGGATCGGCGGGGCGAGGCCTACCGAGCGGCGCTAATGATAGACGGCCGGCTCGAAGCCTGCGGCTTCTTCTCCGCCTCGGCGGCGCTGCCGTCCTGGAACTGGGTGAAGCGGCTCTTGCTTTCGCCTCGGCTTGATCCTCTCTCACGCAGGACCCTGCTCGCAGGACGGGCCCTCGAGGAATCGGCGGACCTGGGCCCCGTCGTCTGCGCCTGCTTTTCCGTGTGCCTCGATACCATCCGCCGGGCGATCGAGAGGGACGGCCTTACGACCGCGGAGGAGATCGGCGCCGCGCTCAAGGCCGGAACGAACTGCGGCTCCTGCCTGCCGGAACTGCGGAGAATCGCCGATGGAACCGTCGCGGCACGGGCCGTTTAGGATGGCTGCGGGGCGCATAGGCCCCTTGGCTGTGCTGCCGGTCTTCTTCGACCTGCGGGGGCGGCGCTGCGTGCTGGCCGGGGGCTCCGAGGCGGCAGCCTGGAAGGCCGAACTGCTTGCCGCGGCCGGGGCGGCGGTGACTGTCTTTGCCAGCAATCCTTCGGACGCCATGGAAGCTTTGATCCAGGGCGGCTCGGCATCCGGGACCGTCCGGATGATGCGCAGGCCCTGGTCGCCCGAGGACCTTGCCGATGCCAGCCTCGTCGTGGCCGATCTCCCGGATGACGGCGAGGCGAGGGTCTTCTGGCAAGCCGCCCGCGCCGCGGGTGTGCCGGTCAACGTCGTCGACAAGCCGGCGTTCTGCGACTTCCGCTTCGGTGCCATCGTCAACCGATCTCCGGTCGTCATAGGCCTCTCGACCGGTGGTGCGGCGCCGGTCCTTGCGCAGGCGCTGCGCCAGCGCGTGGAGGCGCTTCTGCCGAAGGGCATCGGCGCGTGGGCCTCGTCGGCGATGTCGTTCCGGGCTCGGCTGAAGGCGCTGCTGCCGGATGCCGGCGCGCGTCGCCGCTTCTGGACTTGGTTCGCCGAGACGGCCTTCACCTCGACCGCTGCGCCCAGCCATGCGGAACTCGCGGAGAAGGCCTGTGGCTTGGGTTGCGCAGCGGAGGGTCGGCAGAGCGGCTCGGTCGTTCTCGTAGGGGCTGGCCCGGGAGATCCAGAGCTGCTGACGATGAAGGCCCTGCGGGCCCTGCAGGGGGCCGACGTCGTTCTCTTCGATCACCTGGTCGCGACGGAGATCCTGGCGGTGGCCCGGCGTGAAGCCAGACGCCTCCTTATCGACAAGAGCGGCGGGCGCGGCACTTGCCGGCAGGACGAGATCAACGCCTTGGTGCGCAGGTTTGTCGGACAGGGAAGACGGGTTGTGTGCCTCAAGGCCGGCGACCTCGCGATCTCCGGCCGCGCCGGCGAGGAGATCGAGAACCTCCGACGCCATGGTATCACGGTCGAGATCGTGCCCGGAGTCGCGGCCGCGAGCGGGGCTGCGCCGCGCCACAGTGCCTCGCTCGCCTATCGAGACCCGCTCCCTGCGTCTTGTCGCCGGGTGTGAACCGGCCTGCAGGTCTCCCGGGGCCGATGCGTTCTATCGCGACAACCTGGGACCCCGACTCCCTTTCCAGCTTACGGATCTCGACGCCGATCGCGGACTGACTGCGTTTCAAAGGTGGCCCATCTTCGCTCGATGAGCCGGATCTGTCATAAGACAAGCAGCCCGCGTTCAGGTGAACGCGGATAAGCTGCTCTATCTATATGAAGTAGATCAGATTATCCCCGTCCAATCGATTCCGATTGAACGGGGTTTGATCTAGAACGCCGACTCTCTTCAAGCTCGCTCTGTTTCGCCGCCAAGCGGGCGCGCTGCTCCCTGCGCCATTCGTTGACGACGCGCGTATTGGCCTCGCTGTACTCGGCGAAGAGTCCCGGCTCGATGAGATGCTCGCGTGCAGCATGAAAAGACCCCGGGCAAAGGGACGGCGTTCAAGTCGGCCAAAAAGGGAACGCGCCGCCGAACCAATTCGGCCGATGGCGGCACTCAAGGAAAGAAGATCGCGCGGGCGAAGGCCCGGCAAGCTCTGACTGTCTGTCGCCGCGACCGGCAGGATCGAGCTGCCTGCCCATGGCGGGAGCATGCCGGCAGTCATCCTGTGAGCGGCTGTTGCGCTCAGCGGCAGGCCTGTCCGCCGCGTTGAATGCAAGGAAACGGTGTCTGCCAAGCATCGCCCGTAAGAACGAAAGGACGAAAATGCCTCGTAACTGGAAGATTCACACCCTCACCTATCCGGGCGAGTTGGGACCAATTCTGCAGGAGCGCCGCCTCGGCGATGCGTTCAGGAACTTCTGCAGTAGAGAACGCAGGGAAGATGACCTGGGGTTCTGGAACAAGGACAGGCGCTTCCGAGACGACGTGGCCTCGAAGATATACTTTGAGACCTACCTCGCCATAAACAGGCGCTACAGAATCGACGTTCCCAAGCCCGTGCTCGACACGGCCAGAAAACTGGGCCAACGAGAAGACTGGACCCCAAGAAAATGGGCTTTGATTCACTTAAAGGCGAAGCGAGAGATGGAGCGCCAAGTCTTCCCGAGATTGATATCGGAGTTCTACCGGCTATCCGATGAGTTCAAAGAGGTGCACGCTGCCAAGTTGGCGTCCGAGTTCAAGATCGACAAACAAATGATGGAGAAGGCCGGGGTCTCTAAAGCTAATGAAAAACTTCTCACCCAGCTGGTGGTCGCGATCCTGACCGACGGCACGAACGCCCGCACATTGGCCAGCAGCTTGATCAAGAAGGAGAAGTCTCTGAAGAGCACGAAGCCCGACGAACTCATCAGGGTCGTGGAGAAGTACGTCCCGAAAAGGTTGGGCTGATCCGCCCGGCGCCGTGACGGCCGTCGCGTGTCGCGGCAAGCGTCGCTTCATCGACGTCGTCGGGAGTGCCGCCCCCGATTCCCCCATTCGGCAGCGTCTTTGACAACGACTGCAGATTGGTACGCTTTGCGAGAATCCGCCGCGCTGTGGGCGACAGCTTTGTCCCCTTGGCCAAGAGAGACATTCCTTTCCCGTCGAGCGGGAAAAGCGGAGCATGCGACTCCCTTTCCTGCTCACGGATCTCTACGCCGATCGCGGAGGTGTCCGGAAAAGAGGGAGCTTAGGGGCCGCTGTTATTGGTTTCCGTCATAGGATGACCTCGGCTATGAGTTCCTGTCACGGCGCGCCTTGCTGGAAGCGCTTCGCGGATGCTTGAACGCTCAGGGTGATGAGCTTTGAACGCAGGCGTCTGTCTCGCGCTGAGAGCCAGGTGGGCCGCGGCGGGCAAAGACAGCGGTCGGAGGGCGCGCGGCGGGTGATCGAGCCAGCACACCTCCGGGGAGAGGCGAAATGAGCGATGCCGTCCTTCGAGACGAAATGGCGCGAGGGCTACTGGCGCGAACCCGCGCCCTACTGGACGAAGGCGACCTGGACCGGGGCCGATTGAAACGCATCGAGGCGCTTTTGGCCGAGCTCTCGGCAGAGGCCGAGCTCTGGGGCGAGACCGCCTTCGCCGAGCCCTCGGCCGAGGAAAAGCAGAACCGCTTCCAGATCGCGCAGGACGCCGAGACCGGGCTGACGCTCTATCTGAACGTCATGCGTCCCGGCAAGAAGATTCCGCCCCACAACCATACGACCTGGGCCTGCGTCAGCGCGGTCGTGGGGTCGGAAATCAACACGATCTTCAAGCGGCTGGACGACGGCAGCGTCGAGGGGAGGGCGCAGCTCGAGGTGGCCGATGTGATCGACCTTCGCCCCGGCACGACGATCTCGCTCCTGCCCGACGACATACACAGCGTCGAGATTCGGGGCGACCAAGTCATCCGCCATCTGCATTTCTATGGCCGTCCGCTGGAAACGCTGTCCAATCGCCTGACCTTCGATCTCGCCGCCGGAACCTGCAAGGTCATGGACATCGGCGTGAAAACCAAGACCTAATACCAAGGAGCAGTGATAGTGACCCATTTGATGGCGCGCGGCGGCCCGCCGGGCAGGCGCGACCCGCAGCGCGATGCCGGCGCATCGCGGAAGGGTCGCAACGCAGCCGGCGGGCCGCCGCGCGCCACCGAAGGCCGGGTTTTCTTGCCCGCCCGCTGCGTTGCGCTCCGCTTACGGTACGCCAGCACCGCTGCGCGAAGCGCGCCTAACAGGCGGGCAAGAAAACCCGGTCAAATGAGTCACTATCACTGCTCCTTGGTATAA
>JANQGU010000005.1 GCA_028282935.1 Kiloniellales bacterium
AACCAGATACGACAAGCTGCTCGCAAACTTCTTGGGCTTCGTGAAGCTCGCAGCTATCGCTATAACCCTCAAATAGTTAAATCCTCACCACGACCTAGCCGTCGCCCTCTTCGAGCATGCGGGCGATCTCGACCTCGCCCAGGGGCTGCCGGCCCTTGACCCGCAGGCTGTCGGCCCATTCGCGGGCGAAGTCGCGCTGCAGGCGGGCGTTGAGCAGCGCGGTCAGGGCCATGGCGACGGCCGCCCCGATGCTCGCCAGCAGCATGTCCTTGTGGGCGTCCCAGATGTCGCCCTGGGTGCCCAGGTAGGCCATGCCGAGCTCGCCGCCGAAGACCTCGGCCGCGCCCCATTCGATCAGCTCGTAGAGCATCGAGGTCGCCATGGTGAACTCCAGCGGCAGGAAGTAGCCCCAGAAGCCGCGCACCTCGGCGATCCGCAGGAAGACCTCGCGGATCGGATAGGCCAGCAGCAGGCCGTAGGTGAAGTGGATGGCACGGTCGAAGTGGTTGCGTTCCCAGCCCAAGGCCTCGTTGAGCGAGCCGCCGGTCAGGCTGCGCACCCAGTCGTCGTAGGGCACCTCGGCATAGGTGTAGTGCGAGCCGACCACGTGCAGGCAGAGGAAGACGAAGATCAGGCTGTAGGACACCCGCGACAGCGGCAGGCGCCGGTAGGACCAGACCAGGAGACCTGCGAAGAGGATGACCAGCACGTTCTCCAGCAGCCAGTCGGCGCGATGCAGCGGCGCGATGGCGAGCCAGATCCACCAGAGGGAGAACAGGCCGGCGAGGATCAGGCAGTAGCGCGTGTGGGCTGGAGTCATCGTGGCGGTTTCTGGGATCCGAGGGGCGCGCTGCGAGGGGCCCGGGTTCCCATTCTACCCGGGCCTGGAGCAACCCCAAGCGGTTTCAAGAGTCGCTATCTGCCGCCGGCCTCGGCCAGCCATTGGATGACCCGCGCCTCGAGGTAGCCGTAGAAGGGATTGTGCCGCAGGCGCAGCGGCCATTCGCCGGGCAGCTTGAGCAGGTTGCGCTCGCCCTTGATGGCGATGTCGCCGAGGAACAGCAGGTCCTGGTTCCCGGGCGGGCGCTGGCCGTAGAGGGGATCGTCCGGCGGAAAGGGCAGCGCCACGTGGGACAGCGAGACCACGCCCCGCGGCCAGGCCAGGCCCAGCGGCTCCGGCGCCGAGGCAGCGGCGGCGAAGGGCGGCTTGCGGCGGGCGACCACACGACGGCTCTCCGGGTCCGCGTTGGTGATCAGGGTGACCGCGAAGGGCAGCGTCGCGTCGGCCATGACCCGGCCGGTCAGCGGCCCCGGATCGGAGATCAGCAGCGTGGCCTTGGCGGCGAAGCGGTTGATGTCGAAGAGCACCAGCTCGTGCCGGTCCCGCGCCAGGTGCCTGAGCAGCCGCTCGACGACCGCGGAGGTCGAGACCGTCGCATCGACGGTCGAGAGGAACACCAGGGTCGGCGGCAGGGAGTCGATGGGGCCGTCGGCGGCCCGGGCCTCGATGCGCTCGGCCAGACCGCGGGTCAGGCGATGGACCTGGTTGCCGGCGTTGGCCGTGAAGGAGTTGTACTTGTAGGGATCGAACTCCGGCAGGATGTCGGTCCAGGCGAGCTTCCCCAGTCCGGGCAGGCTGGCCAGCCGGGCCTTCCACTTGGCCAGGGCCGCCGCCGGGGTGATGCCGATCGCCGGCGAGACCAGCACCAGGCTGGCCGGCTGCCGCCGTCCTTCGGGCAGCCCGAGGATGTAGTCGAGGGCGAGCGGTGCCCCGGTCGAATAGCCGACGATGTGGATCGGCGCCGATCCCACCTTGGCCTCCAGATGCGCCACGGCCATCCGGACCGCGGCCGCCATGTCCTCCCAGGTGACGCTGGCCAGGCCGGACGGCGCCGTGCCGTGACCGGGCAGGCGCAGGCCGAGCACCCAGTAGCCCTGCCGCTTCAGGCCCTCGGCCAGAGCGCGGAAGGTGTAGGGCGAGTCCGTCAGGCCGTGCAGCAGCAGGACGCCGCCCGCGGGCCTTTCGGCGGGGTGCTCGAAGCTGCGGTTCCAGTTGGGCGCGCGGCTCAGCGGATCGGCGGCGCTGCCGGCGCTGTAGCGGACCAGCGCATGGTCGGGCCCGCTTCCGACGCGCCCGTTGATCCGGGCCTCGAGCTGCGCGAAGAGCCGCGCCTCCAGCCGCCGGTAGTCGTCGAAGCTGCGGATCTCCCCAGCCCGCGCCGCCGTGAACTCCTCGGTCAGCGCCACGGCGTGCCAGGGCTGCAAGGGCGGCCCCTCGCTGAGCTGATGGAGCTGATGCGCCAGGACGCCGGCGACCAGGCCGAGCGCGGCGACCGTCAGATAGCGGAGCGCGCGCTTCGCGATGCGCAGGAGGGGTGTCATGCCGGCGCCGGATCGACGTGAGGAGATCTCTGTGCCATGGGCGGGCCCAGGTGGATGCGGACCTCTCTATTAGCACCGCAGCCCGGGCCGCCACAGCGAAGATCGAGGCGCCCAGACACACCTGCATGTTCCGGAGCGTCACCCCCACCCCAACCCTCCCCCGTCAAGGGGGAGGGGGCCTAGCAGGTGCATTAGCCCTCTGGCGCGAAGAGCGAGGTCGCAAAGCGGACTTCTTCCAAACCCGCCACCCCCGGCTCGGCGACGAAGAGGCTGCCGGAGAGCGGGGCGGCGGCGGCGTCCTCTTCGCTCATGTTCTCGCGGGCGGTGGTGATGTAGAGGCGGTCGAGCGCCGGGCCGCCGAAGCAGCAGCAGGTGACCTGGGGCACCGGCAGGCGGACCCGGGTCCGGCGCTCGCCGTCCGCGGTGAAGCACTGGACGCGGGCGCCGTTGAACTGGGCGTTCCAGAGCCGGCCCTCGGCGTCGACGCAGGCGCCGTCCGGGAAGCCCTCGTCCTCGGCCATCTCGGCGAAGACCGCGCGCAGGCCCAGCGGACCGCCGGCCGGGTCGTAGTCGTAGGCCCAGATCGTCCGGGCCGGTGTGTCGGCGAAGTAGAGCCGCCGGCCGTCGGGCGAGAAGGCGATGGCGTTGCTGCAGCCGATCCCGGCGGCCAGGGACTCAACCTCGTCCGCCGCGCCGTAGCGGGTCAGGCTGGAGACCGGCTTCAGGCCGTCCTCGTTCATGCCGCCGGCCAGGAAGCGGCCCTGGCGGTCGCAGCGGCCGTCGTTGTAGCGCGTCGTGGGATGCTCCGGCTCGAAGGTGCTCAGGCGCGCGCGCTTCCAGGTCGCGGGATCGACGCGGAAGAGGCCGCTTTCGAAGGCGGCCAGGATCGCCCCCGCCGGATCGAAGGCGAAGCAGCCGAGCCGCTCGGGCAGGTCGACGGTCTCGACCGCGCCGCCCTCGGCGTCGCAGCTCCAGAAGCGCTTGCCGTGGATGTCGGTCCAGTAGAGCCGCTGGGTATCGCCGCGCCACTGGATCCCCTCGCCCAGCTCGCAGCGGCAGTCGAGCAGCAGCCTGGCCTCGAGGTCCTGCGTCATTGCCGCCGCTTGGGATTCTCGCCGAGGATGATCATCGAGAGCACGTCGTCCTTGGTGACGTCCTCGACCCGCTCGCTGCCGACCAGCTTGCCGTTCTTGAGCACCGTGACCCGGTCGGCGAGGTCGAAGACGTCGTGGATGTCGTGGCTGATCAGGAAGATGCCCAGGCCCTCGGCCTTGAGCTGCTGGATCAGCTCGGCGACCATCTGGGTCTCCTGGACGCCGAGGGCCGCGGTC
>JANQGU010000053.1 GCA_028282935.1 Kiloniellales bacterium
GTCTTGCCGCAGCCCGGCGGGCCGTAGAGCAGGATGCCGCCGCCGATGCGCTTGCGGAACTTCTGGAACAGCGAGGGCTTGAGGTAGGGCAGGATGATCTTGCGGCGGATCTCCTCCTTGACCCGGTCCAGCCCATGGACGTTGGCGAAGGTGACGCGGTCCTGCTCGGGCATCAGGGCCCGGTGCAGGTCCTCGGTCATGGTGTCGTCGTTGGAGATGACCCGCAGCTTCGGCCGGTCGTCCGGCGTCGCCGGCTTGAAGGCCTTGAGCTGGGCGGCGAGGTCGGGGTCCTCCAGTGCCGGGTTGTCGCGGACCGCCGCCTGATACTCGGCCTGGCCCTCGTCCTCCCGGCCCAGCTCCAGCAGCGCGCGGGCCCGCTCCAGCCGGGCCTCGGCGCTGTCGTCGGTCAGGAAGGCGAGGGCGGTCTCCGGTAGGTCGGCGGCGATGCTCGCGCGCGCGACCAGCAGCCGGTCCTCGGCGCGGTCCAGGTCCTCGGCCGCCAGCGGCGCCAGCAGGCTGTTGAGCTCCTCGCTGCGCTCGGCGTCCAGATGCAGGCGGATCACCGAGAGGCGCAGGGCGATGTTGTCGGGGCTCGCGGCGAGCGCCGCGGTGAGGGAGTGAATCAGCTGAGCGTCCATTGCGGTCGCACCACCCGTTTCGATTGCGAGGTCGGGCCGATCGAGTGCCGGTAAATTGCAGCACTTGGCGGCGGTCTGCAAATCAAGATCTCGCCTCCCCGCGGGGCGGGGCCGGGGCATCGCTCCGGCATCCGGCCGCTCCCGGGCGTCCCGGCGGCCGGATCCGGTCGATCGAAGCCGGCCGGGCAGCGGTTTGAACCCGCGGGGCCCGGACCACGACCCACGGCCGAGCAACGCTCTGCTGTCCTTCAGATCGAGATGGAAAGTCCTCCCATGACCAAGCGTCATCTCCTTTGCGCCGTAGCGATGGTCCTGCTGTGGGCGCCCGGCCTCCAGGCCGCCGACCAGTTCAAGCCGATGCCGCTGCAGCTCAAGCCGGCGGCGCCGAAAGATCCGCAGCAGAAGGCGGTGCCGCGCCCGGCGCCGCCGAAAACCAGGGACCACAGGCAGCCGCAGAGCCGGGTGCCGGCGGCCAAGCCGCAGCCCCAGGCCCGGCCCCAGGTTCAGCCCCAGGGTCAGCCCCAGGCCCGGCCCCAGATCCAGACCACGGTCCCGGCCGTCAAGCCGAGGACGGCGCCGGTGGTGCCGCGGGCCGGGACCGCCGCGCCCCCGGCGGCCCAGCAGGTCAAGCCGCGCCCGGGGCTCCCCTCCGGACCGCCGCCGCTCAATCCGGGCACGCCGCCGGCGCAGAAGGGGACCGGCCCGGTCGGGCCCGTGGTGATCACGCCGGACAGCACCCGCAGGGCGCCGCTGGGCGGCGATCCTTCGGGCCCGCCGGACCTGATGGTGTCGCGGATCGAGGTCGTGTCGGGCGAGGTCCGCTTTCGGGTGTCCAACCGGGGCCCGGGCGAGAAGAAGCCGGGCCGGGTGAACTACTTCCTGACCATCGACTACTTCGACCTCTCGGGCCGGCAGACCACGAGCAGGAGCTTCACCGACGCGGCGGGGATCACCAGCCTCTCGCGGCTGCGCGCGGGCTTCCAGGCCGGCGAGGACCGCGCCTCGCGGGCCAACCTGCCGATCGCCGAGCGGATGCGCATCACGCTCTGCATCAACTCGGACCGGCGGGTCGAGGAAGCCAACTACGACAACAACTGCCTGACCCGGGACAGCCAGCAGACCCTGTCCGACCTGGAACTGGTCAGCGCCCGCTTCGAGCTCTACCGCCGGGTCGCGAAGAAGAAGAAGGGCTCCTGGCTGTCGCGGGCCGGCAAGTGGGTCTGGGACCTGGTCACGGTGGAGTTCGACGAGAGCGGCATTCCCTACGACAACATCGTGCTGACCATCCGGAACAACGGCAGCGTCCCGGTCACCAACTTCGAGATCAAGGCCGGGCTGGGCCCGAGCCTCGGATACTTCTCGACCACCTATACCGACGTCCTGCAGCCCGGCCAGACGCGGCGGGCGACCCTCTTCGTGGCCAGCGAGGGTCTCTGGGAAGACACGAGCTGCTGCAGCGGCGCGGCCATGGTGGACTCCAACGAACGCGTCACGGAGTCGGACGAGGGCAACAACAAGAAGCCGATCACCACGGTCCGGATCCGCGATCACCGGCCGAACTGAGGGGATTCGCCCTCGAAGACCTGCGCCACGCCCGGGCAATCGGCCTTGCCCGGGCGTGGCCGCGCCGTCTCGCGGCCACGGGCGCCGTCAGGTGTCGAGCAGCCCGGCGACGTAGGGCGGCAGGGCGAAGGCGCCCTGGTGCACCGCCGGGGTGTAGTAGCGGGTTACGATCCCGGCCGCGGCGAAGCGTCGCTCCAGGGTTTCCGTTTCCACCGTCAGGGCCGCCGCCTCCTGCGCCGCCAGGGTGAAGACCATGTCGCCGCCGAAGAAGCTGGGCACGGCGACCCGGTAGCAGGCGGTCGCGGCGAAGCTCCGGCCCAGTGCGGCGAGCGGCTTCGCCAGGGACTCCGGCTCGGTGAAGGGCACGGCGTTCTGGGTCACCAGCAGCCCGCCCTCGGCCAGGAGCCCGGCGCAGTCGGCGTAGAAGCTCTCGGTGAACAGCACCTCGCCCGGCCCGACCGGATCGGTGGAATCGATCAGGATCAGGTCGAAGGGCGCCCGCCGGCCCTTCTGCTCGGCGGCCCAGGCGAGGCCGTCGGCGATCACCAGCTCGAGGCGCGGGTCCTCGAAGGCCGCGCCGCAGATCGCCTGCAGGTGGGCCTTGGAGAAGTCGATGACCGACTCGTCGATCTCGACCAGGGTCGCCTCCCGGACGCTGGTGTGTTTCAGCAACTCCTCCAGCGCGCCGCCGTCGCCGCCGCCGACGATCAGGGCGCGCTCGACCGCGCCATGGGCCAGGACCGGCACGTGGACCAGCATCTCGTGATAGAAGAACTCGTCGCGCTCGGTGGTCTGGACGATGCCGTCCAGGGCCAGGACCCGTCCGAAGAGCGGGTTCTCGAAGAGCAGCAGGTCCTGGTGCTCGGTCTTCTCCTGAAAGAGCACGCGCTCGATGCGCAGCTGCAAGCGCCAGGCCCCGCCGTGACGGTCGGCCTCCTCCGACCAGGCGGTCATGCGGGGACGCGGCCGCGCAGCAGCTCCTCGACCTCGACCCGCCCGGCCTCGAAGGCCCGGCGCAGGACCGGGACCGCCGCCTGCGGATCCGCGGCGCCGCACATGAAGACGTCGAGCGCGGCGAAGTCGCGCTCCGGCCAGGTGTGGATGCTGATATGGGACTCCGCCAGCACCGCGACGCCGGAAACTCCGCCGTTGGGCGTGAAGTGGTGCAGATGAAGGTGCAGCAGCGTGGCCCCTGAGGCCTCGACGCAGGCCCGAAGGGTGCGGTCGATGTGCTCGAGGTCGTCCAGGCGCGTGGCGTCCCAGAGGTCGACGATCAGGTGCGTGCCGGCGAAGCGCTGGCCGTCGCGTTCCTGGAAGTAGTCCTTTTGCCCCGGACCGCTTTCCGGCCCGTCGTGATCTTCCCTGCCCTGCGGTCGGGGTGCGCTTGGCTCGTGATCCAAGTCCGTCCCCAGTTGAGGGAGGGCTTTGCCTTGCAGCATCGCTTACTCTCCGACAACCAGTAGATGGCCCAGATACTCTTTATCGGGGAGCCGGGTTATGAAGCCTTCGGCTCCGGATTGCAAGGAACGAATTGTTACAAGGCGAGAAGAGGCGCTGCTCATCGCGGGTCGCGTCCCTCAGCCGCAGGGGAAGGTTTCGATCAGCGCGGCCCAGGTGATGCTGGTCATTTGCTTGTCCCGGACCTCGGGGTGGGCACGCAGGTAGTCCAGCACGAGGTTTCGGACCTCGCCTTTCCGGAGATCCTCCGGCAGGCAGAAGGCCTTGCCGTCGAGGGCGGGCTTCAGGTCCTTCTCCAGCAGCAGGCCGTCGATCAGCTCGCCGGCGCCCGTGACGTAGCCGGTGCAGTAGCCCTCGGTCCAGGACTCGCCGCCGCTGCAGAGCTCCAGGAAGTCCTGTCCGGTCTGGCTGCCCCGGGCGTCGACGGGAAGCAGCGCCAGGCAGAGGCAGGACGCGAGCGCCGCCGCTCTCCAGGCAGCTTTCCGCGGCGGGTTCCGCGGGGGAAGACGAGTCGATCTGTCGGACATGGTGTAATCCATCTTCTCACGGCACGGGTATCGGCCGGGGCTGGATGATGTTGTCGAGCTCCTGCAATGGCCCCAGAGGCTTGGATTCCACTTTCTGCTCTCGGATCTTGGGCGTGCCTTCCCAGATCTTGTACTGGACCAGGTCGTCCATCAGGACGACGACCGCGGAGAAGCGCCAGCCGGTGGTCATCGTCTCCCGCCTGAAGCCGAAGATGTCGAGGGCGATGTTGCCCTCCCGGGATCGGTCGATGACGCTCGGCGTCACCTCGTAGCCCCAGCAGCGTTCGCGGGCCTCGATGCAGCGGCCAAGCTGCGGGTGCAGGTCCTCGGTCTCGATCGAGTCCCGCGGAAGGAAGCGCTGGATCAGGTCGACATAGGACAGCACGCGGACGTTCGGCGTCTCGAGAGGGTCGTAGCCGAGCGCCGCCAGCTCGGCCTTGGTCGTCTGGGCCGGCGCAATGGCATCGTAGGCGGCCTTGGCGTCCTCGAAGCTCTCCCAGGGGGACTCGGCGGTCTCCACGGTCGTCGGCAGGATGCCGCAGGCCGCGATGGCGGGCAGGACGAGGATCGCCGCCCACAGGCTGCGGATGCGCCCGCCTTCGATCCTCGAAATGAGCCCGGCCATGACCTTGTTCTTTCCTCGTCCCTTCGGGGACGTCCCAGCGCTCCCGCGCAAGCCGCGGAACCGACAAGGCGCCGCTTGATAGCGGCGGCGAATGCCTTAGTCTCGGCGCAGGGCGGGACGAGGGACCATGACCGAGATCAACGAATTCCAAGACATCCGCGACGGCGTGCACGCGCTCTGCGCGCGCTTTCCCGGCAGCTACTGGCGGGCATTGGACCGCGAGCGGCGCTATCCCGAGGACTTCGTCCGGGCGCTCACCGAGGCCGGCTACCTGGCCTGCCTGATCCCCGAGGCCTACGGCGGCAGCGGCCTGCCGCTCGGCGCGGCGGCGGCGGTGCTGGAGGAGATCCACAAGGCGGGCTGCAACGGCGCCGCCTGCCACGCCCAGATGTACACCATGGGGACGATCCTCAAGCACGGCAGCGAGGCCCAGAAGCAGGCCTACCTGCCGGAGATCGCCGCCGGGCGCCTGCGCCTCCAGGCCTTCGGCGTCACCGAGCCGACCAGCGGCACCGACACCCTGTCGCTGCGGACCACGGCGCGGCGCGACGGCGACCACTACGTGGTGAATGGCCAGAAGGTCTGGACCAGCCGGGCCGAGCACTCGGACCTCATGCTGCTGCTGGCGCGAACCACGCCCAAGGAGAAGGTGGAGAAGAAGGGCGAGGGCCTGTCCGTCTTCCTGGTCGACCTGCGCGCGACCGAGGGCATCGAGATCCGGCCGATCCCGACCATGATCAACCACGCCACCACCGAGGTCTTCCTCAGCGACCTGCGGGTGCCGGCGGAGAACCTGATCGGCGAGGAAGGACGGGGCTTCCGCTACATCCTGGACGGCATGAACGCTGAGCGCATCCTGATTGCCGCGGAATGCCTGGGCGACGCCCGCTGGTTCATCGAGACCGCCGGCGCCTACGCCAAGGAGCGCCGGGTCTTCGACCGGCCGATCGGCCAGAACCAGGGCGTGCAGTTCCCGATCGCCCGCGCCTTCGCCCAGACCGAGGCGGCGGAGCTGATGACCCGCAAGGCGGCCGCGCTCTTCGACGCCGGCGAAGCCTGCGGCAAGGAGGCCAACCTGGCCAAGCTGCTGGCCTCGGAGGCCTCCTGGGCGGCCGGGGAGGCCTGCCTTCAGTCCCACGGCGGCTTCGGCTTCGCCGAGGAGTACGACGTCGAGCGCAAGTGGCGCGAGACGCGCCTCTACCAGATCGCCCCGATCTCGACCAACCTGATCCTCTCCTACCTCGCCGAGCACGTCCTCGGCCTGCCGCGGTCGTACTAGGCAGATGCGTAAAGCGTTCACGCCCCAAAGGCTGTCATTGCCGGGCTTGACCCGGCAATCCATGGTGCCGCTGGCTCGATGGATGCCCGGATCAAGTCCGGGCATGACAGCGAGTGGGCGCCGCCGCCGCAGGCAGACAAGAGAGATAGGAAGTTGAAGACATGAGCCTGACACTGAAGCGCATCGTCCTTTTCGTCGCCGACTTGGACAAGCAGGCCAGCTACTACCGAGACCGCCTCGGCCTGCCGGTGGTGGAGGCGCGCAAGGGCTGGATCGAGTTCGATGCCGGCGGCTGCACCATCGCGCTGCATCGGGGCGCGCGGAAGCCGCGCCTGGACTTCGCCGCCTCGGAGCCCCTGGACCGGCTTCGGGACGACCTGCAGGCCAAGCGCGTCAAGCTGCAGGAGATCAAGGAGGATGTCCTGGGCCGCGGCCGCTATTGCCGCGGCAGGGACGCCGAGGGCAACCCCTTCCAGATCTCGACGGGGTACTGATGGCCGGCAAGCCCCTCGACGGCCTTCTGGTGGTCAGCCTGGAGCAGGCGGTGGCGGCGCCGACCTGCTCGGTCCGGCTGGCCGATGCCGGGGCCCGGGTGATCAAGATCGAGCGGCCGGAGGGCGACTTCGCGCGCGGCTACGACCGGGTGGCCCGGGGCGAGAGCGCCTACTTCGTCTGGCTCAACCGGGGCAAGGAGTCGATCGCGCTCGACCTCAAGCGGCCCGAGGACCTGGCCCTGGCCCGGCGCATGATCGCCCGGGCCGACGTCTTCATCCAGAACCTGGCGCCTGGCGCGGCCGCGCGGCTCGGCCTCGATCCCCAGGCGCTGCGCGCCGGGCATCCGCGCCTGATCACCTGCACGATCTCCGGCTACGGCGAGGCCGGGCCCTATGCCGAGATGAAGGCCTACGACCTGCTGGTCCAGGCCGAGAGCGGCCTGGCCTCGATCACCGGCCGGCCCGAGGGACCGGGGCGGGTCGGCGTCTCGGTCTGCGACATCGCGGCCGGCATGTACGCCCATGCCGCCGTGCTGGAGGCGCTGCTGGCCCGGGAGCGCTCGGGCGAGGGGCGGGCGATCGCGGTCTCGCTCTTCGACGCCCTGGCCGACTGGATGACCGTGCCGCTGCTGCACCACGACTACGGCGGCGCGGCGCCGGAGCGGGTCGGGCTGAACCATCCCTCGATCTCGCCCTACGGCGCCTACGCCGCCGCCGAGGGCCGCGAGGTGGTGATCTCGATCCAGAACCAGCGGGAATGGCGGCGGCTCTGCGCCGAGGTCCTGGGCAAGCCGGACCTGGCCGAGGATCCCCGCTTCCAGGACAACCCGGCGCGGGTCGAGAACCGCCCGGCCCTGGACCGGGAGATCGACGCGGTCTTCGGCCGCTTGCCTTTCGAGGACCTGGTCGCGCGGCTGCGGGCGGCCGGAATCGCCTATGGCGCGATCAACGGGGTCGCCGAGCTGTCGCGGCATCCGCAGCTGCGCCGCATCGGGATCGAAACGCCTTCCGGGCCGCTCGACGTGGTCGCCCCGCCGGCCCGGGTGGCGGGGGCGGCGCCCGGCTTCGGGGCCGTGCCCGCGCTCGACCGGCAGGGCGCCGCCCTTCGCGAGGAGTTCGCCGAATGACCGAGGCTCTGGAACGCTGGCGGGCCTGGCTCGGCCGCCGGGAGGAGACCGGGGACCTGCTCGACCTCAACCGGGCCCGGGCCATGCAGGCCACACTGGACGTCGAGGACCCGCCGCTTCGGGCCGGGGATCCCCTGCCGCCGCTCTGGCACTGGCTCTACTTCTGGAGCGTGGCGCCGGCCGCGGCCATCGGTCCCGACGGCCACGCCGCGCGCGGCGGCTTCCTGCCGGCGATCGAGCTGCCGCGGCGCATGTGGGCCGGCAGCCGGGTCCGCTTCCCGGCGCCCCTGCCGCTGGGCGCTGAGGCCCGGCGCGAGTCCGAGATCACCGCCGTCGACTTCAAGGAGGGGCGCAGCGGCCAGCTCGCCTTCGTCACCGTCCGGCACCGGATCTCGGCGGCGGGCGCTCTCGCGGTCGAGGAGGAGCACGACATCGTCTACCGCGCGGCGGCGCAGCCGGGCGAGACGCCGCGCCCCGGCAGCCCGGCGCCGGCCGATCCGCCCTGGCGCCGCGAGCTCCGGCCCGACCCGGTGCTGCTGTTCCGCTATTCCGCGCTGACCTTCAACGGCCACCGCATCCACTACGACCAGCCTTACGTCACGGGGGTCGAGGGCTATCCCGGCCTGATCGTCCACGGCCCCCTGCTCGCCACCCTGATGGTCGAGCTGGCCCGCCGCGCGGCCGGCCGGAGCGTCGCCAGCTTCGCGTTCCGCGCCCTGCGCCCGATCTTCGACACCGCCCCCTTCACCGTCGCCGGAACGCCCGAGGGCGAGGGCGCCAAGGTCTGGGTCGCCGACCCCGAGGGCTTCCTGGCGATGGACGGAAAGGTCGGGTTTGTCGGCTGAGGGGGCGAAAAAAGGGGTCCCAAAAAAGGGGTCAGAGTCATTTTTCTTGGTGCGGCCGTCGAAAACGTGACAGCTTCAGGGAGAAAAATGACTCTGACCCCTTTTTTGGGACCTGCGAAGCGTGCCGCGTAAGCCGAGGCTCTTTGTCGAAGGATACCCACAGCACATCATCCAGCGCGGGAACAATCGCCAGGCGATCTTCTTCACCGATTCCGAACGGCAGCAATACCTGGCGTGGCTGGGCGAGATCGCGGAGGAGCGGGGCCTTCGGATTCATGCCTACGTGCTGATGACCAACCACGTGCATCTGCTCGCGACGCCAGAGACACCCGACTCGATCAGCAGGACGATGCAGGCGATCGGCCGCCGCTATGTGCAGTACATCAACCGGCGGCACGATCGGAGCGGGACGCTATGGGAAGGCCGCTACAGGACCGCTCTGGTGGACAGTGAATCCTATTTCCTCGTCTGCTCGCGCTACATCGAGCTGAATCCAATTCGGGCCGGGCTGGTCCGTCGGCGCCGCGACTACGCCTGGTCCAGCTACCGCCGGAACGCCGAGGGCCGCAGCGACGATCTCCTGCGGGAGCACCCGGTCTACACCGCCCTGGGGCCGGGCCCCGAGGCGCGCTGCCAGGCCTACAGCCGGCTCTTCGAGGATGAGATCCCGGCGCGGCAGATGGCGGCGATCCGCAGCGCGACGAACCGCGGCGGCGCCCTTGGAACGGAGGCCTTCCTGGAGGCGATGGAGGCGAGGTTCGGCCGGCCGGCGGTCCCGCGGCCTCGGGGCCGGCCGCGCAAAAAATGACTCCGACCCCTTTTTTACGGCCCTTCTGGGGAGCTAGCCCTTGATCTCGCGCAGGGCCTGGATCAGGCGGTCGATCTCTTCCTCGCTGTTGTAGTAGTGCACCGAAAGGCGCAGCAGGTCGGGGAGCCGGCGCTTCTCGGCGTCGATGCGGGTCGAGCCGGGGGTCGAGTGGGAGCTGTTGATGCCCTGGGCCCTGAGGCGCCGGCGGACCTCGGCGGCCTCGATGCCGGGCAGGGCGGTGGTGACGATGCCGCACTTGCGCCGGCCCAGATCGTAGACCGGCAGGCCGAGCTCCTCGTCCAGGCGCAGCCGCAGGTGATGGGCCAGCTTGACGACCCGGTCCTCGATCGCCTCCAGGCCCCAGCCCAGGGCGTAGTCGACCGCGACGCCCAGTCCGATGACCGCGGCGTAGTTGAACTCCCAGTTCTCGAAGCGCCGGGCGTCGGGCCGCAGCTCGTAGCGGTCGCGGGCGATCCACTCGGCGGCGTGCAGGTCGGGCATCGGCGGCTCCAGCCGCTCCAGCATCGCCTTGCGGACGTAGAGGAAACCGCTGCCGCGCGGCCCGCGCAGGTACTTGCGGCCGGTGACCGACAGCAGGTCGCAGCCCAGCTCTTCCACGTCGAGCGGAAGCTGGCCGGCCGACTGGCAGGCGTCGAGCAGGAAGGGGATACCGGCGGCCCTGGCGAGCTTGCCGATCTCCGGCGCCGGGTTGACCAGGCCGCCGTTGGTCGGCACGTGGGTCACCGAGATCAGCTTGACTCGCTCGTCGATCATCGCCTCCAGCTCAGGCAGCGAGAGCTGGCCGCTCTCGTCGCTGGGCACGACTTCGACCACCGCGCCCCGGTCGCGGGCGACCTTGAGGTAGGCGATGTAGTTGGCGGCATACTCCGCTTCCGCGGTCAGGATGCGGTCCCCGGCTTGGAAGTCGAAGGCGTGGAAGGCCTGGTTCCAGGCCACCGTGGCGTTCTCGACCAGGGCCACCTCTTCGGTCGTGCAGTTCAACAGCCGGGCGACGGCCGTATAGGCCTTGGCGATCTTGTCGGCCGCCGCCGCGGCGGCCTCGTAGCCGCCCATCTCGCCCTCCAGCCGCAGGTGGTCGATCTGGGCGTCCAGCACCGCCCGCGGCATCAGCGCCGCGCCGGCATTGTTGAAGTGCGCGACCTTGGCGCAACTCGGCGTCTCGGCCCGCGCCCGGGCGATGTCGATGGCCATCGGCGTCCTTCTCCACGGCTGGAAGCCGCGCTCTACGGCTCGAAGCCGCGGACTCTAGGGATCTCGCGGCGCGAAGCCAAGCCGCCGCGCGCGGGCTTGACCGCTGCCGTTGGCCGTGGCCTTTGGTCCGGCGGGAGGAGGAGACCATGACGGAACAAGATCGGCAGGTCCTGGCGGCGGCGGCGCGCGGCGACGCGGCGGCCCTGACCGCGGCCCTGGAGGCCGGCGGCGACCCCAAGGCCCGGGACCGCTTCGGCGCCCCGGCCCTGGCCCTGGCGGCGGCGCGGGGCGAGCTCGACTGCGTCGCGCGCCTGCTGGACGCCGGCGCCGAGGTCGACAGGACCAGCGACGCCGGCAACTCGGCCCTCATGCTGGCCGCCGCGCGGGGCCACGTCGAGGTGATGCGGCGCCTGCTGGCCGCCGGCGCGGATCCGGAACAGCGCAACAAGTGGGGCCTCGGCGTCGCCGACTGGGGACGCTGGCCGAAGAACGCCGGCGAGGTCGAGGCGCTGCTGCTGGAGAGCCGGGCGGATTAGCCCTTCGGCGCGCCGGAGGTCTGGGTCCGGCGGACCTGCCAGACCCGCTGGCGCTCGGCGCGCCAGGCGCGCAGGACCTTGAAGCGGTAGCTGCCGCTGAACTCCGGCGTGGCGGAGTGGTAGCGGCCGATCGCCCGGGTCCAGGAGCGCAGCCGCCGCTGCAGGTCGCTGAGGAAGCTCGCCGCGTAGCTGATGTTCTGCACCGGGTCGAAGGCGGCCTCCAGGTCGTCGAAGGCCTCGGGATGGTGCAGCAGGTTGACCTGCATGCAGCCGACGTCGATGGAGACCACGCCCTCGTCCTGCAGGCGCCGGACCTCGCGGATCGCCGCCTGCTTGCTGGGCAGGTAGCGGCCGCCCCGTTCCGAGGTCACCGTCCAGGGCCAGGGTACGGTCTCGCCGCTGCGGTCGTGCCAGCGGCCGGACTCGACCTTGGCGATCGCGGTCAGCAGGAAGGGCGGCAGGCCGCGGGTCTTTTCGATGTCGTCGGCGTTCTCGGCGCAGAGCAGCCAGGCCTCGTCGCCCTGGTCGACGGTCTCGCCGGCCTTGGCGGCGTCGAGGGGCAGCGTCGCCAGGGCCAGCGCGAAGAGGCCACCCAGGCCGCATCGCAGGAGCCCGGCCGGAAGGCGAGAGGTGCTGGCCGTTGCGGCTCCCTGGCGCGCCGCGCCGAAGCCCGCTGGAATCCTTCCGTTTCGCATGCCGTCCTGGCCCTCCGTTCGGATCTGGGTGAATGATCCGTGAAGGCGACGAATTTTCCGTTAAGTGAAGACAGCGAAACGCGTGCTTTTTCGGGGCTTTATGGTTAACGCCGTGGCCTGTGCCGGGATCCTGGCCGGGAACAAGAAGCCCGGCGCTCCGGGGCTACTTCCGCGGTCCCGGCTCAAGCCGGACGGCGCCCAGGGCCGAGACCACCTGGCGGATGCGCTGGCTCAGGATCGGCAGGTGGCTGCCCCGCTCGATCCGGCGCTCGTTCATGTAGAGGCCGCGGTTGATCTCGATCTGCAGGGCGTGGACCCCGGCCTCGGGCCGGCCGTAGTGATCGGTCACGTAGCCGCCGGAATAGGGCTTGTTGCGGGTCACGACATAGCCGAAGTCGCTGAGCACCTGCTCCGCCGCCTCCAGGATCGCCGGGGCGCAGGAGCGGCCGTAGCGGTCGCCGAGGACGAAGTCGACCCGCCGGTTGCCGGGATCCCGGTCCATGGGGCCGCCGATCGAGGGCATGGAATGGCAGTCGATCAGGACGCAGTAGCCGAAGCGGGCGCGGGTCTCCTCGATCAGGTCGCGCAGGGCCTGGTGGTAGGGCCAGTAGTAGTTGCGCAGCCGGAACAGGGCCTCGGCGAAGGTCAGCTTCTGGCGGTAGATGTTGGCGCCGTTGGCCACGGTCCGGGCGATGGTGCCGAGGCCGGCGGCGACCCGCGGCGAGCGGGTGTTGGCGTAGTCGGGCAGCGGATCGACGAACATCGCCGGGTCGAGCTCGAAGGCCTCGCGGTTGGCGTCGATATAGGCCCGCGGGAAGAGGGCCCGCAGCAGGGGCGCGCCGAGCTGGGGCGCGGCCGCGAAGATCTCGTCGACGAAGCTGTCCTCGGACATCCTGAGCGCCAGCGGGTCGAGCCTGGAGCCGGCCACGAAGTCGGCCGGGTAGTCGGCACCGCTGTGCGGCGAGGCGAAGACCAGGGGCTTGGACTGGGTCTCCGGCGCCAGGATCTCGTAGGCCGGGCCGAGGCTCTCCGGCCTGGCCCGGGCAAGGGCTGCGTGGGCGTCCATCATCGCCTTTAGAGTTAATCGATAGGAGGCGCCCTGTCACCGGGCTTTCTTGGTTAAATCCGCCGGTAAGGGATGCGCGGTTACAAGGGCTTGCATATCCCCCCTTCCAAGTTCGACGCCCTGGGGTATAGTCCGGCCTGGGGAGGGCCCCAACGGCCCAGCGAGACAGAACGAGATGAGCACTGTGGGACCAGGAATGGCACGCATACTCTTGGCCGAGGACGACGACGTGATGCGTCAGTTCCTGGCCAAGGCGCTGCAGCGGGCAGGCTACGAGGTCGAGGCCTTCGGCAACGGGCTGGACGCCTTCGACGCCGTAAGCCGAAAGTGCTACGATCTCCTGCTGGCCGACGTGGTCATGCCGGGCCTGGACGGGATCGAGCTGGCCCGCCGGGCCGCCAAGGAGCAGCCGGGCCTCAAGGTCATGTTCATCACCGGCTTCGCGGCCGTGGCGCTGAAGGCCAAGGAGCAGACCCCCAAGGGCACCCGGGTGCTCTCCAAGCCCTTCCACCTCCGCGACCTGGTCAACCAGGTCGACCGCATGCTGGCCGCCTGAGGCCGGCGGCCTTCCGGCCGGCCTCACACCCCTTCGTCCTCGATCTGACCGCTCCGTGTCTTTTCGCGCGCCGCGGGTCTTGCCAAAGAGGCCGCAGCGGTGCTATCTCCGGCCACCCCTCGAAAGGGTCCCGCCGTCACCGGTTCAAGGGCGCGTAGCTCAGCGGGAGAGCACTACGTTGACATCGTAGGGGTCGCTGGTTCAATCCCAGCCGCGCCC
>JANQGU010000085.1 GCA_028282935.1 Kiloniellales bacterium
GATCATCCTGCCCTACCTCAAGCCCTCGCTGTTCCAGAAGTTCCGCAAGCGCATCGGCGGCGGCATCCTGCTCTACGGCCCGCCGGGCTGCGGCAAGACCCTGCTGGCCCGGGCCACCGCCGGCGAGTGCAACGCCAAGTTCTTCAACGTCATGATCTCGGACATCCTCGACATGTACATCGGGGAGTCCGAGCGCAAGCTGCACGGCATCTTCGATTCGGCGCGGCAGCAGGCGCCCGCGGTGCTGTTCTTCGACGAGGTCGAGGCGGTCGGCGCCAAGCGCCAGTACAGCCACGAGGGCACCTCGGCCAAGGTGGTGAGCCAGTTCCTCTCGGAGATGGACGGCTTCAACCAGGACAACCAGGGCGTCCTGGTGCTGGGCGCGACCAACGTGCCCTGGGCCCTGGATCCGGCCTTCCGCCGGCCCGGCCGCTTCGACCGGACCTTCTTCGTCCCGCCGCCGGACCGCGAGGCCCGGGCCGCGATCCTGGACCTGGAGCTCAAGGACCGGCCGGTCGTCCCCGGCATCGACCTGGAGGCCATCGCCAAGGCGACCAGCGGCTATTCCGGCGCCGACCTCAAGAACATCATCGAGACCGCCAGCGATATCGCCATCGAACGCTCCATCGACAGCGGCCACGAGGTGCCGATCGAGGCCGGCTTCCTGAAGGAGGCCCTGCAGGACTCGGCGGCGACCACCCTGGAGTGGCTGACCACCGCGCGCAACTACGCGCGCTACGCCAACGACGGCGGCCAGTACAACGCCGTCCTCGAGTTCCTGCGCAAGCATGGCAAGATGTGAGCCGCGAGGTTCCGGCCGGCAACGACGGGTGGCGTGACCCTTGCCCTGGCGGCGCAAGGACCCCGACCTGGACCTGGCCTTGGTCCAGTTCCAGCAGGGCAGCTATCCGGCCGCCGTCGACAGCCTGAAACGGGTTCTCGGCCGCGATCCCGAGAACGCCCGCGCCTTCGCGCTGCTCGCCCTCTGCCGCCTGAACCAGGACCGGATCGACGACGCCAGCCGCGCCATCGCCACGGCCCTGACCCTCGACGCCGAGACGGGCTTCTACCAGTGGGTCGACGGCCTGGTGGCCATGGCGCGCAGCGACTGGAGCAACGCGGAGCGCGCCTTCCGCAGCGCCATCGAGCTCGACGCCCGGGACCCGGAGGGCTACTTCGGCATGGCCTTGCTCTGGAAGGCCCGGATGAAGCCGAAGCAGGCCCTGGACTGGCTGGACCAGGCCCTGGAGGTCGAGCCGGAGCACCTGGATTCCCTGGCCCTGGCGGCCGACATCGCGCTGGAGCGCAACGACCTCCAGCGCGCCTACGAGACCGCCGCGCGCGCCCTGAGGGTCAACGCCCAGCACCTGAGCGCCTGCCTGGTCATGGGCGAGGTGCTCTGCCGCCGCGGCGACACCGAGGCGGCGCTGGACCACGCCGTGCTGGCGCTGACCCAGAGCCCGGACCATGACGGCGCCCTGGAGCTCATGGCGCTGATCCGGGCCCGGCGCAACCCGCTCTTCGCCCTGTGGTGGCGCGGCGAGCAGGCGCTCAAGCGCCTCGGGCCGGTCTTCCGGGTGGTCACCGTGCTGTCGCTGCTGACGCTCTACGCCAGCCTCGACTGGCTCTTCGAGGGCCTCGGCCTGCTGTCCTGGAAGTACGCCCTGGCGGCGGTCTTCTTTCCGCTCGGCATCTACTTCGCCTTCGGCCACATGGCCCTGACCATGATGATCGAATGGGAGAAACGTAAGATCCGCCTGAGCTCGTCGTTCTGATGCACACCCCGTTCCATGGATCGCGCGGCCGGGGAGAGAGGCTTGGATTCTCTTGGCCGCATTCTGCATTCTGATCCTGCCGTGGTTGCGCCTGGTCCCGATGATCCCTTTCCTGGTCAAGCGTGAACCGCGGTCGCTCGACATCGCGTCCGGATCTTGAGGAAGGTTGCCATGGCAAACGCGCGAGAGGGATACCGCATCATCGACGAACCCGGGCCCACGCGCGGGCCCTGGATCGCGGTCAATCCCTTCTGGCCGCTGCTGTCCCTGGTCCTGACGGGGATTCTGCCGGGGGTCTTGTGGTTCCTCTACAACGGCCGGGCCCTGGGCTCGGCGACCTGGCGGCGGCAAGTCGTCGTCGCCGGCGTCGGGGTCCTGGGATCCCTGGCTTGCGCCCTGGCGCTGGGCGCGGCCCGCCCGTCGATCCCGGCCTCGGCCTTCCCCTACCTCGGTCTTTCGCTGGTCGCCTGGAAGGTGATGATCGGGTACCTGCTTCACATCGACCAGGCGCGCAGCGTCGAGCTCTACCAGTACTTCGGCGGCCGGCTCGGAAAGGGCTTTCTGCTCCTGATCCTGGTCCTCGTCCTCAGCGTGTTCCTCAGCGCCCTGGCCCACAATCAATCCCCGATCCTGGGAGCCCTCTTCGGTGAGCGTTTCTTCCTTTCTTGATCCCGGCCGGGTCCTGATCGAGCGCGCCCGCCGTCAGCTCGGCCACGGCGACCTCGAAGGTGCCGTCGAGAGTCTGCGCCAGGCCCTGTCCGAAGACCCGGACCACGCCGGCGCCCACGCCTTCCTGGCGCTCTGCCTGCAGGACCAGAAGCGCCTGGCCGCGGCGGAGCACGAGGCCCGCCTGGCGCTGACGCTCGAGCCCGAGCTGACCCTGGGGCATCACGCGCTCGGCATGGTCGCCCTGGCCAAGCAGGACGCCCGGACGGCCGAGGAGAGCTTTCGCAAGGCCCTGGAGCTCGAGCCCGGCAACCCCAGCAGCGCCCTCGGCCTCGCACGGAGCTTCCTGCTGCGCCGGGACACGGCGGAGGCCCTGGCCTGGGTCGACCGGGCCCTGGAGCAGGACCCCGAGCTGGTCGAGGCCCTGGTCCTCAAGGGCGGCATCCACCTGGAACGCAACGAGGTCGAGGCCGCGCGGCACCTGGCCGAGCAGGCCCTCGGCCTCGACGCGGAGGACGTCGACGCCTGCGTCCTGCTCGGCAACCTGCTGCTGCTCGACAACGAGATCGAACAGGCCCGGCAACTGGGCGCCCTGGCCCTGTCGCGCAACCCGCAGGACGAAGGCGCGGTCGAGCTGCTGGTCCGGATCCGCTCGCGCCGCCAGCCGCTGCTGCGGCTCTGGTGGCCCTATGCCGCCTGGATGCAGCGCCGCCGCCAGAGCGTTCAGATCGCGATTCTGGTCGCCGCCTACATCTCGCTGCAGGCCATGAACATCGCCTACCGCCAGGGCCAGGTCGGCGCCTCGGTCTGGATCGTCTTCCTGCTCTGGCTGGCCTTCTGCATCCTGACCTGGGCGGCGCCCGCCCTGATCAAGCGCGCGGTCGACAAGGAGCTTCGGGCGACCGACCTCAAGCCCGAGTACTGATACCAAGGAGCTTTGATAGTGAGCGCCCTGCCGCGCCATAGGCACAGCGAAATGCTGCGCGCCGAGCTGCCGCTCCCCGGCGGGCGGATCCTGGATGTCGGCTGCGGCGGTGGCGGGCTGGTCCGTTTCCTGACCCGCGAGGGCGCCGAGGTCGTCGGCCTGGAGTGCGCGCCGAGCCAGCTCCGGCGCGCCGAGGCCGCCGCCAGGGTCGGCACGGAGACCTATGTCTCCGGCCGCGGCGAGGAGCTGCCCTTCGAGGAGCGGAGCTTCGACGCGGTGGTCTTCTCCAACAGCCTGCACCATGTCCCGCCCGAGCGGATGGAGCAGGCCCTGGCCGAGGCCGGCCGGGTGCTGCGCCCGGGCGGCCTGCTCTACGTGGCTGAACCCCTGGCCCAAGGCCCGCTCTTCGAGCTGATGCTGCCGGTCGAGGACGAGACGGCGCTCCGTGCCGCCGCCTATGCCGCCCTGCGGCGCCGGGCCAAGCCGCCGGTCTTCGACGGGCTGCGCGAGATCCTCTACGTCGCGGCGGCGAAGTACCGAGGCTTCGAGGCCTTCAAGGCGGAGGTCCTGGCCGTGGACCCCGCGCGCCGCGCGGCCTTCGAGGTCGCCGAGGACAAGCTCCGCGCAGGCTTCGACTCGGCTGCGGTCCGGCAGGGAGACGCGGACTTCATCGACCAGCCCTTCCGCCTGACCCTGTCGCGCCGCTGCGAGGCTGGGTGAGCCGCGCTCAATCGAGTCTGGTCGAGCGTCGCTTGATCTAGAGAGGACAGGGGTAGGCGAAGAGCGCCCACATGTAAGCGGCGTAGGCGAAGAGGAAGAAGCCGCCCTCCCGCCGGGCGATGCGCCGGCCGGTGAAGAAGAAGACCAGGGCCAGGACCGCGGCGCCGAGGAAGACCGCCAGGTCGCAGGGCGTGACCGCGTCGAGCGGCAACGGCGTGGCCATCGCCGCGAGTCCCAGGATGCCGAGTACGTTGACGATGTTCGAACCGATGACGTTGCCGAGCGCGACGTCGCCACGGCCCCGCGCGGCCGCCACCGTGGCTGCGGCAACCTCCGGCAGCGAGGTGCCGATGGCGACCAGGGAGAGGCCGATCACGGCCTCGGAGACCCCGAAGGCGCGGGCCAGGCCGACGGCGCCGTCGAGGAAGATGTTGGAGCCGAAGGCCAGGGTCACGAGGCCGGCCAGGGACAGCAGCGCCGCGATCCCGACCCGCCTGGGCACGCCCACGGGATCTTCCTCGATCTCGGCGCCGGCGGCGGCCAGCTCGTCGCTACGGTTCTTCCGCTCGGAGCGGTAGATGTAGGCCCAGAACAAGATCAGCCCCGCGAAGAGCAGGATACCCTGCCAGCGGTACATGGTGCCGAGCACGGCGAAGGCCACCACCAGGCCCGAGGCGCCCAGCATGACCATGCCGTCGCGCCAGAGCGCTTCGCGCGGCACCGGCAGGCTGCGGATCATCGCCGAGAGTCCGAGGATCAGCAGGACGTTCGCGATGTTGGAGCCGATGACGTTGCCGACGGCGATCGCCGGCTGGCCGGTCAGCGCCGCCTCCAGGCAGACGATCAGCTCGGGCGCGCCGGTGCCGAAGCCGACGACGGTGAGGCCGATGATCATGGGCGAGACGCGGAGGTGCCGCGCCAGGCTCACGGCGCCCCGAAGCAGGGCCTCGCCCCCAAGAAACAGGAACAAGACTCCCGCAGCGACCAGCAAATAGTCCATGGGCGTTTAACCTGGCCTCGATGTGATGAGCTTACAAGGTAGAAAAATCAAAGGGATCGCAGGTATCACCGAAGGCGGAGGGCAGCCTGACCAGGCGCCCGGAACGTCGGAAGGAAATCAGATCGCGCGGCATGTCAGCCCCATCATGTCAGCCCCACAAGGCCGCGCTCGGAGGATGGACCAGGCCGTTCTCGATCACCAGGCCCTCGCCGCGGTCCTCCTTCAGCCAAAGGGGGCCGTCCAGGTCGACCACCGCCGCGCCTTGGGCGACCAGCATTGCCGGCGCCATCGACAGCGAGGTCCCGATCATGCAGCCGACCATGATGCCGAGGCCCCGCGCCTCGGCCGCCGCCTTCAGCTTCAGGGCCTCGGTCAGGCCGCCGGTCTTGTCCAGCTTGATGTTGACCATGTCGTAACGCTCTTCCAGGCCTTCGACCGTGGCGCTGTCGTGGCAGGACTCGTCGGCGCAGATCGGCACGCTGCGCTGCAGCCTGGCCAGGTCCTTGTCGGCATCGGCCGGCAGGGGCTGCTCGACCATCTCGACCCCCAGCTCGGCCAGCCGGGGCAGAACCTCCGGCAGCGACTCCGGCGTCCAGGCCTCGTTGGCGTCCACCACCAGGCGCGCCTCGGGCGCCGCCTCGCGGACCGCGGTGACCCGCTCGAGCACGGCCTCGCCGTCGAGCTTGATCTTCAGGAGCGGATAGTCGGCGGCCTCGGCCGCCGCCTCGCCCATGCGCTCGGGCGTATCGAGCGACACGGTCAGGGCCGTAACCACGGGCAGCGGCGCGTCCAGCCCCGCCAGGTCCCAGGCCGGGCGCGCGCTGAGCTTGGCCTCGAGGTCCCAGAAGGCGCAGTCCAGGGCGCAGCGCGCCGGGCCGGGCGCCAGCCGCTCCTGCAGCTCCTCCCGGGTGAGGCCGGCTTCCAGCGCCGAGCGCTGGGATTCGATCTGGGTGATGACCGCATCGGCGTCCAAGCCGTAGCGCGGCACCGGAACGCCTTCGCCCCGGCCGCGGATGCCGTCTTCGGCCAGTTCGACCACCACGACCTTGGCCTCGGTCCGGCTGCCGCGAGATATGGTGAAGGTGCGGGCCAGTGGCCAGGTCTCCGCTTGAACGGTCAGGCTGGGCATGATCGTCGCCCCCGTGTTGTCGTGATCCTCGGCTTCCTGTCGAGTGTCGCCGCCAATCGCACCTCCTGCGCTCGTTGCTCTTCGCCCGATCCGGCTAGCCGGCCAGCCGCCCCGCCGCTCCGGACTGGATCCGGTCGACGATCGGCCCCACGCCGTCGCGGACCGGATCGACCGCAGGCAGGCCCAGGGCCTGCTCCGTCTCGTCCAGGAGGCGGCGCGCCGCCCCCGGGTCCAGCGCCGAGGTGTTGACCGCCACGCCGATGCAGGTCGCGGCCGGGTTGGTCAGGCGCGCGGCTTCCTCGTTGAGCCGGATGCAGTCCTCGAGCGGCGGCAAGGAATACTCAGGAAGGCCGCGCATGTGCGGCCGGGTCGGCTCGTGGCAGAGCACCAGGGCATCGGCCTGCGCGCCGTGCAGCAGGCCCAGCGACACCCCGGCGAAGGAGGCGTGGAACAGCGAGCCCTGGCCCTCGATGAGGTCCCAGTGGTCCTCGTCGTTGGCCGGGCTGAGCCACTCGACCGCGCCGGAGATGAAGTCGGCGACGACGGCATCGACCGAAACCCCCTCGCCCGCGATCAGGATGCCGGTCTGGCCGGTCGCGCGGAAGTCGGCCTTCATGCCGCGCTTCTGCATCTCCCGCTCCAGAGCCAGCGAGGTGTACATCTTGCCGACCGAGCAGTCCGTGCCGACGGTCAAGAGCCGCTTGCCGCTCCGCCGCTTGCCGTCGCCGACGTCGAAGCCGCGGCTCGGATGACGGACGTCGTAGAGACTCCTCGAATGAGCCTCGGCGGCGCCGCGCAGCCGCGGCACGTCTCCCAGGCGGCTGTGCAGGCCGGCCGCCAGGTCGAAGCCGGTCTCGATGGCCTTCTCCAGGACGTCGGTCCAGCCCTCCGAGATCACCCCGCCGCGGTTGGCGACGCCGACCACCACGGTCTTGGCGCCCTGGGCCGCGGCGTCCTCCAGGCTGAGGTCGGGCAGGCCGAGATCGGCCTGGCAGCCCGGCAGGCGAAGCTGCCCCAGGCACCAGTCCGGGCGCCACTGCAGGACGCCCTGGGCTGTCTTGGCGGCCAGCTGGTCCGGCGCATCGCCCAGGAACAACAGATAAGGATGCTCGATCGCCATGCTACCGCCCTCCCCGATTTTCGCCCTGCTGCGGGCCGGTCGTGACAGACAGACCCGTTTTGCCTTGGCCCGCGGCCGGCCCGCCCCCGTTTACCGCTCTTATATGGCAGTGCAGTTACTACAGCCTCAAGCGGGCAGACGCAAAGCGAGGATTTCCGCCCGCGACCGAGCCCAGGACCGAGGACGAGTTCCGGGCTTCGGCCGAAGCGCGCAGACCAGCCCTGCGGGCACGCGCGTTGCCGGGGCGCGGCCGCCGCCCTTATACTCCCGGCATGTTCACAACCCGACCAGAAATCCGCGGCACCTTCGGGGTCGTCGCGTCCACCCACTGGCTTGCGTCCGCGAGCGGTATGGCGGTTCTCGAGAAGGGCGGCAACGCCTTCGACGCGGCGGTGGCCGCAGGCTTCGTCCTCCAGGTGGTGGAGCCCCACCTCAACGGGCCGGGCGGCGAGGTGCCGATCATCCTCTACGAGCGCAAGGCCGGCAAGCCGGAGGTCATCTGCGGCCAGGGCGTGGCCCCGTCCGGCGCGACCATCGCGCACTACAGGTCCGAGGGCCTGGAGCTGGTGCCCGGCACCGGCCTGCTGGCCACGGTGGTGCCCGGCGCCTTCGACGCCTGGATGCGGCTGCTGCGCGACTACGGGACGATGCGGCCCCGAGAGGTCCTGGAGTACGCCATCGGCTATGCCGAGGGCGGCTACCCCCTGGTGCCGATGATCTGCGAGACCATCGGCCGGGTCGAGGCGCTGTTCCGCGAGGAATGGCAGAGCTCGGCGGCGCTCTACCTGACCGGCGGCGGCGTGCCGGCGGCCGGCTCGCGCTTCACCAATGTCATGCTCGCCGGGACCTACAAGCGGGTCCTGGAGGAGGCCGAAGCCGCCGGCGGCGACCGGGAGGCCCAGATCGAGGCGGCCCGCGGCGCCTGGTACCGCGGCTTCGTCGCCGAGGCGATCGAGGCCTACTGCCGGACCCAGGAGGTCATGGATACCTCGGGCCAGCGCCACCGCGGCGTGCTGACCGCCGAGGACATGGCGAACTGGGAGGCGACGGTCGAGGCGCCGCTGACCCTGGACTACCACGGCGTGACGCTCTGCAAGGGCGGGCCCTGGAGCCAGGGTCCGGTGTTCCTGCAGCAGCTCGCCCTGCTGAAGGGCTTCGACCTGGCGGCCATGGACCCGACCGGGCCCAACTTCGTCCATACGGTCACGGAGTGCGCCAAGCTGGCCTTCGCCGACCGCGAAGCCTTCTACGGCGACCCCAACTTCGTCGAGGTGCCGGTCGAGACCCTGCTGTCCGAGGCCTACAACGAGGCGCGCCGGGCGCTGATCGGCGAGCAGGCTTCGCTGGAGCTGCGGCCCGGCGAGATCCCCGGCTACGGCGGCAGCATCGACCTGGAGGCCAGCAAGCGGCGGCAGATGGAGAGCGGCTTCAGCGCCCTGGGCGGCGGCGAGCCGACCGTGCAGACCGCAGAGACACCGGCGCAGATCGGCGGCGACACCTGCCACATCGACATCATCGACCGCGACGGCAACATGGTCGGCGCCACCCCCTCCGGCGGCTGGCTGCACGCCTCGCCGGTGATCCCCGAGCTCGGCTTCTGCCTCAACAGCCGGGCCCAGATGTTCTGGCTGGACGAGGGCAACCCCTCGGCCCTGGCCCCGGGCAAGCGGCCGCGCACGACGCTCTCGGTCAACCTGGCGCTGAAGGACGGCAAGCCCTGGATGGTCCACGGCACCCCGGGCGGCGACTATCAGGACCAGTGGAGCCTGACTTTCCTGCTCCGCCACCTGCATCACGGCCTGAACCTCCAGGAAGCCATCGACACGCCGATGTTCCAGACCGATCACTTCCCCGGCTCCTTCTGGCCGCGCTCGGCGGATCTGGGCTCGCTGAAGGTCGAGGGCCGCATGCCGGAGGCCACGGTCGCGGAGCTGAAGCGCCGCGGCCATAACGTCACCGTCGACAGCGACTGGTCCCTGGGCCGGCTCTCGGCCGCCCAGCGCGGCGACGACGGCCTGTTGCGCGCCGCCGCCAACCCCCGCTTCATGCAGGGCTACGCCGTCGGGCGCTAGTCCCGCTTCGGAGGAGGGCCCGGGGCGCCATGACCGAAGGCGCGGCGGAGCCGGAGCGGCAGGCCGGCACCTGGAACCGGCGGGTGGTCCTGCTCGCCGGGCCGATCATCCTCTCGAACCTTTCGACGCCGCTGCTGGGCGCGGTCGACACCGCCGTGGTCGGCCACCTGCCGGACCCCACGGCCATCGGCGGGGTCGGCATCGGCGCCGTGGTCTTCAGCTTCCTGTTCTGGGGCTTCGGCTTCCTGAGGATGGGGACGACCGGCTTCACCGCCCAGGCCTTCGGCGCCGGCGATGCCGCGGAGCTGCGGGTCGCGCTGCTGCGCCCGCTGTTGCTGGGCCTGGCGCTCGGCGGCCTGATCGTCCTGCTGCAGGGCCCGATCGGCGCCCTTGCCTTCGGGCTCTTCCACGCCAGCGAGGCGGTCGAGGCCCAGGCCGGCGCCTACTTCGAGGTCCGCATCTGGGCGGCGCCCGCGACCCTGGTGAACTACGCCATCCTCGGCTGGCTGCTGGGCCTGCGGCGCGCGAACACGGCGCTGGTCCTGCAGGTCGTCCTGAACGGGCTCAACATCGTATTGGACCTGCTCTTCGTGGTCGGGCTGGGCTGGGACATCCGGGGCGTCGCCCTGGCCAGCGTGATCGCGGAGATCGCCGCCGCGCTCCTGGGCCTGGCGATCGTGCTGCGGCTGCTGCGGGGCCGGCCGGAGGCGGCCGCGGGGATCTGGCAACGGGTCTGGCAGCGCGACGGCCTGGTCGCCCTGGTCCGGGTGAACTTCGACCTCCTGGTCCGGACCCTGACCCTGATCTTCGCCTTCGCCTACTTCACCGACCAGAGCGCGCGCCTGGGCGACCTGCCCCTGGCCGGCAATGCGATCCTGCTGCAGTTCCAGAAGTTCATCGCCTATGGCCTGGACGGCTTCGCCCACGCCGCCGAGATCCTGGCCGGCAACGCCAAGGGCGCGGGCGACCGCCGCGGCTTCCGCCAGGCGGTGAGGGTCTGCGGCCTTTGGGGCCTGGGCCTGGCCGCGGTCCTGGCCACCCTGCTGCTGGCCGGCGGACCGGGCCTGATCGCCCTCTTCACCAGCCACCAGGACGTCCGCGAGATGGCGCAGGCCTTCCTGCCCTGGCTCGTCCTTTCGCCGCTGGTCTCGGTCTGGAGCTTCCTGCTGGACGGGATCTTCATCGGCACCACCCGCAGCGCCGCGCTGCGCAACGCCATGCTTCTGTCCCTGGCGGTCTATCTGCCGGCTTGCTGGCTGCTGGTGCCCTGGCTCGGCAACCACGGACTCTGGCTGGCCTTGACCCTGTTCATGGCCGCGCGGGCGGTGACGCTGGGGTGCTTCTACCCGGCCCTGGACCGGTCGATCGGCGCGCGGCCAGCGGCATCCTGATCCGCCGGCGTTCCCAAACCGTAGAGGTTCGGGTAGTCTTGCTTGGATTGAGGGCGGTCATGTCGCAGAAACTCCAGATTCCCCGCAGAGACCTCCTGGCCCTGCTGGCCGCCGGGGCCGTCCTGGCGCCGAGCGCGGGCCTGCGCGCCGCCCTGACGCCCGGCGAGCGGATCGCCTTCGACGTCCTGCGCGAGGATTCTTCGATCGGAAGCCATGTCATCGGCTTCCGGAGAGACGGCGGCGACCTGCTGGTCGACATCGACATCGCACTCGAGGTCCGCTTCGCCTTCCTCACCCTCTACCGCTACCGCCATAGCAACCGGGAGCGCTGGCGCGACGGCCGGCTGATCAGCCTGAACAGCGAGACCGACGACGACGGCAGCGCCTACTGGGTGCGCGCCGAGGCCACGGGCGACGGCCTGCGGGTCGAAGGCAGCGACGGCCGCTACACCGCGCCGGCCGGGACCCTGCCGACCAGCTACTGGAACCCGCGCACCGTCGCGCAGCGGCAGCTCCTGGACAGCCAGCACGGCCGCCTGCTGTCGGTCGAGGTCCGGCCGCAGGGCCAGGACGACCTGCTGTTGCCGCTGGGCCTGCATAGCGCCCGGCAATACCGCATCGCCGGCGACCTGGAGCTGGACCTCTGGTACGGCCCGCGGGGCGAGTGGCTGAAGCTGGCCTTCGAGGCCAAGGGCGCCGAGATCGAGTACAGCGCGCTCGAAACGGCCAACCCGAGTCGTCTTTGAACCGAGCCAAACCGCAGGACCGGGTCTGGATCACGGGCGCCAGCAGCGGCCTGGGCCGGGCCCTGGCGCTGAAGATGGCGTCCGAGGGCTGGCGGGTCGCGGCCTCGGCACGCAGCCAGGACCAGCTTCAGGCGGTCGCGGCCCTGGCCTCGGCCTTTCCGGGCAGCATCGAGGCCTTTCCCCTCGACGTGACGGACCGGGATGCGGTCCAGGAGACGGTCGCCCGGATCCTCGAGGACTTCGGACCGCCCGACCTGGTGGTCCTGAACGCCGGCACCCACAAGCCGACCCCGGCCGCCAGGCTCTCGACCAAGGACTTCCGCCAGCTGGTCGAGCTCAACCTCATGGGTACGGTGCATTGCCTGGAGGCGGTCCTGCCGCCGCTGCGGCGGCGCCGGGAAGGACAGATCGCCATCGTCGCCTCGCTGGCCGGCTACGTCGGGCTGCCGCTGGCCGGCGCCTATGGCATGACCAAGGCCGGCCTGATCAACCTGGCCGAGTCGCTGGAGCCCGAGCTGCGGGCCGAGGGCGTCACCCTGCAGGTCGTCAACCCGGGCTTCGTCAAGACGCCGCTGACCGACCGCAATCCCTTCCACATGCCTTTCCTGATGGACGTCGAGTCGGCGGCGACGGCCTTCTACCGCGGCTTGCAGTCCGGCGGCTTCGAGATCGTCTTCCCGCGGCGCTTCGCCTACCTTCTCAAGCTCCTCCGGCTCCTGCCCCACCCCCTGGCCCTGGCGATCACCCGCCGCCTGCTGCCGAAGTGATGAAGCAGGAGCGCGCCGCGGCCTATGTCGCCTTCCTGGAGGCGCTGACGGCGGCGCGCCTGCCGGAGCTCTCCGCCTACCTGGCGCCGCAGGCCCGCTTCGTGGACCCCTTCAACGACGTGACCGGCCGGGAAGCCGTGATCCGGGTCTTCACCAAGATCTTCGAGGACCTGACCGAGGTCGACTTCGCGGGCCGGGACTTGGCATGCAGCGAGGGGGCCTGCAGCGAGGGGGCCTGCAGCGAGGGGGCCTGCAGCGAGGGGGCCTGCTTCTTCGCCTGGACCCTGCGCGGCCGTCTGCGCGGCAGCGGCAGGGCGATCACCTTCGAGGGCGTCACCGAGCTGCGCCTCGACGACCAGGGCCGGATCGCCGCCCACATCGACCACTGGGACGCGGCGAGCCAGCTCTACGCCCGGATGCCGGTTCTGGGATCGCTGTTGGCGGTCTTGCGGCGGCGGCTGGGCGCCAAGGGAGAATGACCGGCTACTCGGCCGCGACTATGGCGGGTTCCGCGGGAAACCTGGCCGAGCGAGCCGGCGGCTTGGTGAAGACGATGGTCACGTCGCCGAGCTTGAGGCCGAACTTGGTGATCTCGGCCCGGTTGATGATCACCTGGTCGGCCTGCAGGAACATCCAGTCGTCGAAGTCGACGTTCCAGGTCGAGTCGCCGACCTTGAGCGCCAGGCGATAGCGCCAGTTCAGCACGTTGCCGTAGACCTTGCCGGCCGCGGGGCCGATGACGTCCTCGGCCCGCCCCTCGTAGCTGTGCGGCCCGGTCTTGCGGATCGTCCAGATCCGCTGCTGGGTCTCGCCGTCGTCGTAGAGGAAGTCCTCCTTCAGGACCAGGGTCTCGCCGTCCCAGGTGCCTTCGATATCGACCTCGAACTGCCGGCGCAGGTCGCCGAAGCGGTCGACGAAGATGCCATGGGCCCGCGTCTCGCCGGCGAAATACTCCTCCAGCAGCAGCTTCGGCTCACGTCCTGCGAAGTCCTCGGGTTTCATACCACCGCATCCGGTCAAGGTTAGGGTTAAGGCCAGCAAGGCCGCCATATGCCGTATCATGGGACTTCTACGCCGCGAGGCCCGACTTGGATGCCTGCCGATCGGCAATCCGGCGCCGCAGCCGGTCGTGCCGGGCCGCGGTGATGGGATAGCCGCGCATCAGGGCGATGCTGGCCAGCTTGAAGGCCACCGGGACCAGGCTGTAGAGCGCCGCCAGAGCGAAGAGCGGCAGCTCTCCGCCGCCTCCGGGGGAGGCCTCGAAGCCGGCCAGATCGAGCAGCGGGAAGGCGATCCCGACCGCCAGCGCCAGGGCCAGCTTGGTGCCCATGCCCCAGATCGCGAAGTAGAGCCCGGCCCGCTCCCGCCCGCTGCGCAGGCGGTCGAGATCGATCACGTCGGCCTGCATCGAGGGCGGCAGCACGAGGTCGGCCCCCAGGGCCAGGCCCGTGAGCACGCAAACCAGGAAGAACCAGGCGCCGTCGCCGGGGCCGAGCAGCGGCACGCAGACGAAGACGGCGCAGGCCAGCAGCATGGCGCCGATCCAGACCCGGTGCTTGTCGAAGGGCCGCGTCAGCCGGAGCCAGAGCGGAACCGAGAGGATGCCGCAGAGGAAGTAGGTCAGCAGGAAAGCGCCGCTGCTGGCCTTGGCGTCCAGGCCGAACTCGGCGAAGAGCAGGAACAGGGTCGCCGGCAGGCCGTTGGCGATCCCGTTGAGAAAGTAGGCCAGGATCAGCCGCCGGAAGGGCCCGTTGGACCGCAGCAGGCCCAGGCTGCGGCGCCAGGGCAGGGCCGCGGTCGACCTGGGGGCCGGTTCCGGCACCAGGGTCAGGGCCAGCGTCAGGGCGACCGGCAGCGACACCAGCAGGATCCAGAACAGCATCTCCAGGGCCCGGCCCCGGTCCTCGCCGAAGGCCGCCGGCAGGGCCGCGGCCAGGATCGTGCCGACGACCACGAAGACCTCGCGCGCCGCCGAGACCCGGCTGCGGCCGTGATAGTCCACGGTCAGCTCGGCGCCCCAGGCGCTGTAGGGCAGGAGCACCATGGTCCCGCCCAGGGTCAGGATGGCGACCCAGAGCAGCAGATAGGGCAAGCTCGCGCCGGGTGCCGGCAGGAAGAGGAAGTAGGCGCTGACCAGGAGCAAGGGCGCGCCGGCCAGCATCCAGGGCCGGCGCCGGCCGAAACGGCTCCGGGTGCGGTCCGACAGGGACCCGATCAGGGGATCCGTGAAGACGTCCCAGATCCGCGTGGCCGTCAGGACGGCGGCGACCGCCGCGAAGCCGAGCCCGAGGTCAGCGGCGTAGAAGGTCGGCAGGTAGACGTAGAGCGGCAGCAGCAGCGCCGCCAGCGGCAGGCCAGGCAGACCGTAGGCCGTCAGCCGTAGCAGCGAGGACGCCGCCGCGCGCTCCATGCGCCGTCTCCTTCATCGTCTTCGCCGCCGGCATCTTCAGGGCCGGCGCAAGGCCATCTGCAGGACGTCGATCCGGCCGGCGCGGAACCCGGCCTCGCAGTAGGCCAGGTAGTAGCGCCACATCCGCTGGAAGCGCTCGTCGAAGCCGAGCCGGCCGATCTCGGGCCAGGCCTCGCAGAACCGCTGGTGCCACAGGGCCAGGGTGCGGGCGTAGTGGGTGCCGTAGCCCCGGTCGGCCAGCCAGGCGAGCCCGGCGCCCTGGGCCCGCTCGACCAGGGCCCCGCGCGGCGGCAGAACGCCGCCCGGGAAGATGTAGCGCTGGATGAAGTCGGCGCTGCGCCGGTAGCTCGGCCAGACGTCCTCGGCGATGGTGATCACCTGCAGCGCCGCCGTGCCGCCCGGCCGCAGCACGCCGCTCAGCTTGCGGAAGAAGGGGTCCCAGTAGCGCTCGCCCACGGCCTCGAACATCTCGATCGAGACGACCCGGTCGAAGACGCCCTGGGTATCGCGATAGTCCTGGAAGCGGACTTCGACCTTGTCCTGCAGGCCCTCGGCGGCGATCTGCGCCTGGACGTGCGCGTACTGCTCCTGCGAGATGGTCAGCGCGGTCACGCGGCAGCCGAGGCGCTTGGCGGCATAGAGGGCAAAGCCGCCCCAGCCGCAGCCGATCTCCAGCACGTGATCGCCCGCGCTCAGCCCGCCCAGCGCGGCCAGGCTCGCGTACTTGTTGCTCTGGGCCGCTTCCAGCGGCTGATCGGCCTTGTCGAAGACCGCCGAGGAGTAGGTCAGGCTGCGGTCCAGCCAGGCCGAATAGAAGCTGTTGCCCAGGTCGTAGTGCTGGGAAATGTTGCGCCGCGCGCCGCGCCTGGAGTTCGGCCTCAGGACGTGGAACAGGCGGTGCAGGCCGGCCAGCATCGAGGTCCGGGTCAGGAAGTTGCCCCAGGCGTCCTCGTTGCGGGCCCCCAGCTCCAGAAGGGCCGCCAGGTCGGGCGTCTCGAACTCGCCGGCGAGGTAGCCTTCCGCGAAGCCGTTGCTGCCGTTGGTCAACATGCGGCGCAGGACCCTGCGGTGGCGGAACTCGATCTCGGCCTGCGGCCCCGGCTCCGGGCCCTGGAAGTCGTGCTCGCTGCCGTCCGGCAGGATCACCCGGATACGGCCGTAGCGGGTCCGCTCCAGCACCCGGAACATCAGACCGAAGTGGCCGGTGCCGCCGCGCGCGGCCGGTTTGGCTGGTATCTCCATCTCCCCTGCTCCCCTCTACTCGGCCGGCAGCCGCGGAGCGGGCATTTCGAGGGAGACCGGCTCCCTCGGTGGCTGGGGACGACGGTGGTAGCGGGCCCCCTTTGCCCAAAGCCACAGCGCCTGCCAATGGATTGCGAGGACGATTTTGAAGGTGAGCAAGGGATAGAGCAACAGGGCGCGCGACAGGCTGCCGAGACCCAGCCGGGCGCCCCGGCCCGACCAGGTCGCGAGCAGGATCTCGCCCTCCTTCACCGCCTGGCGGATCAGGACCGCGAGCCGCCGTCCCGGCGGCCGCAGGCGGAAGCGGTAGGACGCCGCCATCGGGATGAAGGGCGAGACGTAGAAGCCCTTGTCGCAGGCCTGGTCGAAGGCCTCCTCCCCCGCCGGCGGCGCGGTCAGGGGGATCACGTAGCTGTGCTGCTGGCCGAAGGTGTTGCGGACCTCGTAGATCACGGCGCGCAGCTCGCCCTCGGCGCCGTGACAGAACCAAAGGGACAGCGGATTGAAGACATAGCCGAAGAGGCGCGGCAGGCAGAGCAGCTCGACCCGGCCGCCGCCCAGCTCGACGCCGGCCTCGGCGCAGAGCCGCTCGGCCCAGGGCTTCAGCGCGCTGCCGTCGCGGGGACCGTGGTCACGGTCGCGCAGGCTGAAGAGGTTCGCGCGGTTGTGGGAGAACAGCGGCAGCTCCCGGTCGAGCCGGCCGAGCTCGTCGAGGTCGAAGAGAAAGGCATAGACCCGGTAGGCGAAGCGGTGGCGGAAGGGCCGCAGCCGCTTGTGCATGACCCGGCCGAAGTAGATCCGAGATCTGAGGGCGGATGCCGGCATCGCCCGCGCCTACTCCGCCGCTTCCAGGGCCAGCACGGGCTGGACGGCGCGCCAGGCCGGGCTCGAGGTCCCCGCCTCTTCCGCCCAGGGCACGGCGGCGCCCAGCTCGGCCGCCACCTTGAAGCCGGCCTCCAGGCCGTCCTCGTGGAACCCATAGCCGCAGTAGGCGCCGCAGAACCAGGTCCGCTGCCCGCCCTGGATCCGATAGAGCGCGGCCTGGGCCTCCAGGGCCGCCTGGTCGAACTGCGGATGGGCGTAGCTGTAGCTGGCCAGCACCTTGTCCGGGTCGGGCCGCTGGATCGGATTGAGGCTCAGAAGCAGCGGCTCGCTGGTCTTCAGGTTCTGCAGCCGGTTCATCCAGTAGGTCACCGAGACCTTGCGGCCCCGCGCCTCGACCTCGCCGCCGAGGTAGTTCCAGCTCGCCCAGGCGCCGCGGCGGCGCGGCATCAGCTCGGGATCGCGGTGCAGCACCGCCAGGTTGTCCTCGTAGCCGAGCGCGCCCAGGGTCTCGGCCTCCTCACGGGTCGCGTCCGGGCCGAGGATGCGCAGGGCCTGGTCGCTGTGGCAGGCCAGAACAAGCTGATCGAAGCGCTCCTCGCCGCCAGCCTCGGTGGTTACGAAGACGCCCAGCGGCGTGCGCCGGCAGGCGACCACGGCCTGGTTGAGGCGGACCCGGTGCCGGAAGCTGTGGCTGAGCCGGCGCACGTACTCGCGGCTGCCGCCCTTGACCGTCATCCACTGCGGCCGGTTGGTGAGCAGCAGCAGGCCGTGGTTCTGGCAGAACTGGACGAAGGTGCGCGCCGGAAAGGATCGCATGTCGGACAGGGAGGTCGACCAGATCGCTGCCCCCATCGGCAGCAGGTGGTCGTTGACGAAGTCGTCGGAATAGTTGCCGGCCTCCAGGTAGGCGCCCAGGCTCGGGCCCTCTTCGGCCTCCTGCGTCAGCAGTTCCGGGGCCTCGCGGTAGAAGCGGAGGATATCGCGCAGCATGCGCCAGAACCTCGGCCGGCCCAGGTTGCTGGGCTGGGCCAGCAGGCCGGGAAGGTCGCCCTTGTACTCGAAGGCGCCCTGACCGAGCGACGCCGAGAAGGACATCTCGCTCTTCTCGGTCGGGACCTCGAGCTCCCGGAACAGGCGGGTCAGCTTCGGATAGGTCAGCTCGTTGTAGACGATGAACCCGGTGTCCACCGGAACCTGGCGTCCCCGGTCCACGACCTCCACCGTGTGCGCGTGCCCGCCGAGGTAACCTTCGGCCTCGAAGACCGTGATTTCGTGCTGCTGATTGAGGGCCCAGGCCGCGCCGAGACCGGCGATGCCACTACCAACGATGGCGATCTTCATACGTTAACCAACTCCTGCCGGGGTCCCGTGAAAGCGGCCAAAGGGTCCTTGGCCCTGGATGTAAGTGCTGGACCGAGGGCTCCGGGTTCACTCTCCAAACGCACTAAGGGTCGATACGTCAGGCACTTGGCACCGGATCACCGCGCGGGCCGAGCGCGAAAAAAATGGTGATCCGGGGGAGCGGCGGGCCCGTAGATACTGGGAATGGAGGCCTTATGGTAGCAGGGGTTGAAGCAGTCGGGTCATCCAGCCGCCGTACGCTTGTAGGTGTCGCTGTGTTGCCCTTAGATAGCCGGATGGGTTCGAACGCCAAAGTCGCTTCGCGCGCCGTCCCGGATGAGCTGAGCGAACTCTTGATCGCCGTCGCGGTGCATCGGGACCGCAAGGCCTTCATCAGGCTGTTTGAGCATTTTGGCCCGCGGGTCAAAAGCTATCTCAAGCGGCTGGGGGTGAACGACAGCGAGGCCGACGATCTGATGCAGGAAGTCATGCTGACCGTTTGGCGTCGGGCCGAGCAGTTCGACCATCGAAAGGCGCGGGCGAGCACCTGGATCTTCACGATCACCCGGAACAAGCGGATCGACGCGATCCGCAAGGAACGGCGGCCGGAGCTCGATCCCAACGACCCGGCCCTGGTGCCGGACCGTGACGACGATCCCTCCGAGGCCGTATCGGCGAACGAGTGGCGCGCGGCGATCCGGAAGGCGATCGACGAGGTGCCGGAGGAACAGGCAAGACTGCTACGTATGTCGTTCTTTGAGGACAAAACCCACGACGTGATCGCCAAGGAGCTCGACTTGCCGCTCGGCACGGTGAAGTCGCGGATCCGACTGGCGGTGGCGAAGTTGCGTCGTAGTCTGGAGGACTTGCGGTGATGCCGCACCATCATCCCTCGGAAGAGATGCTGCTCGGCTATGCCGCCGGCAGCACGAGCGAGCCCCTGTCGCTGCTGATCGCGACGCACCTGGCGCTCTGTCCCGAGTGCCGGCGCAAGGTCGCCGCCTACGAGGCGCTTGGGGGCAAAGAGCTGGAAGTTGAGGCGCCGGCCATGCTGAGCAGCGACAGCCTGGTCAGCGTTCTGGATCGCCTGGACACAGCGGAAGAGCCGGCGATGGCGCCGCCGCGGCCCTCCGCCGAGGGCGACCTGCGGCTGCCGCGACCCCTGCGCGACTACGTCGCCGGCTCTTTGGACAGCCTGGATTGGCATCAAAGGGGCGGTATCGCCGAGGCGAGCCTGCTGACGGAGCGCAGCGACTTCAAGACCCGCCTGATGCGGATCAGGCCGAAGACCGCGATCCCGGAGCACAGCCACCACGGCTCGGAGTACACCCTGGTGCTGACCGGCGGCTTCAGCGACCACACCGGGCATTTCCTCCGCGGCGACGTCGCGATCGCCGATCCGGCGGTCCAGCACAGGCCGATCGCCGATGCCGGTGAGGACTGCGTCTGCCTGGCGGTCACCGATGCCCCCCTACGCTTCACCGGAACCATTGCGCGCCTGCTGAGTCCGCTGCTGCAGCGCTGAGCGCGGCAGCGGCTTCAGCCGGTCAGGACCAGGGTGTCCTGGGGGTCCCAGGAACACCAAAGGTCGTCGCCGACTGCGACATGGGAATCGGTGCGCCGCGCCTCGTTCTGGATGTTCGCGGACACGGCCCGGCCCGCAGCGTCGGTGATGAAGATGTTGCTGGTGTCGCCGTAGTAGGCGACCTCGCTCACCCGGCCGCGGAAGGCGATGCGGCCGGCGCCGGGATCCTCGCGGTCCAGGCGCAGCTTCTCGGGCCGCACCGCGATGCCGACCTCGCCCTCGGCTTGCTCGACCGCGGGCAGCGTCACTTCGCCGAGACCCTCGACCTGGACCGTGATCTGATTGCCCGCGAGGCCGGTGACCCGGCCTTCGAAGAGATTCATCTTGCCGATGAAGTCGGCGACGAAGCGGCAGTTGGGGTACTCGTAGAGCTCCGCCGGGCCGGCGACCTGGCGCACCTTGCCGGACTCCATCACGGCGATCCGGTTGGCCATCGACAAGGCCTCGGCCTGGTCGTGGGTGACGATCACGAAGGTGATGCCGACGGTCTCGCGCAGCCGCACCAGCTCCAGCTGCATGGCTTCCCTCAGCTTGGCGTCCAGCGCGGAAAGCGGCTCGTCGAGCAGCAGCACGCGCGGCCGCTTGACCAGGGCGCGTGCCAGGGCGACGCGCTGGCGCTGGCCGCCGGAGAGCTGGTCCGGCCGGCGGCCGCCGAAGCCGCCCAGCTTGACCAGCTCCAGGGCCTCGTCGACGCGGGCCATGGTCTCGGCCTTGTCGACGCCGGTGATCTTCAGGCCATAGGCGACATTGTCGAAGACGCTCATGTGCGGGAAGACCGCATAGGACTGGAAGACCATGTTGATCGGCCGCTTGTTGGGCGGCACCCCGTCGAGCGACTGCCCGTCGAGCAGGACCTGCCCGAGGCTCGGGATCTCGAAGCCGGCCAGCATCCGCAGCAGGGTGGTCTTGCCGCAGCCCGAGGGCCCGAGCAGGGCGAAGAACTCACCTTCGTGGATGTCCAGGCTGACGTCGTCGACCGCGGTCACGGCACCGCCGAAGATCTTGCTCACCTCGCGGATCGAGATGATCGGCTTGCCGCCTGCGCCGCCGATACCTGCGCTTTCGGTCATCCGAGTTCCTCCGCTTTCTGCCCGCTTCGGTTCTGCAGCCACATCGCCAGGGCGGTCAGGACCAGGGTGATCACGATCAGCACGGTCGAGGCGGCGTTGACCTCCGGGGTCACCGAGAAGCGCACCATGGAGTAGACCTTCACCGGGAAGGTCACGGTGTCCGGACCCGAGGTGAAGAAGGTGATGACGAAGTCGTCGAGCGAGAGGGTGAAGGCCAGCAGGCCGCCTGCGACCAGACCCGGCCGCATGAAGGGTATCAGGACGTCGCGGAAGGTCTCCCACTCGCTCGCGCCCAGGTCCTTGGCCGCCTCCTCCAGCTCCCGGTTGAAGTTGGCCAGGCGGGCGCGCACGACCATGGCGACGAAGGGGAAGCTGAAGGAGATGTGGGCGATGATGATGCTGCCGAGGTTGAAGGGCCAGATCAGATCGCTCGGCCAGCCGACCCGGGCGAAGAAGGCCAGCATGGCGACCCCCATGCAGATCTCGGGGATCACGATCGGCAGGGCCATGGCGCCTTCCAGCGGCGCCTTGCCGGGAAAGCGGAAGCGCCACAGCAGCACCGCCACCATGGCGCCGAGCACCACGCTGGCCGCGGTCGACAGCAAGGCGATGGTCAGCGAGTTCGTGAAGGCCTCGATCAGGCTCTCGTTGCCCAGCGCCTTCTCGTAGTACTTGAAGGTGAAGCCGCGCCAGACGATGTTCCGCCGGCTGTCGTTGAAGCTGAATACGATCAGCGTGATGATCGGCGCGTAGAGGAAGACCAGGGCCGCGAGGAAGGTCAGGCGCAGCCAGAGCCGCCGGCTGTAGTCCAGCGGCCCGATGGCCTCGCGCCGCCATCTCCGACGCAGGACCGGCGCGGGGGTCGCTTCGTCCGCCACGCTCATCAGGCCGCCTCCATGGACGAACTCCCCCTGGCCAGCAGGGCGCGCAGGGCCAGGGCGAAGAAGGTCGCGTACATCAGGATGAAGGACAGCGCCGCGCCGAAGGGCCAGTCGTTGGCCGACTTGAACTGGCGTTCGATCACGTTGGCGATCATCTGGCTGTCGGTGCCGCCCAGCAGGTCCGGGGTCAGGAAGGAGCCCAGCGCCGGGATGAAGGTGATGATCACCGCCGAGATGATCCCGGCCTTGGCCAGCGGCACGACGACGGTGAAGAAGGTCCGGAACTGGCCGGCACCGAGGTCCAGGCTGGCCTCGATGTAGGAGGAGTCCATGCGCTCCAGGGCCGCGTAGAGCGGCAGCACCGTGAAGGGCAGGTGGACGTAGACCAGCCCGAAGACCACCGCGAAGTTGTTGTAGAGCAGGGGCAGCGCCTCGAACTGGGCGCCCAGAAGCTGGTACTGGCCGAGACCGAGCAGCGCCAGCAGCCAATTGCCCTGGTCCCAGAACCACTCCAGGGTGAAATTGACGTAGCCGCGGGTCCGCAGCACCGCGATCAGGGCGTAGGTGCGGATCAGCAGGTTGGTCCAGAACGGCAGGATGATCGCCAGCAGCAGCCAGGGCTTCCACTTGGCCGGCGCGAAGGAGATCCCGAAGGCGATGGGAAAGCCGACCGCCAGGCAGAGCAGGGTGGTGATGGCGGTGAACCAGAGCGACTTGGCGAAGATCTGCAGGTAGAGCGGGTCCATCGCCCGCAGGTAGTTGGCCAGGGTCCAGGTGATCTCGATGTCGACGACGCCGCGCTTCTCGCCGAAGGAGAAGATCCAGATCAGGCCGAGGGGTATCAGGAAGAAGAACAGCAGCCACAGGCTCGGCGGCAGGTTGATCACCCAGAAGACCAGGGGATTTCGCCGCCAGCTTTCCATGCCCGCCCCGCCTTTCGCCCCTCTGCCTCGCCCCCCGGAAACCGAAAGCGGCCCCGCCGGAGCGGGACCGCGTAGCCTAAGCCGACGTCAGGCGGCCAGGATCCGGGTCCAGGCCTCGTCCTTGATGCGCTGCAAGGCCTCGCCCTGATAGAGCTCGGCCTCGCAGTTGGCGAGAGTCTCGTCGCTCGGGAAGATCGCCGGGTTCTCGGTGTACTCGGCCGGCAGCAGGGCCTTGGCGGCCTTGTTGGGCGTCGCGTACTGGATGAAGTCGGCGATCGCGGCGCCGGCCTCGGCGTCCAGGAGATAGTTGATGAACTGGTGGGCGTTCTCCGGGTGCGGCGCGCCCTTCGGGATGCAAAGCGTGTCCTGCCAGAGCAGGCCGCCTTCCTTGGGCACGACATAGGAGATGTCGTCGTCCTCTTCCATGACCTGCAGGATGTCGCCGTTCCATTCCATCGCGAGATCGACTTCGCCCGCCAGCAGCAGGTCCTGCCCGTTGTCTTCCGCGATCGTCTTGACGTGCGGCTTCTGCTTGATCAGCAGTTCCTCGGCTTCCTTGATGTGCTTTGGATCGCTCGAGTTCAGGGAGTACCCGAGGTACTTGAGCGCGGTCTCGAAGGTGGTCTCGCTCAGCCAGGCGGTTCGTCCCGAATACTCCTCAGAATCGAAGATGTGCTTCCAGCTGTCCGGCACTCCGGAGACCTTGGACTTGCGGTAGCCGATGCCCTGGGTGCCCCACATGTAGGGCATGGAGTACTTGCGTCCGGGGTCGAATTGGGCCTCCTGGAAGGCGGGATCGATGTTGGCCCGGAAGTTGGGGATCTTGCCGTGATCCAGAGGCACCAGCATCTCGGCCGTGATCATGCGCTCGACGAAGTCGTTGGTCGGGACGATCAGGTCGTAGCCCGGATTGCCTTCCTTGAGCTTGGCGAAGAGTTCCTCGTTGTCGGCGAAGAGGTCCATCTTGACCTCGATCCCGCTGGCGTCCTTGAAGTCGTCCAGCGTGTCCTCGCCGATGTAGGTGTCCCAGTTGTAGAAGTTGAGCTTGGGCTCCTCGGCGCTCCGGCCGAAGCGGGGCGCGAAGGTCAGGCCGGCGGCGACCGCGCCGCTGCCGGCCAGGAAAGCGCGCCGTGAGAAGGGCCGTTTGTTCAAGCGTTTCATGATGTTCTCCCAGCCTCCAGGTCTTTTCTTGTCCTTTGGGACGGGGCAGCGGCTCTGCCCGCCGGTCCAAAGGTATTGAGCCTTCGGCCAAGCCGGGTTGTCAAATGAAACGCTGGAGCTTGAGGCGGCCCGAAAGCGCCGCCGGAGCGGCGCGCTTCGCGGTCAGGTCGAGTGGGCCTCGCCGGCGCCGCGGGCATCCCGACGGCCGCGGATCATCCGGACCACCCATTGCCCGAGATCGAAGGCGGTATCGGTCAGCCGGCCGCGCAGGCCGGGCCGGCGCGCGGGCGCTTCGCGGGCCGCCTGCTCGAGGTCCCAGGACCGGACCGTGGCCTGCAGCGCGGTATCGACCTCGATCGGCGGCTGCCAGCCCAGGTCGCGCACGATCTCCTGGTCGTCGAAGACCACCTCGCGGGTCAGGGCCCGGACCTCCTTGCCGCAGCCGGCAAAGCCGGCGAGCAGGCCCAGAAGCGGAGTTGGGCAGGGCCAGAGGTCGAGGTCGTGCTGCATGGCGTCGGCCAGGCGCTCCGCCAGCTCCGGCGTCGAGACGACCTCGCCGTCGCTGACCGAGAAGGTGCGGTCGGCGGCGGCCGGGTGCTCCAGGCAGGCCTCGATCGCGCTGACCAGGTTGCCGACGAAAAGCAGGCTCATCTGGTTCTGCACGCTGGCCAGCGGCAGCGGGCGGTCGCGCAGGATCGCCTCCGCCATCGCGCGCAGGGCGTCCTGCTTCTCCGGGCCGTAGAGCGCCGGCAGGCGCAGGACCACGAGCTCGAGCGCCGCGTCGGCGACGGTCTTGCGCAGCATCTGCTCGGCCTCGTGCTTGCTGGTCTCGAAGCCGGTCGGGTCCTCGCCGCGCTCTGCGGCGCGCACGCCGACGGAGCTGAGAAAGACCAGGCGCTTGATACCGTGGTCCATCGCCGCCTGGGCGAGAGAGGCGGTGCCGGCCACGTTGATCTGGTTATGAGCCACCAGCCAGCGGCCGAGGGGCTCGGTGAAGTCCTCGGTGGTCCCGGCGGCATGGACCACGATGTCGATGCCTTGAAGGGCGCTCTGCCAGTCGGTGTGGTCGTCGATGTCGCCGATGGCGACGTAGTCCACCCCCTCCTCCGCGTAGGACGGGCGCGCCCGCAAGGCGCCCCGGACCGCGAAGCCCCGGCGCGCCAGGAAACGGCAGACGTGATGGCCGACGAACCCGCCGGCCCCGGTAACCAGAACTGCCGCCTTGCGGCTCTCTTCCGACATCTGCCTGATCCAGGCCTGATCGAACTCCGACTTCGCCCGCGGATCCGCGGGATACGATAAGGCTAACGCGGCATTCTTAAGCCTTTGTATCTTTGCGCCTTTTCTTCGCATTTTGCACAAATTCAGGGCTTTGCCGGAGTCCTCCGCGGCGAGGGAGGCGGTCGGACGCAACAGCGTTGACGACTCCGGCGCGCGCACTTCATGGTAGCGCGCAACAAAGCTGCCGCAGGGGGGCAGAAGGCCGGGCCGCCGACGGGACCGCCGACGGGGCTGGGCCAGAAGGGAGAGGTTTTCTTGCCGGAATACCGTATCGCAGCCATCCCGGGCGACGGGATCGGCGCCGAAGTCCTGGGCGCCGGTCTGCGGGTCCTCGAGGCCGTCGCGGCCCGCGAGACGGGCCTCGAACTGCAGGTCGAAAGCTTCCCCTGGGGCTCCGACCACTACCGTCGCGAGGGCCGGATGATGCCCGAGGACGCGCTGGAGACCCTCAAGGGCTTCGATGCCATCTATTTCGGCGCCGTCGGCGATCCGGAGGTCCCCGACGACGTCACCCTCTGGGGCCTGCGCCTGGCCATCTGCCAGGGTTTCGACCAATACGCCAACCTGAGGCCGGCCCGGATCCTGCCCGGGGTCAAGAGCCCGCTGGCCGGGGTCGAGGGCGCCGACATCGACTGGATCATCGTCCGCGAGAACACCGAGGGCGAGTACTCCGGGGCCGGCGGCCGGGTCCATCGCGGCCTGCCGGAGGAGCTGGCGGTCGAGACCGCGGTCTTCACCCGCGGCGGCATCCGACGGGTCCAGAAGGTCGCCTTCGAGCTGGCCCGCAGCCGCCGGCGCAAGCACCTGACCCTGGTCACCAAGTCCAATGCCCAGCGCCACGGCATGGTGCTCTGGGACGAGGTCTTCGCCGAGCTGGCCGCCGACTACCCCGAGGTGACCACCGAGAAGGTCCTGGTCGACGCCATGACCACGCGCATGGTGCTGAAGCCCGGCAGCCTCGACGTCGTGGTCGCCTCCAACCTCCACGCCGACATCCTGAGCGACCTGGCGGCGGCGCTGTCCGGCAGCCTGGGCATCGCGCCGACCGCCAACCTCAACCCCGAGGGCGCCTTTCCCTCGATGTTCGAGCCGATCCACGGTGCCGGCTTCGACATCGCCGGCAAGGGCATCGCCAACCCGGTCGGCGCCTTCTGGTCGGCGGCGCTGCTGCTGGAGCACCTGGGCCAGGCCGGACCGGCCCGCGCCCTGATGACCGCGGTCGAGCAGACCCTGGCGGCCGGCGTGCTGACCCCCGACCTGGGCGGCAGCGCGACCACCGACGAGGTGACCGAGCAGGTCCGGCGCGCCCTGGAGGGGCTGAACGCCTAGCTCCTTTTTTGGGGCGGTTTTCCCGCTCAAGCCTTTGTGATGCGACTCAAGACCTTGTGATTGGCCCGTGACGCCTTGGCCGCGCCAAGCTGGGGCCACGATGTCAGCGCGCGATTCCCTTGTTTCGAGGCTTTGGCGGCCCGGTCGACGCTGGGGACGACGATGGGCTGCCCCTGGGGTGCTGGCCGCGCTGCTTCTGGCCGTGGTCCTGGCGCTGCCGGTCTCGGCGCCGGCGAACTCCTGGCAGGCGGCCTGGCCGCGCACCGACTTCTCGCTGCACAGCGTGCCGCTGGAGGAGATCATCTCCGGCGGCCCGGGCAAGGACGGCATCCCCTCGATCGACGCGCCGAGCTTCGTCTCGGTCGCCGAGATGCTGGCCCGCGACGAGCTCGCGCCCCAGGAGCCGGTGATCGGCTTCGCCATCGAGGGCGACGCCCGCGCCTATCCCCTGCGGATCCTGACCTGGCACGAGATCGTCAACGACGAGGTCGGCGGCCGGCCGGTCGCGGTCACCTATTGCCCGCTCTGCAACTCGGCGGTGGTCTTCGACCGCCGCCTGGACGACCGGGTCCTGGAGTTCGGCGTCACCGGCAAGCTGCGCAAGTCCGACATGGTGATGTACGACCGCAACACCGAGAGCTGGTGGCAGCAGTTCCTCGGCGAGGCCATCGTCGGCGAGCTGACCGGCAGCCGGCTGAAGGCGATCCCGGCGCGCCTGGAGTCCTGGGAGAAGTTCTCGGCGCGGCATGCCGACGGCAAGGTGCTGGTGCCCAACGGCGACGTCCGCCGGCCCTACGGGGTCAACCCCTACCGTGGCTACGACAGGTCGCAGACGCCCTTCCTCTACCGCGGCGACTATCCAAAGGACATCGCGCCCATGACCCGCGTGGTCGCGGTGGGGACGCAGGCCTGGAGCCTGCCGCTGCTGCGCGACAAGGGCCGGATCGAGAGCGGCGACCTGGTGCTGACCTGGACGCCCGGGCAGAGCTCGGCGCTCGACAGCGAGACCATCGCCGAGGGCCGCGACGTCGGCAACGTGGTGGTGCAGCGCAAGACCGGCTCGGGCCTGGCCGACGTGCCCTACGACGTGACCTTCGCCTTCGTGTTTCACGCCTTCCAGCCTGAGGGGACCTGGCACCTGAAGTGACCGAGACGACAGGATCCGCCTTCGGGCGGTCACGGGGCGTGGGGTGGTTGTGGCACGGGCCGCCTCACGCCCTACCCTTTTCCGGGTCCCGGGCGGAGATCATCCCGGCCCGCAGCAGGAGAAAGGCCAGCAGCGGCGCGAGCGCGGCCAGCGCGAAGGAGGCCGTCGGCGCCCAGGCGTAGAGACCGCCGAGCAGGGCACCGCAGGCATAGCCCAGGGTCTGCGCCGAGGCGGAGACCCCCATGACCCGGCCCCGTCGAGCGGTGCCGGCGAGCGCCAGCAGAACCGCGGTCCCGATCGGAAAGGCGACGGAGACCGCGGCCCCGACAGCGATCACGCCGACGATGAAGTGCGGCGCGCTTGCGCCCCAGGCGAGGATGCCGCAGCCCGCCGAGGCGAGCAGGCAGAGCAGTCCCAGCAGCCCGGCGCGGCCCGACTTGAGCCGTCGGGCGAGGAGAAGCTGCATCGTCAGGGCCGCCAAGGCCCCCAGGGTCAACAGCAGAGCGACGAACTGGACCGAAGCCGTGGCATCGAGGCCGAGCCGCGTCTGGACATGGAGCCCGAGGGTGAACTGGAGCTGGCCCAGCATGGTGGTCAGCAGGAAAACTCCGGCGAGGGCGCGGAAGACTCCGCCGGGCCCGCTGCCGCCCTCCACCGGCGCGGCGGCGCGGGGCGGCGTGGGCAGGAACAGCAGGGCGACGAAAGCCAAGAGCGCCGCCGCCAGCAGGGCGTAGAGCGGCAAGAGCGGCGCCAGGACCGTCAGCGCGGCGGCTAGGGGCGGTCCGAGCAGGCGCCCGGCGGTCATCGCGGCCGAGAGCCCGGCCAGGCCGCGCAGGCGCCCCGACTCGGCCGCCACGTCCCCGACCCAGGCCTGGGCGAGCGGAAACAGGGCCGCGGAGGCCGCGCCGTAGACCACCCGGGCGGCCAGGAGACCGAAGAGCCCGGTCTCCGGCGCGATCCTCTCCGCGGCGACGGCTTCCAGGACGAGCAGGAAACCGGCGTGGCCGAGCAGCAGGACGAGGCTGCCGCCCAGCATCACCCCGCGCCGGCCCAGGCGGTCGGCCAGGCGGCCCCAAAGCGGCGCCGCCAGGAAGAACGCCAGTATGCCGGCGGTCATGACCAGGCTGAGGCCAGCGGCGCCGATCCGGGACTCCGCCGCCAGGATCGGCAGCAGGGTGAAGAGCATCGATTGCCCGAGGCCGACCACCGAGACCGCCAGACAGAGCGGCAGCATCCGGGGCGACGGCGCCGATGCCTCGTCGTGCAACACCATGGACTTCCCAAGGGGTTGGGATTCCTGGCTCATCCGGACAACCTCCTGCGAGTTGTTTTTCGAGCAATACAGGGTATAGTTGCAAGACTCTTCTTGCAATTGCGAATCATTCGCATTATGCTGCGCCGCACACCACCCAGGCAACAGGGCAGTCAGACCAGGAGCCGGAATGCCGTCGACACGACCTCTCGCGCCCTCCGCCGGCGCCTTCCTCAACGCTCTCCTGCGGGAGGTTTCGGACTGGGAGCTGGTTCGCGCGCCGCTCGGCGACATCAGCCTCCAGGCCGTCTCGCTGCCGTTGGCCGGCAAAGGCGCGCGCCTCCTGGTTCCCGTGCAGCGGCTGTCCTCCGCCGGAAGGCACCGCTTCTTGGAGCCTCTGCTCCTGGTCGAGACGGGCGCGCCGCCCCGCGAGATCGCGTTTCGACGCTTCGCCGAGCTGGTCATCGGCGACGCGGCACTGGTCGGACGGATCAGCCCCGAGGCGCGGGCCCTGTTCCTCGCCCGGCTGGACGACAGCGAGCGGCGGATCCGGAAGGTGCTCGAGGCCCGGAGGCAGGACCTGGACGCGCTCTTCGCCGCGCCCCTCCGCTTCATCGAGGCGGAGCAGGCCCTCCTTCTCGGGCATCCCGTGCATCCGACCCCGAAGAGCTATGACGAGTTCTCCGAGTCCGACGCCGGCGACTTCGCCCCGGAGTTCGCCTCGGCCTTTCCGCTCCGCTGGTTCCTGGTCCGCCGCCAGCACCTCCAGGCCTCGGGGACCGAAGACCTGCCATTGGAGGCCGCGCTCGAGGGCCTGGTGACCTCCGATCCGGCGCTGCCGCCCGCGGCCCGCAGCGAGCTGCTGGGCGATTCCCGGCGCCTGCCCCTGCCGGTCCATCCCTGGCAAGCGCAGCGGCTTCTCGAGCTGCCGGCGCTGCGCCGCCTGCTCGCCACCGGCGAGCTGATCGATCTCGGCCCGAAGGGCAGCGCCTACAGGCCGACCTCCTCCTTGCGGACGCTCTACGCCGAGCATAGCGACTTCATGCTGAAGTTCTCCATCAGCCTGCGGGTCACCAACTCGCTGCGCGTCCTGCTGCCGAAGGAGTGGGAGCGCGGCAAGGAAGTGCATCGCCTGCTGCAGAGCCCGCTCTGGCGCGAGATCGCCCGGCGCCTGCCCAGCTTCAAGGTCATGAGCGAGCCGGTCCACCTGGCCCTGCGGGATCCGGAGGGCGGGCCGCTCTTGGAAAGCGCCGTGATCCTGCGCCGGAACCCCTTCCGCGGCGAGGCCGCGCAGGACGCCTGCGTCATGGCGACCCTCTGCCAGGACCATCCCCTGGGCGGCCGGAGCCGCCTGGCCTGGCACGTCAGGCGGATCGCGGCCCGCGAGGGCATCTCGGCCGAAGCCGCCGGCGCAGCCTGGTTCCGGCGCTTCTGCACGGTCGCCCTGCGGCCCCTGCTGATCCTCCAGGCCGACTACGGCCTGCTGTTCGGCGCGCACCAGCAGAACACCGTCCTGCGCCTGGAACAGGACTATCCGGCCGTCCTCTACTACCGGGACTGCCAGGGCACCGGCTACTGCGACAGCCGGATCGCGGAGCTGACCGAGGCCCTCCCCGGCCTCGGCGAGCTGGCGGAGAACACGGTCGAGGACGCGCTCGGCCACCGGCTCCTCGGCTACTACCTGATCGTCAACAACGTCTTCAACGTCATCGCCAGCCTGGCCCATGCCGGCCTGGGCCGGGAGCCGCGGCTCTTCGAGCAGCTCCGCCGCTTCCTCCTCGACCTGCGCGAGGACGGCCTGCGCGACCCCAGCTTCGTGGACGGCCTGCTGCGGACCCCCGAGATCTGGTCGAAGGGCAACTTCCTGACCTGCCTGCAGAACATCAACGAGAACCACAGGGGCGGCGAACAGCTAGCGGTCTATCGGCCGATGGCGAATCCGATCGCCGCGCGCGACGCGCCCGCCCTCGCCGCCGCCCCCATCCTCGCCGACGCCGGCTAGCCCGGCGCCGCAGCCACACCACGAGCCAGATCGCGAGACCCAGCATGCTCAAGAGCGCGCCAGTCCTGCTGCCCCTCGAAGACGAAGGGCGGCTCCTGGTCCGGGCCGAAGCCGGACCCGAGGAATCCGTCCTGCTGTCACTGCAAGACCCGGGACCCGCGGAGGGCGGGGCGCCGGGCCGGGCCTCGGTTCTCCGCTTCCTCGAGTCGGCCTTCGCCCGCTTCCCCGAGGCGCAGGAGCTGGAGCTGGCCCCGGATCTGGCGGCGACCCTCTGCGCCGAGGGCGACGACATCCCCTTGCTGCCGGCCAAGGGACATGGGCACGGCGAGGCCGCCGGGATCTGCCGGCGGGCGATGTTCTTCCAGCGCAGGACGCCCTGGCTGCGCGGCCGGCCGGCGAGCCGCTTCCCCCTGGCCCCGACGCCGGGCCCCCACGGCCAGCCCCACCCGATCCGGCCGCCGCAGCCCGAGGGCACGGTCTACGAGCGCTTCGATCCGCAGCTCGGCATGACGGTCAGCTTTCGCGGCATCGACCCGGTCGGCGACCTGGAGCGGTTCCACGCCTGGATGAACGACGGCCGCGTCGCCTTCTTCTGGGAGCTGGCGAAGCCTGAGCCCGAGCTGGCGCGCTACCTCGAGGACCTGCGGGACGACCCCCACGCCTTCGGCCTGATCGGCTGCTTCGACGGCGATCCGGCGGGATACTTCGAGGCCTACTGGGCCAAGGAGGACCGGCTCGGCGCCCACTACGAGGCCGAGGACTACGACCGCGGCTGGCACGGGCTGATCGGCAATCCGAAGCACCTGGGTCGGGCCAAGACCCTGGCCTGGCTGCGCAGCCTGACCCACTACCTCTTCCTCGACGACATCCGGACCCGCAAGGTCGTGGGCGAGCCCAACGCCGCCCACAAGAAGCTGCTGCGCTACGCCGACGCGGTCGCCTACTACAAGGTCAAGGAGTTCGACTTCCCGCACAAGCGCGCGGCCCTGATGCACTGCGACCGCGAGGCCTTCTTCGACAAGGTGCGGCTGTGACGGCCTCGGTCGACCTCGATCCCGCCGAGGCCGAGCCCGGCCCGGCGCTGTGGCGCCGGGCTGGGCAGAGGCTGTTGGCCAAGACGATCGGCGAACTCGCCTGGGAGGAGGTCTTCGCGCCGGAGCCCGAGGGCGCGGCCTGGCGCCTGCGCCTGGCCTCGGGTGCGGTCTATCGCTTCGCCGGATGGCGGAACATCTGGGGCCAGATCTGCATCGAACCGGAAAGCCTGACCCGTTCGGCCGAGGGCGGGGACGAGGCGGCCCGCGACGTCTTCCGATTCCTGGCCGACGCGCGGGCCGAGATCGCCATGGCGCCCGCCGACCTGGCCTGGTACCACCGCGAGCTCTTGACCACCCTGGTCGTCGACCAGGAGCTGCTGCGGCGCAACCGGGGTCGGCCGGCGGCGCAGCTGATCGAGCAGCCGAGCGACGACCTCCAGGCCTGCCTGGAAGGCCATCCCAAGGCGATCCCCAGCAAGGGCCGGGTCGGCTGGGGCCACGACGATCTGCGCGCCTACGCGCCGGAGTACGGCGGCCGCTTCCAACTCTGCTGGATCGCGGTCGTGGGAAGCCCGGTGCGCAGCGGCTTCGCGGCGGAGATCTCGCAGGAGGCCCTGCTCGCCTCCGCCCTGGGTCCGGAGGCGCAGCAGGGCCTGCAGGATCGGATCGCCGAGCTCGGGCTGCGGCGCGAGGACCTGCTGATCCTTCCCGTCCATCCCTGGCAATGGAAGAAGACGGTCTCGCTGTGGTTCGCGCCGGAACTGGCCGAAGGCCGGATCGTCTTCCTCGGCGCCTTCGGCGACCGCTTTCGCGCCCAGGCCTCGCTGCGCACCCTGACCAACGCCGAGCGGCTGGTGCCCTACGACATCAAGCTCTCGCTCTCGATCCTCAACACCTCCTGCTACCGCGGCATCCCCGGCCGCTACATCGCGATCGGCCCCCGGCTGTCGGACTGGCTGGCCGGGGTGGTCGCCGGGGACCCGGTGCTGAGCCGCGGGCGCCGCGTGCGCCTGCTGCGCGAGGTCGCCGGGGTCCAGGTGCCGAACCGGACCTTCCGCCTGATCGAGGACCTGCCCTACCACTACGACGAGGCCCTGGGCGTGATCTGGCGCGAGCGGGCGGAGGCGCAGCTCGGCCCCGGCGAGAGGGCGATCATGCTCTCGGCGCTGCACCACTGCGACGACCGCGGCGAGCCCCTGCTCGCCGCCTATGCCGCGGCCGCCGGGATGAGCGCCGAGGCCTGGCTCGGCCGGCTCTTCGAGACGGTGACCCTGCCGCTCTACCACTTCCTCTGCCGCTACGGCGTGGGCTTCATCGCCCACGGCCAGAACATCACGGTGATCCTGCGAGACGGGGTCCCGGCCGGCGTCTTCCTCAAGGACTTCCAGGGCGACCTCGACCTCGTCGACCAGGACTTTCCCGAGCTGGACGGCCTGCCCGAGGAGGTCCGCGCCGTGCTGCCGCGCAAGCGGCCGGAGGTCATCATCCACGACATCCAGACCGCCCACTTCGTCACCGTGCTGCGCTTCATCTCCAGCGCGGCGGCGCGGGCGGGCGTGATCTCCGAGCCGGCCTTCTACCGCCTCCTGGCGAAGGTCATCCGGGACTATCAGGCCGCGCATCCGGAGCTGGACGCGCGCTTCCGGCTTTTCGACCTCTTCCAGCCGACGCTGCCGCGGGTCTGCATCAACCGGGTGCGCTTCGCCATCGGCTATGCCGAATCCAACGCCCGGCCGCTGCCCGCCGTGGGCAGCGCGCTGGAGAACCCCTTGCACCTCGGCGACCCGACAAGGGACGGCCGGGGCGCCGAGGACTTCGATCACTGCGGAACGAAAGGGACAGGGACTTCATGACAGGGGAACATCTGGACGCGATCGGGGTCGGGGTCGGGCCCTTCAACCTCAGCCTCGCCGCGCTGCTCGCGCCCGTCGAGGGCGTCGCCGCCCAATTCTTCGACAGGCGGCCGGGCTTCGACTGGCATCCCGGCCTGCTGCTGCCCGACGCGCGGCTCCAGACCTCCTTCCTGAAGGATCTGGTGACCGCCGCCGATCCCAGGAGCCCCTACTCCTTCCTGTCCTACCTGGTCGAGAAGCGCCGCTTCTACGAGTTCCTCAACGCCGACTTCCAGGCGATCACCCGGGCCGAGTTCGCCGACTATCTCGCCTGGGCCGCGGCCCGGGTCCCGGCGCTGAACTTCGGCACCGAGGTCCGCGAGATCGACTTCGACGGCGAGGCCTTCGAGGTCCGGACGGATCGGGGCCGCCGGCTGGCGGACAACCTGGTCGTCGCCACCGGCCAGCAGCGCTACCGCCCGGCCTGGGCCGAGCCCTTCTGCGGCGCGCGCTGCTTTCACGGCGCGGAGCTGCTGCAGCGCAATCCCGACGCCGCCGGCGCAACGCTGGCGATCATCGGCGGCGGGCAGACCGGCGCCGAGGTCTTTCTCGCCTTCGCCCGGGGGCTCTTCGGCCGGGTCCGCTCGATCACCTGGATCAGCCAGCGTCCGAACTTCGAGCCCCTGGACGAGACCCACTTCACCAACGAGTACTTCACGCCCGGCTACCAGCGGGTCTTTCTCGACCTGCCGCCGGAGCGGCGGCGGGAAATCGTCGAGGCGCAGCGACTGGCCAGCGACGGGATATCGCCCGACACCCTGGCCGAGGTCTATCAGCTGCTGTACCGGGAGCGGCACCTCTCGCAGGCCGGCGCGCGCTACCGCCTCTGCCCCGACCGGGAGGCGGTCGCCATGGAGGGCGTCGGCGCGGCCATGAAAGTCACCCTGCGCAACCAGCTGACCGGCGAGGCCGAGGCCTGCCAGGCCGATCTGGTGCTGCTCTGCACTGGCTATCGCTCGGAGCTGCCGGAGATCCTGGCGCCGATCGCGCGGCGGCTGAGGCGCGACGACGAGGGCCGGCCAGAGCTGGACGCCTGCTATCGCGCCCTCTGGGACGGCCCGGCCGGCAAGCGGATCTACCTGCAGAACTTCGGCCGCCACAGTCATGGCATCGCGGATCCGCAGCTCAGCCTCATGGCCTGGCGCAGCGCGGTCATCGCCAACGACCTGGCCGGGCGGCAGGTCTACGACATCGCCCCCTGCGCGCCGCCGATCACCTGGCGCAGCGGCGATGCCCCCCGGCGGGAAAGCCGCTTCGAGGCGGCCTGACCCGCGGGGCGGAGAGGCGGTCGTTTCAGCTGTTCACGGCGTCGATGCAGCGGTCGGAGGTCCGGCGCAGGTAGGCGGCGAAGTCGCTCCGGTCGGCCGCGGTCTTGATCACCTGGTCGACCGCCTGCCCGAGGCCGCTCACCAGGCCGGCCTCGTCCTGCCCGGCCCCCTGGCTGTCCAGCCAGCGCAGCGCGGCCTTTTCGCTCAGGGCCAGGAAGTGCTTGGCCGGGCCGCCACCCGCGGCACCCTGCGCCGGCGTCGGGCCGCCGTGCGCGATCAGGATCGTCGCCATGCCGGTGAAGACGGCGAAGCACTCCGCCCATTGATCCCCGGAGAGCTCGGCCCCCAGGGCTTGGCTGGACCGCTGCGCAAAGGCCGGTGCCGCCACTTGGGCGGCAAGCAGCAGGGCGCAGACCATAGCGAGGCAAGCTCTCATATCGCTCTCCCAATGCCCATATGACGAGCGATATAGTATAATTGCTTCCAATATTATGACAATAGTATCTTTTATACTGGATTATATTTGAAGTATATTTGCCTATAATGCTTGATATTTCGGATCAAGCGGCGGTCGACCGCCGCTGCGTCGCCATGACCGCGTCCAGGGCCGCCGCGATGACCTCGGGGCCGGCGCCGGGGCGATGGGCCGACTCGCTCAGGCTGCGCCGCCAGGCCCGGGCGCCCGGCAGGCCGTTGAACAGGCCCAGCATGTGCCGGGTGATGCACTTGACCGGGAGGCCGCGGGCGGTCTCGCGCCGGGCATAGGCGATCATCGCCTCGACCACGGCCTCGCGCCCGACCGGCAGGTCGGGGTCGCCGAAGAGCCGGCGGTCGGCCTCGGCCAGGAGGTAGGGGTCCTGGTAGGCGGCCCGGCCGATCATCACCCCGTCCACCTGCGCCAGATGGACCTCGGCCTCGTCCAGGCTCCGGATCCCGCCGTTGATGACGATCTCGAGCTCCGGCCGCTCGGCCTTGAGGCGATAGACCCGGTCGTAGTGCAGCGGCGGAATCTCCCGGTTCTGCTTCGGGCTAAGGCCCTGCAGCCAGGCCTTGCGGGCATGGATCGTGAAGCTGCGGCAGCCGGCCGCGGCGACGCAGTCGACGAAGCGCAGCAGGTCGGCGTAGTCGTCCTGCTCGTCGATGCCGATCCGCGACTTCACCGTGACCGGGAGTCCGACCGCGGCCCGCATAGCGGCGATGCAGCGGGCGACCAGTTCCGGCTCGGCCATCAGGCAGGCGCCGAAGCGGGCCTGCTGCACGCGGTCGCTGGGGCAGCCGACGTTGAGGTTGACCTCGTCGTAACCCTGGGCCTCGGCCAGGCGCGCGCAGGCGGCCAGCTCCTCGGGTTCGGCGCCCCCGAGCTGCAGGGCCAAAGGATGCTCCGCCGGGTCGAAGCCGAGGAAGCGGGCCCGGTCGCCGTGCAGGATCGCCCCCGTCGGCACCATCTCGCTGTAGAGCAGCACGCGCCGGCTGAGCAGCCGCAGCAGATAGCGGCAGTGCCGGTCCGTCCAGTCCATCATGGGTGCTGCACACAGTCTATGTGCTTGATATTGTGTCACTTTTCCAATAATCTCAAAAAGATAAAACGTGAACGTGTGCACTCAAAATCACGCAAGTTCACGCTTTGTCCCGGCCCTTCACTCTGTGACTGCACACAGAGCGCACACGAAATGGCAACCTTCACACAGCTCTCCTCCGACACCTGGCGCTGTCAGGTGAGACGCCGGGGAAGGTATGCCGCGGAGACCTTCCGCCGCAAGAAGGATGCCGACTCCTGGGCCCTCGAAATCGAGCGCCGTTTCGACCGCTGCGAAGAGCTCGTTGCGAAGCGGCCCGCCGTGGCCTGGACCTTCGGCGACCTGATCGACATTCATATCAAGGACATGATGGAGGTCGGCAAGGCGCCCCGTCGCTCGAAGGCCTACAGCCTCGAGATGTTGAAGAGGCGGCTCGGCCGCGTCCGGCTTCGCCAGATCACGCGGGAGAAGCTCATCGAGTTCGGCCGGAAGCGCGCGAAACAGGGCGCCGGCCCGGTTACGCTGGCGGCCGATCACTCCCTGAAGCTATCGCGGATTCTTGGGGCGCTACACAAAACCATGCAGTGGAGCGAAGTCGACCTACCAGGCCTGCTGGCGTGCGACCTTTCGCTCCAGTGACTATAACGATCTCGCCCGCTCGCGCAGCCCGGCGGTAACACTTTCGGCAAGCGCCTCAGGGAATCCCTTCGGCAGATCGTTCAGCGTCTCATCCACCGCTTTGTCTACACTTGCGGCGAGCTCATCGAATATCTCGGCCACCAGCCCCGGAGCCAAGCCCGCGGCTTTCGCCGTTTGCCCGAAATGCCGGGGCATGATCTCGAAGATGATCTTATGGCGGTTATCGCCGACCGCCATTGCGAGCTTTAACTGATTGTGGCGGAGAGCGCCCTTGTCGAGATAGGGCTGCGTTGACATGACATCATAGAGCGGCGCGAGCCGGAAGCGTCCGCCCGGCAGGAGCCGCAGCGAGTAGTTCTTGGCATGACCGTCAGTCGCCGCGAGCAACCAGTTGACGACCTGCGCCTTCAAAAACAGTTTCCGGTCTTCCTCAGGCTCATCGCTCGACCCGAGCAGTTCCAGGATTTGAACCATGCCTGGCCCTTCCGGTTCGTGTTTGCGGGCAGGAGGCACCGACAGTGCTTGGCAGAAGTCCTCCTGCGGAATTCGCAACAACCTACCGCCTTTCGTCCAAAGCCGGTCGAAGCGTTCGACCACAAGCGCCTTCTCCCCGGCAAAGCTCTCCATGGCGACCCCAGCCGCCGGCAGACAGAGTGCGGCGATCAGCTTCATGCACAAGAATTCGTTTTCGACGGAGTCCGATAGATCGATGCCACCGTGCCGCTCCTTGATCGGCGGCTTGATGATATGCGTGGTCGCGGTGCTCCCATGGGGCACATGCCAGCAATCGTTCCACCACAGCAGCGCGGTCTTCTCCTGCACGCCAGCCAGCGAAATGCGGAACTCGCCCTCTTCATCGAGGCCGAGCGGTGCGCCATGCAGGTCGGCGATCAGTGCGGCGACGGCCTCGTCATCGACAGGCCGGCCGGACACCATGCCCGCCGGGCCCGGAGCCTGTCCTTGTGGCATGAACTGCAACGCACCAACACAGTCGCGCCCGACAGCTGAGAGCAGGTTGTACATATCGCTGCCAGGGGCCTTGACCTGTACCGCCATGGCCCGCCGCATCGCTTCATCGTCAGGAAGCAGGTTCTCGAAGACGGCAATGACCGGCTCGCCGACGAAGCGCTGCTCACGCAGCGGCAGCGAGAGCGAGACCGGAATGGCGTGCTCCCAAGCGAGCCAGTCCTCATCGTAGCGAAAATCGATTGCGCCGCTGGCCTGCTTGCGGAGTTGTCCGACGAGACGGCCATTGAGGTAGACATCGAGCGGCACATGGAACGGGCGACGGGCCATCAAAAAAGCGTCTCGACATCGAACGCGGCCTTGCTCCGCTCCCTGATCACCAGCTCCAGATCAAGCGCCTGAAGCACGGCGAGCATGGTCTGGAGCGGCGCGCCTGGCCGGCCTGATTCCAGCTTGGAAACCGTCTCCTGGCGCAACTGCGCTTTCTCGCCGACCTGGGCTTGTGTCAGGCCGAGCGCCTTGCGCCGGCGGCGCAGCGCCTGCCCGATCTGCTTGGCGTCTCTTGCAATCTGCTCCATATCGACTGACTTTGGCATTTTACAGTATATGCTCTATCGATAATAAATTTTGGTATACTTATGCAATCATAAATCATATACATGCGAGAGAGATCATATATGTGACTTATTCGTGGGTGCGCATAAGTCGTGTATGGGAAACTGCCCCCGCTAATGTAAGCTCGAGTGCTCCATCCAGACCGCTCTGCGCAAAATGGACCAGCGCCTATCAAATCGCCCAGCAACAGGTCTAGCGCCTGAGCGCTTGGCTCCGTCGCGGCAACTGGCATCGCCTCCGTGCCGGTCTCAAGGCCAGAGTGCCATCAGCGCATGCTTTCCAAGGGCGACCCGTTGAGGCCCGCGTTGTGCCTCCGGGGGGCGACCTCAGGGACGGCGAAGCTCAGCAACACGTACGCTTGGTCGCTCGCCTCGCTGACCTGGGGCCAGCCTGCACCGACCTCGGCGTTATCGGCTTAGGTCCGGCAGAGCCGGCCGGAGCTGTGCTTCCGGGGCGGGCTCTGCTGGGGACGGGTGCCCTCCGGAAGGACAAACGCCAGCTTCACGGTGCGAGCTAGCAAGTATGCTTTGGGTTGGGTGCCCTCTGCCAGCGCGGCGTGTACTAGCACCATCACTGCCACGATGGCTGGCACCAAGCCACCAGCTCGCGCACGTGGGCCCGAGGAGCGCTCGTAGCACCTTGAAGCCTCTTCGCTCGACGGATAGCCGTGTCTTGATGGCGCTTGAAGACTTCATGGCTCCAATCCACTGCCCGTAGGAGGTGGCCAGTCACACGGTGCCCTTCCGTACCTCCACGAATCGGACACCTCCGTAGTCGAATGCGACAACGAAGGTTTCGTCCAACCTACGCCCCGGCCCCCTCCGGAGCGCCAGCTTGAGAAGGAAGTGGTCACCGCGGGTCCCCACGACCTCGTGAGAGACGATGCGCAGCGTTTGCCCGGACGTGTCGCCGTTCGCGTGCTTCCAGAACACGTTTACCCGGTACCTGAACTCCCTATTGTTGTCCTCGATCCAGCGGAGCAGGTCGTCGACGGTGGGCTTCGGCTCTTCATCGCAGTTGCGCGGGGCCCATTTGGCCGCTAGGAGCCCGGCTCTGGTGACCTCTTCGGCATCCAATCCGGAAATCGTCCGGTCAAGGTTTGCAGACAGAATGCGGGAGTTGTCCTGGTCCAACTCCTGAGTGGCACTTATTATCATGTACCATTTAAGTGATTGGACGAGGTCTTTGTCCGTGCCGACACCTGACTCGTAGCCGGCCGCCACGCTCCACTGAGACCGCCAGTCCCCGCATTCGGCGTCGTGCAGGTCCTCGGTAAACTGAAGCACCAGGTCCTGTTCTGGGCCGCGCTTGATGCCCCTGGCGGC
>JANQGU010000110.1 GCA_028282935.1 Kiloniellales bacterium
TGAGGTCGACCTCGACCTGCTGCTCGAAGCCGTTGCTCTCCAGGATCCGCAGATCGGAGAGGTTGATCTTGGGCGGCAGGATGTCCTCCTCCGGGACCGACGCGCAGCCGGCCGGCCCGAGGCCGAGCAGCAGAAGAACCAGAATCGCAAGCTGTTTCATCGCGGATGCTCACCTCAGCAGCAGAGCGGGACGCCATCATAGAGCCCTACGCCGCAGCGTCGAGGTCTATCCCCTTGCGGCCCTGTCCGTGGACCCGGAGCGGGAGCGCCTCAGCAACCTGCATTCAGATGAAGGTACAATAATCTGCGCTATCTGTCTGAAACAGAGAAAAATACCTGCACTCAATCCAGTCCGTTGGAGCGCTGTTCGGTCCAGGGTCGGGGCCCTGTGACTCAGCGGCCCTCGGGTCTGGCTTCTGTTTCAAGGCGCCCACAGAGCCGGTTGGCGCCATGGCTGCGGCACGGAAAGCTTGCCCCGGCGAGGCGGCTCGGCGCTGCCCAGGCTCATCGATTGCCATGCCCCGTGCCATTCCGCCGGCAAGGGATAGGGTGGCGCGACGCCGGCCTCGGGCACAAAGCCCAAACGCCCGTAGTAGGCGGGGTCGCCGAGCACGTAGACTTGGGTCACGCCGGCAGCCTCCAGCCGCTGCAAGCCCGCGCGGACGATCGCGGTGCCGATCCCCTGTCTCTGCCAAGCGGGAGCAACGGCCAGTGGTGCCAGGAGCGCGACCTTGTCGCTGCTTGACGTAACGCTGCAGGTCGTGAAGGCGACATGCCCCAGGAGGGACTTGGCGGCGATCGCGACCAGCGAGAGAACGATGGGCCTTTCCCGCAGCAACGCTCTCACCAGGGGCAGCAGATCCTCGTCGGGGAAGGCGTCCGGATAGAGCTTCTCGATCGCGACCAGGTCACCCGGTGAGCTTTCGCGAATATCAAGCTTTTCAATCATGCCCTCGTCATGGCCGGACTGTGGGAACCACTGGATACCACCGGTGGGTCCCGATCCGAAGCTCAGGATCGATGAAGAGGAGTCTCGAGGCGCGACGCGACCCGATACGACAGAAAAGTGTTGGCGCTGGACCCTTGGCCAGATGCGGAGGCGCCCGATCGGGATCTGCGCTAGCCGAAGAGGGCGTCGATCTCCGCCTGCGACATGGTGGTCTCGTCCTCCTCGGCGGGGGCCGGCTCGGTGCTTGCGGCGCAATCGGCCATCCGCTCGCTGCCGTTGACGATGGCCGCGGCGACCCCGATCAGGTCCTGGACCGCCTTGCAGGAGGAGAGCACGACCAGACCGACCTGGCTCTGGTCGCCGGCCTCCACCAGGGGCTCGAGATCGGCGAGCGTGGTCGAGATCCGCCGCTGAATGGCCTTGACGGTCAGGTCGAAGGGCAGGCGGAAGCGTTCCGGCGCGATCTCGTAGGCGCGGCAGGCCAAATCGGCGACGGCCAGATCGCTGCTCATGAAGTGCTCCTGATAGGTCTTGGGCCGCCAGGACAGGGCCTCCTCGAGCATATCCGGGGCGCTCGGCACCAGCTCGAGCATCATCACCGCCTCGTTGAGGTGGTTGAGGTAGTCGGTGGCCAGGAAGGTGGCCTCGTTGATGTTGCTGCCGGCCAGCTCGGCCTGCAGGGCAAGCTGGGCCGGGTTGAGCGTGACGCCGGATTCCCCGTCGTCGATCCGGGCCTCTGCGTCTCCCATGGTCATATGCCTGCGTCTCCAAAGCCCTGCCGGTTGGTCGAATCGGGTCTGCGCGCTCCTCCGCAGCGCAGAGCGGGCAGGCTAGCAGGCCAAGGTTAACAACCAATGCCATACGCACTTCGGCGTATCTTCGGCCAGGCGGACTCTCCCAGTCTGCAATTCGCGGAGAATTTAAATAAATATTTGGCGAAATTTTAACCGTGATTTTCTATAATCAACTACTTATAAACAGAAATTCACACTATATTTACTGATTTCCTGAGCAGCTTCATGTACAAGTTCTTAATCCAACACCCACCGGCCGGCGTATTGTCTTTGACTGAGCCGCGGAGTTTGGGTAAACAAGGCTTTAAGGGAGCGGTCACGTCGAAAACGGCGGGCCGGGAGGGTAAATTGGAACGATCAGGTCAGGAGGCGGCTGCCGCGCCCGACTTGGCGGCTCGACTGCCGGAGCCGCAGGGCGGAAGCGACGGCGTTGCCGGGGGGGCGAAACGCAGCTCTGGAGGGCTGTCTTTGCGCCGCGTCGGGCTCCTTGCTCTTTTCTGCGCTTGCCTCGTCGGCTCGGGCGAAGCGGGTCTCTTCGACCTGCGCTCGGGTCAGCTTGCCCGGTTCGGCGCCGCGAAGAGCGGCATCGCCGACTTCCAATGGCCGGCCGAGCGCTCGAGCCAGCTCTCGATGATGTCGGCCTCGGTCTCCGCCGGCGGGGGCGTCCCGGCGGGCCAGGAAGGGTCCAGCTTCCAGTTCGGCGCGATGCCGGACTACATCTCCGACGACACGGTCGAGGCGGCGCTGGCGTCCCTGCCAGGCGCGGGCCAGGCGAACCCGCTGTTCCATCCGGTCAGCGACGAGCTCCACTGCCTGGCGCTGACCATCTATTTCGAGGCGCGGGGCGAGCCCGAGACCGGCAAGCTCGCGGTCGCCCACGTCGTCATGAACCGGATGAAGGACAGCCGCTTCCCGGACACGATCTGCCGCGTCGTCCAGCAAGGCGGCGAGCAGGTCCGGCATCGCTGTCAGTTCACCTGGTGGTGCGACGGCTTGAGCGACCGGCCGAAGAACCTGCGCCAGTGGGAAAAGAGCAAAGACCTGGCCCGGACCGTCTATTGGGGCGGCAACCCGGACCCGACCGACGGCGCGCTCTGGTACCACGCGGACTACGTCGCGCCGACCTGGGCCCAGGCCTTCGACCGGACCTCCAAGATCGGCCGGCACATCTTCTACCAGCGTCCCCAGAGCAGCCCGAAACTGGCCGACCGCCGCTCCTGAGCGGCCGGCCGGTCTGTGCCCCCGGGGCAACGGCCTCGGGCGCGTCCCGATTCGCGCAACCCGGTATCGGGCCCGGCCCGGCTTGCATCGCCGATGGCCGCCACGCAAGCTGTTCTCGGATCGCAAGCGGGAGCCGGGCATGCCGTCGGAGCAAAGGACCCTTCTGAACGAGACCGCCAGGGGCGTCTTCATCATCTCGGCCACGCCCTTCGCCGAGGACGGGGCGCTCGACCTGGCGAGCGCCGACCGCCTGGTAGACTTCTACCTCGAGGCCGGGGTCCAGGGGATCACCATCCTGGGCATGATGGGCGAGGCGCCGAAGCTCTCCTACGACGAGGCCAGCGGATTCATGGCCCGGGTGCTGCAGCGCGTCGCCGCCCGGGTTCCAGTCGTGGTCGGGGTCAGCAACCCCGGCCTCGACAACCTCGCGCGCCTGGCGCTGGAGGCGATGGCGCGGGGTGCGGCCGGCGTGATGGTGGCGCCGATCCCGGGGCTGGCGACCGAGGAGCGGCTGCGACGCTATTTCGACTCGGTCTGCCGGGCGCTGGGTCCCGAGGTGCCCCTCTGCTACCAGGACTATCCGCAGAGCACCGGGGTCCAGATCTCGGTCCCGACCTTCAACGCCCTGGTCGCCGAGCACCCGCAACTGGTCATGCTCAAGCACGAGGACTGCCCCGGACTCGGCAAGCTGACCGCGCTGCGCGACTCGGCAGCGCGCGAGGGGCTGCGCCGGGTCTCGGTCCTGGTCGGCAACGGCGGGCTCTACCTGCCGCAGGAGCTGGCCCGCGGCGCCGACGGCGCCATGACCGGCTTCGCCTACCCGGAGATGCTGGTCGGGGTCTGCGCGCGCTTCTTCGCCGGCGATGCCGAGGGTGCCGAGGACCTCTTCGACCGCTACCTGCCGCTGGTCCGCCATGAGCAGCAGCCGGGCTTCGGCCTCGCTCTGCGCAAGGAGATCCTGCGTCGGCGCGGGGTCATCGCCTCGGCCCGGACGCGGGCCCCGGGCCCGGCCCTGACGGCGGCGGACCAGGAGGAGCTGAGCCACCTGATCGCGCGCCTGGAGCGCCGCCTGGCGGAGGCCGAGGGGTGAGCGGGCGGATCCTGGTCATCAACCCCAACTCCAGCGAGACCGTGACCGCCGGCATCGACGCCGCCATGGCGCCGCTGCGCTTCGCCGAAGGGCCCGGGATCGACTGCGTCACCCTGGCGGAAGGGCCGCCGGGCATCGAGACCCAGGTCCAGGTCGACGGCGTGGTCGCGCCCTTGCTGGCCCTGATCCGGCGCGAGCCGGCCGCGGCCTACGTCATCGCCTGCTTCAGCGACCCGGGCCTCGGCGCCGCGCGCGAGGCGGCGGCGGCGCCGGTCTTCGGGATCTCCGAATCGGCCATGGCGCGGGCGCTGAGCCTCGGCGAGCGCTTCGGCATCCTGGCGATCCTGCCGGCCTCTGTGAAGCGGCATCGGCGCTATGTCCGCAGCCTGGGCCTGGAGTCCCGCTTTGCCGACAGCCAGCCGATCGGCCGCGGAGTCGGCGAGCTGGCCGAGCCCGCCGCGACCCTGGCCGCCATGACCGAGGTCGGCCGGCGCCTGCGCGACGACGAGGGCGCCGACGTGCTGATCCTGGGATGTGCGGGTATGGCCGGCTACCGCGCGGCGCTGGAGGCCGAGCTCGGCCTGCCCGTGGTCGAGCCCTGCCAGGCGGCGGCCGCCGCTGCGCTCGGCGCCGTCCGGCTGGGCTGGTAGGGTCACTCGGCGCTGCGGGCGACCCGGAAGCCGTTGACCACGAAGGGCAGGGTCTCGTCGCAACCCCCGCGGTGGGTGGCCTTATTCTACCGGCTGACAGAGATGTGAGAGGGGTGCCAGGGGCCGGCCCGGCTGCTAAACAGGGGCCAGGCGGCGGCGACAGACGTCAGGAGACGACTTGAGTACTTCGGCACGCGAGTTCCTGCATACCCCCGGCCCGACCCATATCCCGGACCGGGTGCTCAACGCCATGCATCGGCAGGCCTACGACCTGTCGGACCCCCGGTTCCTGGACCTGGCCCTGTCCTGCTTCGAGGACCTGAAGGGGGTCTTCCGCACGCAGGGCGAGGTCTTCCTCTATGCGAGCAACGGCCACGGCGGCTGGGAGGCCGCTCTCAGCAACCTCTTCGAGCCCGGCGACTGCGTGCTGCTGCCCGATGTCGGCCACTTCTCGCGAAGTTGGGGCGGCCATGCCCGGGCCTTCGGCCTGGAGGTGTTGAGCCCCGAGGGCGACCGCCGGCGGGCGCTCGATCCCCAGGTCGTCGAGGACGCCCTGCGCCGGGACGAGGCCGGGCGGATCAAGGCGGTGCTGGCGGTCCAGACCGACACCGCGACCGGCATCACCTCGGATATCCCCGCGGTCCGCGCCGCGATCGACGCCGCCGGCCATCCGGCCCTGCTGGTGGTCGACGTCATCGCCTCGCTGGCCGCCGCGCCCTTCGCCATGGACGACTGGGGCGTCGACGTCGCGATCGGCGCGTCCCAGAAGGCCCTGATGGGGCCGCCGGGCCTGGCCGCCGTGGCGGTCAACCGCCGCGCCGCCGAGCTGGCCGCGACCCGCGCCGGGCACCGCTACTACTGGGACTGGCGCATCCGCTCGGAGCGCGAGATGTACCGGCGTTTCTGCGGGACCGCGCCCGAGCACGCGCTCTTCGGCCTGCGCGAGGCCCTGGACATCCTGGCGGAGGAGGGACTGGACGCGGTGATCGCGCGCCACGCCCGCCTGGCCGGGGCGGTGCAGGCCACGGTGGCCGCCTGGGAGAGCGCCGGCGCCCTGGCGTTCAACGCCCTGGAGCCGGCGGAGCGCTCGGTCTCGGTGACCACGGTGCTCACGCCCGAGGGGGTCGACGGCCAAGCCTTCCGGGACAGCGTCCGCGACCAGCACTGGGTCGCCCTGGGCGGCGGCCTCGGCGCCATGGAGGGCAGCGCCTTCCGGATCGGCCACCTGGGCAGCCTCAACGCCCCGATGGTCCTGGGCTGCCTGGCGACCGTGGAGACCGCCTTGATCCGCCAGTCCATCCCCCACGGCCACGGCGGCCTGCGGGCCGCGGTCGAGCACCTCGCGGCGACCGATGTCTGACGTTAAGCCACGGGCCGCCAAGCCATGGGCCGCCAAGCCACGGGCCTTCGACCTGCGCGAGCGGTACCTGCATCTGGACAACGACGGTGCCGCGACGACCGTCGAGGGCGGGCCGGTCTTCTGGCGCCGCCTGATGGCCGGCGAGACCAGCTACGAGGGCCGCCTGATCACCGCCTCGGACCTCGCCGAGGACATGGGGCACTGGGAGATGCACCCGGCCGGCGAGGAGCTGCTGTTCTGCCAGTCCGGCCGCTTCGAGGTCCGGCTCGAGGGACCCGACGGCGAGACCGGCGTGGAGCTCGGCGCCGGTCAGGCGGTCGTCGTGCCGCGCGGCGTCTGGCACCGGCTTCTTGTCCGCGAGGCCGGGCGGATGCTCTTCGTCACCTGGGGCGAGGGCACGCGGCATCGGCCGCTCTGAGGCCCTAACCCAAGGTAACTCCCTGGTATTTGCCCGCGACGCCGCGGTTGGCTCCGGTCCGGGCCGCGGCAGCCTTTGGCTTGACTGCCGCCGGTCGCCCCGGGGACCGCGCTTCGTAGCGATTCTGTCATAAAAGTGTAATCGAACTGCAGTACAACCACCCCAGGTAGTCTGCAAGTCATGGTCAGGGCGGCGCTTGTCGGACTTGGTACGTAGGGCGACGTTTCTTGGGCAAGGTACTGGAGTTACTGCGGTTGTGCCTGCTCAACTCTCGTCAATGAAAAGTCCGGTAAGCCGGTTCCAGCTGAGGCGCCTGTCGGAAAGCGGGTCCGCTGAAGGCAGTTGGATGGTAGGGAGGTCCAAAGGGCCGTGAAGATCGCAGGAGCGCGCTCGGTGGCGCCGAGGCACATGGCTTTGCCAAGCTCCTCTGCTTCAAGTTTCAAGGGAACGAGAAGGCGGTCGCGCCCGGGGGACCTGAACCCTGCGCCACCGACGGTGGAATGAACGCCGCCGCGCCGATCCGCGTTCCCTTTTCGGCGAAGCTCCTCGGGATGCTCGCGGTCGTGGCCGTCGTGGTCGCCGCGCTGGTCTTCTTCCTGGCCCCCACGTCGGCCCGCACCGACGCCGGCAGGGGGAGCCTTCAGCTGGCTCAATCGCAGCCGACGGGCTGCGCCGAGCCGTCAATCGCGGTCCTGCCTCTGGCCGGCGGCCGAACCCAGTTCTCGATCACCGACCCCTGCCGGGCCGGCCAGATGGTGACCTTCACCTACGTCGGCGTTCCTTTCCAGCGCAAGGTCGACAGCGCCGGGCGGCTCGACTTCATCCTCGACTGCTTTGCCGGCGACGGCAGCCCGGTCGAGATCGGGTTCCAGGACGGCTCGACCTTCTCCCGGAACGCCGTGGCCCGCGACATGGGGCGGATCTCGAAGGTCTCCGTCCTGTGGTCGGCCAACGTCAACCTGGACATCCATGCCTTCGAGTACGCCGCCGGCTTCGGCAAGCCGGGCCACGTCTGGGCGGCCGCGCCGTCGTCGCCCGAGGACGCGAGGAGCGTCGCCCGGGCGGAAGGCCGGGGCCGGGGCTTCATCAGCCACGTCAGCGACGGCGGCAACATTGGAAGCCATCTCGAGGTCTACACCTTCTGGCACCACCGGCGCCAGGACCGGGGCGTCATCCGCCTGGCGCTGGACTATGCGAGCCGCGGCTCGACGCCCCAGGGCGAAAACTGCGGCAACGGCCGCATGGCGGAGGTCGAGTTCCTCGTCCTCAGGCTCTCGCGTGGCGGCGAGTTCAGCCGGACCGAAGGCGTGTTCCAGCGGGCCGCCTGCGGCGCGCCGCTCAGCGAACAGGCGCGCTACAGCACCAAGGCCATTCCCGACTTGTTCATCAACTGAAGAGGAAGACCCAGAAAATGACGGCTCGGGCAAATCGACGGCCGCTCTCGCGGTCCGGCATGTTCCTCGGCAAGGGTTTGCTTATGGCACTGGTCCTGGGCGCCGCGCTGTCCTTGCCGCGCTCCGCGGCCGCCGACGAGGTGACCCTGCAGATGACCGGCTCGCAGGTCGTCTTCAAGGGCGACCTGCTCGGCTTCGACGAGAACAGCTATACCGTGGCCCTGGAGAACCTCGGCACCCTGCGGCTCGCTCGGGACAGGTTCGACTGTGTCGAGGGGGCCTGCCCCGGTGGCGCGCCGGCCCAGACGGCGGCGCTGAGCACCGGCCCGGACTTCGGGATCCACGGCTCCAACACCATCGGGGCCCAGCTGATGCCGGCGCTGATCGAGGGCTACGCAGAGACCATCGGCGCCAAGGTCGTCAAGCGGGTCGGCAAGGATCCGGAAGAAGTGGAGATCGAGCTGCTGGGCAACGACGGCAAGAAGCTCTCCGTCGTCGACCTCAGGTCCCACGGCTCCGGCACCTCCTTTCCTTCCCTGGCGCGGGGGGAAGCGCAGATCGGCATGTCGTCGCGTCCGATCAAGGAGAAGGAGCTGACCTTCATGGACCTGGCCGGCTTCCTGGGCATGTCGGCGCCCGGGCGCGAGCACATCCTGGCGCTCGACGGCCTGCTGGTGATCGTGTCTCCGGACAACCCTCTGGGCAGCATCTCGGGCGCGGACCTCGCCAAGGTCTTTGCCGGCGAGATCTCGGACTGGGCCGAGCTGGGCATGGCGCCGGGCCGCATCAACCTCTACGCCCGGGACAACAAGTCCGGCACCTATGACACCTTCAACTCGCTGGTGCTGAAGCCGGCCAAGCGCAAGATCTCTCCGCAGGCGCGCCGCTTCGAGTCCAATGCCGAGCTTTCCGACGCCGTCGCCTCGGATCCCCTCGGGATCGGCTTCACCGGCATCGCCTATCAGCGCAACGCGAAGACTTTGGCGATCGCCAGCGGCTGCGGCATCGTCCAGAATCCCTCGACCTTCGGCGTCAAGACCGAGGAGTATCCCCTGTCACGGCGTCTGTTCCTCTACACCACGCCGAACCTGACCGCGCCCCACGGCAAGAAGCTCCTGGAGTTCGCCCTGTCCGAGGACGCCCAGGACATCATCGTCGATGTCGGCTTCATCGATCAGACCGCGGACCGGCTGCCCTTCAGCCAGCAGGGCGACCGTCTGGCCGCGGCTCTCGGCGCGTCCACGGACAGCTTCAACATGGAGCTGATGCGCGATGCGACGGCAGCGTTGAGCAATTCCGAGCGGCTGTCGACGACCTTCCGCTTCAGGTCCGGCTCCAGCGAGCTCGACAACAAGGCCCTGCAGGACGTCCGCCGGCTGGCCCGCTTGATCGAACGCAACGCCACGCGCGGGCGCCAGTTCCTTCTGGTCGGTTTCGCGGACTCGGCCGGTCCCTTCGAAGAGAACCGGCAGCTGTCCCTGGCGCGGGCGCGCACCGTCCGCTCGGCACTTCAGGCCGTCAGCGGACGGGGCCTCTCGCAAGGCGAGCTGCAGGTCCTGGGCTTCAGCGAGATCATGCCGGTCGCCTGCAACGACTCGAGCCGGGGGCGGGCGCTCAACCGCCGCGTCGAGGTCTGGCTGCGCTGAGCGACGGCCGGGCTTCCGGCCGCAAAAAAACGACTCGGTCCAAAGTCTAGTCAAGTAGGCCAGAAAGACGCTTGCCGTAGTGCCCTGGTGCAACTGTTCGGTGGCTAGCCGAGCTGTTAGTGTTCCGGAACTCAGGGCAGTCTGGTGGGACAAGCGTCAGCCGATGTTGAAGTTAACGGCCGCAATCCGCGCGGTTTTCGTGATAATATTCCTGGCGGCGAGCCACTACTTCACGGGCTCGACGGCCGTGTCGGCGCAGTTGGACCTGATTCAGGAAGTCGCCGCTTACTCACGCCAGGTCAACCAGATTACCCAGCAGTTCGCCGGCATCG
>JANQGU010000230.1 GCA_028282935.1 Kiloniellales bacterium
TGGATTGCCGGATCAAGTCCGGCAATGACAGCGGGTGGGTTGGACGATGGCGGTCCCTTCTCCGCTGTCATCCCCGGGCTCGACCCGGGGATCCATCGCGGGACGGGACTCCGGCGGCGATGGATTGCCGGATCAAGTCCGGCAATGACAGCGAGAAAGCGGTTCGGGATCGGCTGGTAGCGGATGGGTCAACGAGGTGGATCGGACGTTGAAATGACGGGGCTGTTGCAGGGCCTGCGGCGGGTCGATGCCGCCTATACGCTGCTGATCCGCGGGATGTCGGCGCTGGCCTGCGTCTACGTCGGGCTGATGATGGCGGTGATCGTCTACTACACCTCGGCGCGCAGCCTCTCGGTGGCCTACAGCCCCTACTCCTTCACCTTCATCGAGTACGGCTTCATCTACGTGCTGATGCTGGGCGCGCCCTGGATGGTGCGCCAGCGGGCCCATGTCTTCATCGAGCTGGTCACGGCCAGCGTCGGGCCCCGGACCCGCAAGGTCCTGTCGCGCGGGGTCGCCGCGGTCTCCACGCTGGTCTGCCTGGTCCTGGCCTGGCACTGCGGGCTGCTGGCCTGGGAGGACTATTCCCGGACCCGCTACGACGAGCTGCGCGGCCAGCTCGACATCCCGCGCTGGATCGTCACCGTCGCCCTGCCGATCGGCTTCGGCCTGATGGCGATCGAGTTCCTGCGCTTCGTCTTCTCCGCCGAGCCGATGCACGGCAGTAAGCGGCAGCTCCATGATTGAGTCGAGCGCGACCATGGAGGGTTGGATCGCACGTGCGCTTTGCGCCGTTCCGGCGCGCTCATGCTTCGACAAGCTCAGCATGAGGGGAGTCTCTCGCCTCGTCCTGAGCCGCGCGTACGCGCCGTGCTGCGCACTGAAGGGCGAGGTCGGCACGCCGTCGAAGACCGACGCCGAAGTCCTTCACTCCGCTCCTTGCCGCGGGGCCGCCTGATGGAGTGGTACCTCGTCCTCAGCCTGTTGTTCGGCGCGATCCTGCTGCTGATGGTTGCGGGCTTTCCGGTCGGCGTCGCCTTCCTGGCGGTCAACGTCGTCGCAGCGGCGGTCTACTTCGGCGGCAGCGGCACGCTGCTGGAGCGGATCGAGCTGGGCATCGCGACCCTGGCCGACAACGGCCTGGGCTCCATGGCCAACTTCGCCCTGGCGCCGATCCCGATGTTCCTGCTGATGGGCGAGCTCTTCTTCCACTGCGGCCTGGCCAACCGCATGTTCGGCGCGGTCGAGCGCCTGCTGGGCCGGGTCCCGGCGCGGCTGTCCTACGTCACGGTCGCCGGCGGCACCGCCTTCGCGACCCTGTCCGGCTCCTCCATGGGCTCGACCGCGCTGCTCGGTACCCTGATGGTCCCGGAGATGACCCGGCGCGGCTACAAGAAGTCGCTGTCGATCGGCCCGATCCTCGGCACCGGCGGCCTTGCGATGCTGATCCCGCCCTCGGCCCTGGCGGTGCTGCTGGGCACCCTGGCGCAGCTCGACATCGGCGCGCTGCTGATCGCCGGGGTGCTGCCGGGCCTGACCCTGGCGGCGATGTACGCGGTGCTGATCTACGCCATGGCCAAGCTCGACCCGGCGGCGGCGCCGGCCTACGAGGTCGAGACCGCGCCCCTGGCCGAGCGGGCCGTGCTGCTGCTGCGCGACGTCCTGCCGATGGTCTCGATCGTGGTCGGGGTCATCCTGCTGATCATGATCGGCTGGGCGACGCCCTCGGAATCGGCGGCCTTCGGCTGCCTCGGGGTGCTGATGGTGGCCGCCGCCTTCCGCTCGCTGACACCGCGGGCGCTGTGGAGGTCCCTGGCGGGCGCGACCCGGGTCACGGTGGTCGCGCTCTTGATCATCTTCGGCTCGGCGACCTTCAGCAAGATCCTCTCCTTCTCGGGCGGCAGCGCCGGGCTGATCGCCTGGGTGACCAGCTTCGACATCTCGCCGCTGACCATGCTCGCGGTGATGTTCGGGGTCCTGCTGATGCTGGGGATGTTCATGGACCAGCTCTCGATGATGCTGCTGACCGTGCCGATCTTCTATCCCCTGGCCCAGCAGTTCGGCTTCGACCTGATCTGGTTCAGCATCATCATCCTGCTGGCCCTGGAGATCAGCTTCACCACCCCGCCCTTCGGCCTGCTGCTCTTCGTCATGCAGAGCGTGGCGCCGCCCGGCACCCGCTTCGTCGAGATCTGCGTCGCCGCCCTGCCCTTCATGGCCTGCGCCATGCTGCTGGTCCTGCTGCTGATCGCGGTGCCGGAGCTGGCGACCTGGCTGCCTTCGGTGAGTCGCTAGATGGTCGCCCCCGAGCATAAGAAGGGCCTGACCCTTGCCGAGAAGATCATCGCCCGGGCCGCCGGGCGCGAGGCGGTCGCGCCGGGCGAGATCGTCACCTGCCGGGTCGACCTGGCGATGATGCACGACTCGGGCGGGCCGCGGCGGGTCAAGCCGATCCTGGAGCGCCTGGGGGTCAAGGTCTGGGACCCGGACAAGGTGGTGGTGATCACCGACCACTTCGTGCCGGCGACGGACGCCGGCAGCCGCGAGATCCTGGACCTGACCCGCGACTGGGTCGCCGAGCAGGGCATCCGTGCCTTCCACGACCGCGAGGGCATCTGCCACGTCGTGCTGCCGCAGCGCGGCCACCTGCGGCCGGGCATGTTCGCGGTCGGCGGCGACAGCCACTCGCCGACCGGCGGCGCCTTCGGCTGCTACATCTTCGGCATCGGCGCGACCGAGATGGCCGGGGTCCTGGTGACCGGCGAGATCTGGCTCAAGGTGCCGGAGACCATCCTGATCGAATGGCGCGGCCGCCTGTCGTCGGGCGTGGTCGCCAAGGACATCATGCTCTTCCTCTGCACCCGCCTGGGCATGGACGGCGGTCGCTACCAGGCGGTGGAGTACGCCGGCGAGGCCATGGCCGCGCTGTCGATGCAGGAGCGCATGACCCTCTGCAACATGGCGGCCGAGCTGGGCGGGCAGACCGGGCTGATCGCGCCCGACGCGACGACGGCCGCCTGGCTGGAGGACATCGGCGCCGAGCCCGGCGAGATCGAAGCCTGGCAGGGCGACCCCGAGGCCGTGCCCGGCGAGCGCCACGTCTTCGACGCCGGCGCGCTGGCGCCCCAGGTCGCGGCGCCGCACAGCCCGGCGCAGGCGGCGCCGGCCGCCGACTTCGCCGCGGTCCGCCCGCAGGTCGCCTACATCGGCGCCTGCACCGGGGCCAAGCTGGACGACCTGCGCATGGCCGCCGAGGTGCTGCGCGGGCGCAAGGTGGCGGCGGGAGTCGAGCTGCTGGTCGCGCCGGCCTCGCTGCGCGACCAGGAGGCGGCGGCCGCCGAGGGCAGCCTGGGGGTCCTGGTCGAGGCCGGGGCCAGGCTGCTGCCGAATGCCTGCGGGATCTGCGCCGGCTACGGCGAGGCGCGGCTGGGGGAGGGGGTGGTCTGCATCTCCTCGACCGCGCGCAACTTCAAGGGCCGCATGGGCGCGGCCTCCTCGCAGGTCTACCTCGGCTCACCCTACAGCGTGGCCGCGGCGGCGGTCGCCGGGCGCATCCTCGACCCGCGCGAGATCCTTGCCGAGCGAGGGGCGGAGGGCAAAGGCGGATGACCGGCGAGCGCGGCAAGGCCTGGGTCTACGGCGACGACGTCGACACCGACGCCCTGGCGCCGGGGGCCTACATGAAGGCGCCGATCGAGGTGCTGGCGGCGCACTGCCTGGAGGCCATCGACCCCGGCTTCGCCGCCGGCGTGACGCCCGGCGACGTCGTGGTCGGCGGGCGCAACTTCGGCCTGGGGTCCTCGCGCGAGCAGGCGGCCCAGGCCCTGCGCCACCTGGGCGTGGCGGCGGTGGTCGCCGAGTCCTTCGCCGGCCTGTTCTACCGCAACGCCCTCAACCTCGGCCTGGCGGTGCTGGTCTGCCCCGAGGCGCAAACGATCCGCTTCGGCGAAAGGCTGAGGGTCGACCCGGCGGCCGGAGAGATCGAGAACCTGACCAGCGGCGCGCGCCTCGCCTGCGAGCCCATCCCCGGCTTCCTGATGGCGATGCTGCGGGACGGCGGCCTGGTGCCGCACCTGGAAAAGAGACTTCAAGCCCAGCGGAAGGACGCAAGCCCATGACCGACACCCCCCCGCGGCAGGGCCGCCTGCGCGACCGTCTTGGGGCGCGCGAGATCCTGGTCGCCCCGGGCGTCTACGACGGCCTCTCGGCCCTGCTGGCCGAAGGGGCCGGCGCCGAGGCGGTCTACCTCTCCGGCGCCAGCATCGCCTACACCCGCTTCGGCCGGCCCGACATCGGCCTGGTCGACATGACCGAGGTCGCCGAGACCCTGGCCGCGATCCGCGAGCGCGTGGCCTGCCCGATCCTGGTCGACGCCGATACCGGCTTCGGCAACGCGCTCAACGTCCGGCGCACGGTCCGGGCCTTCGAGCGGGCCGGCGCCGACGCGATCCAGCTCGAGGACCAGACCCTGCCCAAGCGCTGCGGCCACCTGGCCGGCAAGGGCCTGGTCAGCGCCGAGGAGATGCTCGGCAAGATCAAGGCCGCCCAGGACGCCCGGCACAGCGAGGAGACTCTGATCATTGCGCGCAGCGACGCCATCGCGGTCGAGGGCCTGGACGCGGCCCTGGTCCGCGCCGCCGCCTATGCCGAGGCCGGCGCCGACGTGATCTTCGTCGAGGCGCCGCGCAGCCGCGAGGACATGGAGCGGATCGTCGCCGCCCTGGGCAAGCGGGTGCCGCTGATGGCCAACATGGTCGAGGGCGGCAAGACCCCGCCGCTGACCGCCGCCGAGCTGGAGGCGCTGGGCTTCGACCTGGTGATCTTCCCCGGCGGCCTGGTCCGCGCCTTCGTGGCCATGGCCCGGGACTACTTCGCCGCCCTGTTGGCCAACGGCAGCAACCAGCCCTTCCGGGACCGCATGGTCGATCTGGAGGCCCTCAATGTGGTGATAGGCACACCGGAGATGCTCGCGCTCGGTCAGGCTTACGACGCCGAGACCATCCAGCGGCAGGTGATCCGACTGGATCGTCCCGGGGAGAAAGCATGACCGATCCCCTCGACCCCGTGACCCTCGATCCCGTGACCCTCGATCCCGTCACCCTGGCCGTGCTGAAGGGCCGACTGGAGCAGATCGCCGACGAGATGGACGCGACCCTGTTCCGCAGCGCCTTCAACCCGATCATCGCCGAGGCCCACGACGCCTCCCACGGGCTCTACCACGCCGAGACCGGCGAGACCCTGGTCCAGGGCAAGTCGGGCCTGCCGGTCTTCGTCGGCGCCATGTCCTTCGCGGTCAAGGCGGTGATCGACAAGGTCGCCCGGGACGGGGCGCCGGCGGAGGGAGACGTCTACATCTTCAACGATCCCTACGACGGCGGCACGCACCTCTCCGACTTCAAGCTGGTGCGGCCCTTCTTCCGCGGCGGCGAGGTCTACTGCTACCTGGCCTCGGTCGGGCATTGGCACGACGTCGGCGGCAACGTGCCGGGCAACTACAACCCGGTCGCCACGGAGTGCTTCCAGGAGGGCATGCTGATCCCGCCGGTGAAGCTCTTCGACAAGGGCGAGCTCCGCGGCGACATCGTCGAGATCCTCAAGGCCAACTCGCGCCTGCCCGGCAGCCTCTACGGCGACCTCAACGGCCAGATCAACGCCCTGGAGCTGGGCGTCCGGCGCCTGGGCGAGCTGCTCGACGAATACGGCGACGACCGGGTCGCCGCGGCCCTGGCCGAACTGAAAGAGCGCGCGGCGAAGCTGATGCGCGCCCACATCGCCGAGCTGCCCCGGGGCAAGGTCTCCGCCGAGGACTTCCTGGACAACGACGGCATCCTCGACGAGCCGCTGAGGATCGCCCTCGACCTGACCATCGACGAGGACGGCATGGAGCTCGACTTCTCGCGTTCCTCGCCGGCCTGCGCCGGGCCGGTGAACATCGCCCGCTCGACCGCGGTCGCCTCCTGCTACGTCGCGCTCAAGCACCTCTTTCCCGACGTGCCGGCCAACGCCGGGGTGCTGACGCCGATCCGCTTCGTCATTCCCGAGGGCACGCTGCTGAGCGTCACCGCGCCCAAGCCGGTCGGCGGCTACACCGAGACCATCCTCAGGGTCATCGACGTGGTCTTCTGCGCCCTGGCGCAAGTCGCGCCGGAGCGGGTCAACGGCTGCGCCTACGGCACCATCAACGCGCTGTCGATCGCCGGACACCGGGCCGACGGCCGGCGCTGGGTCATGTTCTCCTTCTTCGGCGGCGGCCACGGCGGCCACCCCGAGGGCGACGGCCTGAACCACGGCAACGCGCCGATCTCGACCGCGACCATCCCGCCGCTGGAGATCCTGGAGGCGGCCTATCCGGTCAAGTTCACCGAATGGGCGCTGCGCCCCGACAGCGGCGGGCCGGGGCGCCACCGCGGCGGCCTGGGCGCGCGCTACGGCATCGAGCTGCTGGAGGAGTCGGCCGAGGCCTTCCTCTTCGGCGAGCGCGGCCGCTTCGCGCCGCCCGGCGTGGTCGGCGGCAAGGCCGGGGCGCGCAACCGCTTCCGCTATCCCCAGGACGGCGGCGAGGCGGAGCCGCCCTTCGCCTCCAAGATGGTCGGGATCAAGCTCGCGCGCGGCCAGCGCCTGCGCCTGGAGACCCCGGGGGGCGGCGGCTACGGCACGCCCTTCGAGCGCGATCTCGCAGCGGTCGCCGAGGACGTGCGCCTGGGCTACGTCGGCGCCGAGGCCGCGGCGCGGGACTACGGCGTGGCGCTGGACGACGACGGCAAAGTCGACGA
>JANQGU010000354.1 GCA_028282935.1 Kiloniellales bacterium
CAGGGCGCCGGCATCCGCCTGGCCGCCCAGCACTGCCAGTCCCTGGAGGCCTGGTTCGCCCACGTCCCGGGCCTGGAGGTCTACACGCCTTCCAACGCCTACGACGCCAAGGGCCTGATGGCGGCGGCGATCCGCTCCGACAACCCGGTGGTCTTCCTGGAGCACAAGCTGCTCTACCTCGGCGACGCCGCGCCGGTGCCCGAGGCGCCCTACGCGATCGAGCCGGGCCGCGCCCGGGTCGTCCGCGAGGGCCGCGACTGCAGCGTCATCGCCCTGATGGCCATGGTCGAGCGAGCGGTGCAGGCGGCCGAGCGGCTGCGGCGCAAGGGCCTCTCGGTCGAGGTCATCGACCCGCGCACGGTCAAGCCGCTGGACATGGAGACGATCCTGGCCAGCGTGCGCAAGACCAACCGCGCCGTGGTGGTGCACGAGGCCGTGCGCTTCGGCGGCATCGGCGGCGAGATCGCCGCCGGGATCATGGAACAGGCCTTCGACTGGCTCGACGCGCCGGTGCTGCGCCTTGGCGCGCCGGAGATGCCGGTGCCCTACAACGACCGCCTGGAGCGGGACTACATGCCCTCGGCCAAGGACATCGCCGGGGCGATCGAGGAGGTGTGCTATGCCGATTGAACGCAAGGTCATCGTCCCGCCCGGCCTGGAGGCGGTCTACGAGCGCTTCCACTATGCCCCGGGCATCCTGCTCGGCAACACGCTGCTGATCTCCGGGCAGGTCGGGCGCGACGCGGACCTCAAGGTCGTCGAGGGCGCCGAGGCGCAGTTCGTCCAGGCCTTCGAGAACGTGAAGGCGGTGCTCGACGCCGCCGGGGCCGGCTTCGACGACGTGGTCGAACTGGAGACCTGGTTTGCCGAGGACATGGCGGACCTCGGGCTCTTCATGCAGGTCAAGGACCGCTACTTCACCGGGCGTTATCCGACCTGGACCGGCTTCGCGGTCAAGGGTTTCTCCATGCCCGGCATCCTGGTCGAGATCAAGTGCACCGCCGTCCTGGGACTGGAAGGCCCATGAGCGCGGACCTGAAAGCCTTGCTGGAGTCCGACGAGACGACGCTCGGCACCTGGAGCCAGATCGCCGCGCCCGAGATGGTCGACCTGATCGGGCTCAACGGCTTCCGCTTCACCATCATCGACTGCGAGCACGGCTTCTTCGGCATGGAGACCGCCGAGAACCTGTCGCGGGCCGCGGACGCGGTCGGCATCGCCAGCGCGGTCCGGGTGGCGGCCAACGACCCGGTGCATGTCATGAAGGCCCTGGACGCCGGCATCCGCCACGTCGTGGTCCCGAACGTGGCCAGGGGCGCCGAGGCCGAGCGCGCGGTAGCGGCGACGCGCTTCGCCCCCCGGGGCCTGCGCGGCGCCTGCCCTTGTTGCCGCTCGGGCGGCCACTTCATCCGCAACTGGCAAGACTACGTCGCCGCGGAGGAGGCCCGGGTCGGTGCCGTCGCCCTGGTCGAGAGCGGGGCGGGCCACGAGAACTTCGCCGAGATCGCCGCCGTGTCGGACTTGGCGGCGATCATGTTCGGCCCCTTCGACCTCTCGGTTTCCCTGGGCCTGGAGGGCGACTGGCGGCACGCGCGGGTCCAGGGCGCGCTGGGCGAGATGGTCGACCACGCCGTCGCCGCGGGCCACCACGTCATGATGCCGGTCTTCTCCCCGAACCCCGAGGAGTGCCGCGACCTGATCGGCGCCTGGCGCGCCCGGGGGGTCAGCACCTTCGTCATCGGCTCGGACAAAATCCTGGTCGCCAACGCCTTCGCGGAGTGGAGTGCAGGCTTGAGGCGGTAGCGGGCCGAGCTCGACCTTTGGTCCCCCTCCGCTGTCATCCCCGGACTTGATCCGGGGATCCATCGAGCCGCGGCACCATGGATTGCCGGGTCAAGCCCGGCAATGACAGCGGAAGGGACAACATGAAGGTGTCAAAGACACATCGGTCCGCGATTCTGTGGCGACGGAGAAAAAAGGACCCGCCGGGAGGCGGGTCCGAGTGTCTCGCGGAACAGGGGAAAGCTGTCGAGACCTAGGCCTGGGGCTGAGAGTCCCCGGGCCCACCGCGAGACTTCGTTCTGGAGGTCGTGTCGCTGCCGTTCGGCGCCGCGCCCGCGTCCTTGACCTGCTGGGACAGGCTGCCGACCAGGCCGTTCAGGCCGGCCTTGGACTCGAAGCCCAGCTCGCCCAGCAGCTCGTCGACCAGCGGTGCCTGCATGCGGTAGTTCATCAGCGCCTGGACGATGTTGTCCGGCAGGCTGCCGCCACCGCCGCCGGGCAGGCCGGCCAGCGCGCCGTTGCCCGACTTGCCGTCCCCGCCGCCGCCGTTGAGGTTGGCGGGGACGCCGCCGCCCAGGCCGCCGCCCATGTCGATGACCCGGATGTCCTTGATCTTCTCGACCGGCTTCATGGCGGCTTCCATGACCTCCGGCAGGACCTCGATCAGGGCCTTCTTCAGCTCCAGGGCGATGATCCGGTTGTCGAGGACGTTGCGGGCCTCGTTGATGCTCCGCTGGCCCTCGGCCTCGACCGTGTAGCGGCTGGCGTCGGCCTCGGCCTCGACCTTGATTGCCTCGCCCTTGGCGCGGGCCGCGATCAGGGTCGCCTCGGCGTGGTCCTCGGCGGCCGTGCGCTCGGCCTCGGCGGCCACGGTCACGCCGACCGCGTTCTTCTCGGCCTCCTCCTTGGCCGCGACGATGGCGACCTGCTTGGCGCGCTCGGCCTCGGCGATGCGGGCCACGGTCTTGACCTGCTCTTCCGAGCGGACTGCCTCGGCGCGGGCCTCGTTAGCCTCGGCGTCGGCCTTGGACTCGTCGCGCGACTTGTTGGCGACGATGATCGCCTTCTCCTGGTTGGCCAGGGCGACGTCGCGATCCGATTCGATCTGCTTCTGGCGCACCGAGAGGTCGCTCTGGATCGCGGCCTCCTGCTCCTGGCGCTTGGCCTCGGCCTCCTTCTCCGCCGTCTCGGCCCGGGTCTGGGCCGCGAAGTTGGCGACGTTGCGGGTCATCTCCAGCTCGGCCGTGTCCTTCTCCTGCTTGATCTCGAAGGCCCGCCGGTCGGCGTCCAGGTTGCGCTGCTCGATGGCGATGCGGGTCTCCTGCTCGATCTCGTTGCGCTCCTTGGCCTTGAGCTGGGTGATCTCGGTCAGCCGGGTCAGGCCCTCGGCGTCGAAGGCGTTGTTGGGGTTGAAGTACTCCGACGAGGTCTGGTCGAGCGTGGTCAGGGAGACCGACTCCAGCTCCAGGCCGTTCTGCTCCAGGTCGCCGGCGACCGCGTTCTGCACCCGCTGGACGAAGTCCGAGCGCTTCTCGTGCAGGTCGTTGATCGGCATCTGGGCCGCGACGCCGCGCAGGGCGTCGACGAACTTGGCCTCGACCAGCTCGCGCAGGTTCTCGCTCTGCAGGGTGCGCTCGCCCAGGGTCTGGGCGGCCAG
>JANQGU010000375.1 GCA_028282935.1 Kiloniellales bacterium
GCCGCCGAGGTGGTTGATCCAGGCGCTCTGCTCGGTATAGGTCAGCCCGAAAGGCACCGAGGTGAAGAAGGCCCAGCCCGGATGCTTGCCCTTCCAGTAGTAGTCCGCCGAGTTGTAGGCCTGCGCGTTGCCGGAGGCGACCTCGTCGAAGACGTCGAATCCGCCGACCCGTTCGCCCGAGGCGAAGTACTGGGTGGTGATCCGGCCTTCGGTCATGTCCGTGATGCGCTGCGCCAGGCGCTGCGCGCTCAGCCCGAGGCCCGGGAAGTCGCGCGGCCAGCTCGAGACGATGACCATTTCCTTGCGCGCTTGGGCAACGGCCGGTGCCGCCAAGGTCGTCGCCGCAGCGGCCCCGCCTGCAGCCACACTCGCCTTTTTGATGAAAGAACGACGATCCATCGGGTCTCCTCCCAGTTTTGCGGCAGGACGGACTGTTGTTCGAAGGCGTCCGCTTCGCCGCACGTTTGCGTCCCCCCCAACTTGGATAACTGCCGCCGGGAAGACCGAACCTGCGCTTCGGCGCGGGCTGCGCCGAAAAGTTGTGGCGCTAATTAAGCCCAGGATCTCCGGAAAGACAACCGATGGCGTGGAGCCTTGTTGCAGGAATCTTGTGGCAGCAGGTGCAAACGCGTCACCGCGACCTGCTTCGACGGCGTTTTTGTCGATGACGTGATTGCGATTCGAAAGGGGCCGGGCGGTCCGCTCCGGCGCTTGAACGTCAGGCCGGCGCGTCGGCCGGCGTCAGCTTCTGCCAACCCGAGGGGCCGAGAGTCTCCAGCGGTTGGAAGCGTGCCTTGTAGGACATCTTGCGCGAGCCTTCGATCCAGTAGCCCAGATAGACGTAGGGCAGGTCGCGGCGCCGGCACTCCTCCACCAGCCAGAGAACCATGTAGGTGCCGAGGCTGCGCGCCGACAGCGAGGGATCGAAGAAGCTGTAGACCGCCGAGGCGCCGTCGCTCGACCAGTCGGTCAGCAGGCCGGCAACCAGGTCGCCCTCGGAGTCGCGGAACTCGATCAGCCGCGTGTCGAGAACGCTCTCCTCGATCATGCTGCGATAGTCGCCGAAGGACATGCTGGCCATTTCGCCGTCCGCATGGCGCGTGGTGATGTAGCGCGCGAAGACCCGAAACTGCTCGGTCGTCGCCCGGGCGTGGCGTTCGCGGGCGACCAGGTCGCGGTTCGCCCGCGCGATGCGGCGCAGGGAGCGGGAGGGACGAAAGGCCTCGGCATCGATTCGCACCGGCACGCAGGCGGTACAGCCGGTGCAGGCCGGCCGATAGGCGAAGTTGTGGCTGCGGCGGAAGCCGCCGCGCGACAGGCTGGCATAGAAGTCGTCGGCGTCCTCGGGCCGCAACTCGGTGAAGAGCTTGCGCTCGAGTTGCCCGGGCAGGTAGGGGCAGGGCGACTCGGCCATGACGTAGAAGGTATGTGCCGGCGGCAGGAGCACTTCGTGGCGACGCAGCCCGCCGGCTCTCGGCGGCCTGTTGTCCTTGCCCGGGGTCTCGGTCTTCATGACCGCTCCACGACCCACCGCTGAAGCACGGGCGACCGGCGCCGCGCGCCCGTCCCGGAGGCTCTCGCAGGGGAGCCCGAGGCTCCTGCGATGTCTATAGGCATGGTTGTAACGCCCTCCCCATCACCTCTTCGTCGCCGCCGGTTGGATCCCTGGTCTTGACTCGGGATTTATTATGGCAGGTTCGGGGGGGCGGAGGCCAGCGCCAAGACGCCCGAGTCGCCCTCGGCGGGGCGCCGGGGCCGCTATCGCGGCGGGGCGCCGGGGCCGCTATCAGCCGTCGGAGTCGCTGCCCTTGCCGGATTCGCCGATCTGGGTCGGGTTCTCGCGCAGCAGGATGACCGAGATGCGCCGGTTTTGGGGGGAGTAGGGGTCGTCCGCGATCAGTGGCTCCTGGTCGGCCCGGCCGGCCACGGATTGGATTCGGCTGGGGTCGAGCCCGGCCTCCAGCAGGGCCCGGCGGCTGGCGTTGGCCCGGTCGGTCGAGAGCTCCCAGTTCGAGTAGCCGGAGCCGCTGGAGAAGGGGGTCGCGTCGGTGTGGCCCTTGATCGCGACCCGGTTCGGCAGGCTGGCGACGGCATCGGCGACCAGTCCCATGAGCTGCTGGGTCCGGCCGTACATCTGGGCGCTGCCGCTGGGGAACATCGAGGTCTTCTCCCGGTCGACGATCTGGATCCTGAGGCCCTCCGGCGTCTGGTCGACGACGAGGTTCTCGGCCAGGTCCTGAAGCTCGGGCACGCCGCGGATCGCCTGGCGCAGGGCTTGCTCGGCCGCATCGAACTGCTCGGCCTCGCGCGCCGCCATCTCGCGCTCCAGGGCCTCGTCGGAGATCTCGCCCGGGTTCTGCTGGCCGGGGCCCTGCTCGCCGGGCTTCTGGGCGGCCGTCTCGCTCTCCTCTGCCTGTTCCGTGGGATCCGCCTCCTCGTTCGAGGAGGGGATCGAGATCGTGATGCCGACCGGCGAACGGTCGCTGTTCAGCGAGCCCTCCAGGTTCATCGACTGGCCGCCCATGACTCCGCCGGCGCCGCTCGAGCTCGGCGCGACCGAGTGGGGCGAGAAGTAGTCGGCGATACCCCGCTTCTGCTCCTCGGTGGTGGCGTTCAAGAGCCAGAGCAGCAGGAAGAAGGCCATCATCGCGGTGACGAAGTCGGCATAGGCGACCTTCCAGGCGCCGCCGTGGTGGCCGTGCCCGCCGCCCTTCTTCACCTTCTTGATGATGATCGGTCTGTTTTCGTCCGCCATGGCCTCTGCCCGGACAGGCTCCTAGCCGACCGACGGCAAGCCGTCCAAAGCCTGCTCGACCTCGGAGAAGCTGGGCCGGTCGTGGGACAGCAGCGCCTTGCGGGCGAACTCGACCGCCACCGGCGGCGAGCTGCCGTGCATGTAGGCCAGCAGCCCCGCCTTCATGCACTGGTAGTACTTGCCCTCGGCGTCGTAGACCGCCTGCGCCTTGCCGGCGATCGGCGCCAGGAAGCCGTAGGAGAGCCAGACCCCGAGGAAGGTGCCGACCAGGGCGCCGCCGATGAGGGCGCCCAGGACCTCGGGCGGCTCGGTGATCGAGCCCATGGTCTTGATCACGCCCAGGACCGCCGCGACGATGCCCAGCGCCGGCATGCCGTCGGCCATGGTCTGGATGGCGCTGGCCACGGCGTGCTGCTCGTGGTGGTGGGTCTCGATCTCCTCGTCCATCAGGGATTCCATCTCGTGCGGGTTGTCGGCGCCCAGGCCGATCAGCCGCAGATAGTCGCAGAGGAACTCGACCGCGTGGTGGTCGCCGATGAACTTCGGGAACTCCTGGAACAGCGTGCTGTCCTCGGGGTTCTCGATGTGCTGCTCCAGGGCGAGAAAGCCCTTGGAGCGGGCCAGCTTGAAGATCTGGTACTGCAGGGTCAGCAGCTCCAGATAGCTGTCCTTGTTGAACTTCGAGCCCTTCATGACGTGGCCGATGGCCTTGGCGGCCTTCTTCAGGACCGAAGGGGGATTGGCGGTGACGAAGGCACCCAGGGCCGCGCCGCAGATGATGACGACCTCGAAGGGCTGCCAGAGGACCCCGAGCTTGCCGCCCATGGCGACGTAGCCGCCAAAGGTGCAGCCGATGACCAACAGCATTCCGACGATCAGAAGCATGACCCGACCGCTATCCCACTAAGCAGATGAAATTCACCATAAAGGCGTAAGCCGGAAGCCTCGCCTACTTCGGTTAAGAACTGGTTGAATGGTTTAAATTCGCAGTCGGGATAAGGCCGGGGAGGGCCCGGGCCAGGGCCGGAAAGGCCCGAAATCCGCGGTTTGGCGGAATCGCTTCCCCGGGCCCGGCGCCGCGTGGCCGCCGGGCCCGGAAACCATCAGCCCAGGGCCTGGGCCAGGTCGGCGATCAGGTCGTCGGCGTCCTCGACCCCGACGGAGAGCCGGACCAGACCGTCGCCGATGCCGAGCCGGGCGCGGGTCTCGGCCGGGATCGAGGCATGGGTCATGATCGCCGGATGCTCGATCAGGCTCTCGACCCCGCCCAGGCTTTCCGCGAGGGCGAAGATCTGAACCCGCTCCAGGAAGCGCTTGGCCGCCGGCAGGCCGCCTTCCAGGACCGCCGTGACCATGCCGCCGTAGCGGTTCATCTGACGCTTCGCCAGATCGTGCTGGGGATGGCTGGCGAGCCCCGGGTAGTAGACCGACTCGACCTTCAGGTGGTCTTCCAGGTACTCGGCCACGACGGCCGCATTCTCGCAATGGCGCTGCATGCGCAGGGCCAGGGTCTTGAGGCCGCGCAGGGCGAGGAAGCTGTCGAAGGGGCCGGCGACGGCGCCGACGGCGTTCTGCAGATAGGCCAGGCGCTCGACCAGCTCCGGGTTGTCGCCGACCGCGACGATCCCGCCGACCATGTCGGAATGCCCGTTGAGGTACTTGGTGGCGGAGTGCATCACGACGTCGAAGCCCTCCTCCAGCGGCCGCTGGACGTAGGGGCTGGCGAAGGTGTTGTCGCAGACGGTGAGGATGCCGCGCTCGCGCGCCAGCTTGGCGATCGTCCCGAAGTCGACCAGCTTCAGCAGCGGGTTGGTCGGGCTCTCGACCCAGATCATCCGGGTTTCGGGCCGCAGCGCCGCCTCGACGGCGGCCGGGTCGCTCAGGTCGGCGAAGGTGAAGGACAGGCCGGCCGAACGCTCCCGGACGTTGTGGAACAGCCGGTAGCTGCCACCGTAGAGGTCGTCCATGGCCAGCACGTGGCTGCCGCTGTCCAGCAGCTCCAGTAGGGTGGCCGTGGCCGCCATGCCCGAGGCGAAGGCGAAGCCGGCGCTGCCGCCCTCCAGGTCGGCGAGGCAGCGTTCGTAGGCCATGCGGGTCGGGTTCTGGGTCCGGCTGTACTCATAGCCCTTGTGCTGGCCCGGGCTGTCCTGGACGTAGGTCGAGGTGGCGTAGATCGGCGGCATGATGGCCCCGGTCGTCGGATCGGGCGCCTGGCCGGCGTGGATGGTCCGGGTGGCAAAGCCCAGGCGGTTCTTGCGGTTCTTCTGCTCGTCCGGCATATGGCGGGGTCCCTGTAGCGCGGTTCCGACGGTGTGGGCCCCGAGACTTCGACGCCTCGGCGCCCGCTGTCAATCGCTTTCCCGGTGCTTTTCGGCCGCTTGGGGGGGGGCTGGGTCGGGCAGATCTGGGCCGCGCGGGACAGGTTTACGGATTCTTCGAAAACGGCGTGGCAGCTTCAGGCGGCCGGTGCGCCTTGGGGGGGATCCAAGGGCGCGCCGGCGGGGGAGAAGGGCGCCGTCACGGCGTCCTTCGGGACGAGCCGAGCCCGGGGGCGGGTGGGGAGAGGACGTGCGCCAAGAGGCTGAAGATCTATCTCGGCTGCGGCAGTTCCGCAGGCTGGAGGACGGTCGCTTCCTGTTCCGGGCCTGCCCCTGGAGCCGGACCTTCCTGCTCGATCCGGCCTCGGCCTTGCGGGTCTCCCGGGGAATCCGCCACCATCACTGGCGCCTGCTGCAGATGCTCCTGCCGGCGGTCATCCTGGGCGCCCTGGCACCGATCCTGCTCAAGCTGGACAGCCTGCAGCCCCTGCTGCCGCTCGCCCTGGGCTATCTCGGCGTGTCGGCCTATTTCTGGTATCGCGCCGAGAAGGACGACTACCGGCGGGTTCTGCGTCGGGCCCAGCCGGCCCCGCCCGAGCTGGCCCTGAGGATCACCTGGGCCGAGCTTCTGGCCCAGCGCCTGGCGCCGGAGGCGGCCCGCTTCGGCGCGGTTTTCTGCGGGATTTTCTCGGGATTCCTGGCGGTCATCGCCGTGCTCGGCGCCGTGCCGCGGGACGTCGCTTGGCGCGTGGTGGCGCTCGACGCTTTGCTGGCCGCCGCTTTCGCGGGCCTGACACTGCTGTTCTGGAAGGTCTGGAGGATCCAGGCCGAGCGTCCGCCCATCGGATCCTGGCTCCGAGGGCTGAGGGAGGGCCTAGTCCGGCGGCCGAGGCCTCAGGGAACGACGAAGCAGTCCTGACCCTGGGTCTTCAGCTCTGTGCAGAGGTTGGTGGCGGAGCCGATATCCCAAAACGGGCCGACCTGGATGCCGTACATCGTGCCTCGGTTCTCGGAGAGCGCGAGCCGCTCGATCGACAGCACCTTGCTGCCGATCAGGTCCCAGTGCCGGACCTGCAGCTCGACCCCCTGCTCGATCGCCGCCTGTCGTGACTGCAGCGCCGCGAGCTGCACCCGCAGCTCGCCGACGGCGCCCTCAGGCCTGACGACTTCGTTGCCCGCGTCGAGGCGTTCGGAGACCCCCAGGACCGCCGGCTTGTTGGCTTCCTGTTGCCGGACGTTGCCCTGGTTCGCCGGAATCCTGTTCTGCGGTGACGGCGGGCTGGGCTGCCTGGTGATGGCCTGGCTCGGAGGATCGCCGTTCTGCAGGTAACTCTGCAGGGCCGCCAGGCTGGAGGCGGCCTGGTTGTAGCCCCGGTCGACCGCCAGGCGATACCACTTGGCGGCGGTCTCGGGGTCGCCGACCATGCCGACCACACCCTTCGCGCGCAGCTCGATGGGGTCATAGGTCATGCCAAGCTTGGCCGCGGCCATGGCGTCGCCTTGGCTTGCCGCGGTCTCGTAGAGCAGCCGGGCGGCGGAGATGTCTCCGATCGCCATCAGCTCGTCGCCGCGGGCGACGAGTCGGGAGGTCGTTGGGCTGGGCGAACTCTGTGAGAGCTGCACCTGGCCCTGGCGTGGCTCCTCCGCGCCCGCGGCCGGCACGAACAGCCCGGCAGCGAAGAGGGTGGAGACCACCAGAACAGCAAAACGCATGGGTCCACTCACGTTTTTGTCGGTGGAGGGGGCGTGGGCGTCAGGCCGGGGAAAAATCTGCAAGTCTTTGAGAAATCGGAAACAAACTAGCCCAGGATACCCGAGACGGGCGAAGCGCCCGCGGGCCCTGACGGTCGCGGCGTGTTCGCGGCCCGGCACCGACATCCACGGTGCCGAGGCAACGAAGAACCAGGGTTTCATTCTCGTAATCAGGTCCAAGCTCAGCATCATCGACCAGCACTCGAACGGCTCCCGGCCCGCCGCCAACCGGCCTTCTGCCCTTGACCTTTTACGGCCATGAATCACCCTAGCATACTTGGATGCCGAGGGCGATGCCGAGTACAGCCTCAAATAGCGTCAAGATCCGGGCGTCCCGGGCGGCGCCCAATCCTTTGAGATTCGGCGGTTTCTGCTTGCCTCGCAGGGCCCCCGCGGTCCGGAAAGCTCTTGTCCGGCTGGCCGGAAGCGTCCATATAGGGGCTGTGACGGCTGCATTCCGAACTTGGCAGACCGCATTTTGACGCGCCGCGTCCGAATACGTCTCTCCTCAATGTAGTGCCGGCTTTCACCCTGACGGGGCGAGGTGCTCCGGCAGTAACCATTTTTTTGGGACGACTGATACATGACTTCGGGTACCGTTAAGTTCTTCAATGCCACGCGCGGCTATGGTTTCATCTCGCCGGACGACGGCACGAAGGACGTGTTCGTGCACATCTCTGCCGTGGAGCGCTCCGGTCTCGGGCAGCTCTCCGAGGGGCAGAAGGTGAGCTTCGAGGTTCAGCAGGACCCGCGCGGCCTGAAGGCCGTCAACCTGCAGGCCGACTGACCCCAACCTGGCGCTGGGCCGCCCTCGTCAAGGGGCGGCCGACGTCGGGCGGGTGGTCGTGAAGATCCAGTCAAAGCAGCAATGGAGTGATGGTTTGAAAGAGGAATTCCTGGCATTCAGTGGAACGGTCGTCGAGAAGCTGCCGAACGCGATGTTCAAGGTCAGGCTCGAGAACGACCACGAGATCATCGCGCAGCCCAAGGGCAAGATGCGCAAGTTCCGGATTCGGGTCATGGTCGGCGACCGAGTCGACGTCGAGATGACCCCCTACGACCTGACCAAGGGCCGGATCACCTTCCGCCACAAGTAGCGCGCCCCGAGTCGCCGCCGCGGCAGGCCCTGGGATCCGGTGGGCCTATTTCATCCGGCGGCGCAGGTAGTTCAGCAGGTCGATTCGGGTGATCAGGCCGAGAAAGGCCTCACCCTCGAGCACGATCGCGACATGACCCTTCTGGAAGACCGGCATCAGGCGGTCGACCGGCTCGCCCGCCTGCAGGGTCTCCAGGCGCGAGGTCATGGCGCTTTCCACCGGATCCGCGAAGCGGTCCTCGTGGCTGAAGACCGCGAAGAGGATGTCCTCCTCGTCGACGATCCCGATCACCCGGTCCGCCGACACCACGGGCAGCTGCGAGACGTCGTAGAGCTTCATCCGGCCATAGGCGGTCAGCAGGCTGTCCTCCGGCTTGACCGTCACGGTGGCGTGCTCCCGGTAGCGCCGGCTGATCAGGTCGCGCAGGTCGCCGAAGCTCTCCCGCTCCAGGAAGCCCTGGTCCATCATCCAGTAGTCGTTGAACATCTTCGACAGGTACTTGTTGCCGCTGTCGCAGACGAAGGTGACCACGCGCTTGGGCGCGCTCTGCGCCCGGCAGTAGCGCAGCGCCGCTGCGACCAGGGTGCCCGAGGAGGATCCGGCCAGGATGCCCTCCTTGAGCAGCACCGCGCGGGCGGTGGCGAAGGCCTCGGCATCCGACACGGTGTAGGCCCGCTTGACCCGCGAGAAGTCGGCGACCGGCGGGACGAAGTCCTCGCCGATGCCCTCGACCAGCCAGGACCCGACGTCCTCGCTGAGCCGGCCGGTCTCGACGTACTCGGCCAGGACCGAGCCGACCGGGTCGGCCAGCACCATCTCGACCTGCGGGGCGACCTCGGCGAAGTAGCGCGACAGGCCGGTGATGGTGCCGCCCGAGCCGACGCCGCAGACCACGGCGTCCAGCTCGTGGTCCATCTGCGCCCAGATCTCCGGGCCGGTGGTCTCGACGTGGGCCTGGGGATTGGCGGGATTGCCGAACTGGTTGACGAAGAAGGCGCCGGTCTCGGCGGCGATCCGCTCGGCCATGTCCTGGTAGTACTCGGGATGGCCCTTGCCGACGTCCGATCGCGTCAGCAGCACCTCGGCGCCCAGGGCGCGCAGGTGGAAGATCTTCTCCTGGGCCATCTTGTCGGGCAGGACGATGGTCAGGGGATAGCCCTTCTGCGCCGCGACCAGGGCCAGGCCCAGGCCGGTGTTGCCGGCCGTCGCCTCGATGATCCGGCCGCCGGGCTTCAGGCGGCCGTCGCGCTCCGCCGCCTCGATCATCGAGCGGCCGATCCGATCCTTGATCGAGCCGCCGGGGTTCTGGTTCTCCAGCTTGAGGAACAGCCGGCAGGGCCCGGCGTCCAGGCCCTTGGCCTCGACCATGGGCGTGTTGCCGATGGTCTCCAGCACGTTGGCGACGGCCTTGGGAGGCAGGGTCATGATCCGCCTTTCGCTGATGGGAACGGCACAAGGATAGCGTGGCGGATGAGGATAACAGCCGGGCCCGCGCCTGTCGCGAGCCCAAGGGCCACTCTTCGCTTAGCCGCGACCGAGCGCTGGCGTATCCTTGCCCTCCGTCGAGCCGAGGAGGCCGCTCCTGGAGGTCTCGGTGATTGGACGACCGCAAAATGGGAGCATGCCATGCTCAAGATCCTCGGACGCGACAACTCGATCAACGTGCGCAAGGTGTTGTGGCTCTGCGAGGAACTGGGCTTGGCCTATGCGCGGGAGGACTGGGGACAGAGCCATCGCGGCACCGACGACCCGGCGTTCCGGGCGCTCAATCCCGTCGGCCTGATCCCGGTGCTGGTCGACGGCGAGGTCGTGCTCTGGGAGTCCAACGTCATCCTGCGCTACCTCGCGGCCAGGCAGGGGCGCTCCGACCTGCTGCCGGAGGAGCCGGCGGCCCGCGCCCGGGTCGAGATCTGGATGGACTGGCAGGCCTCGGACTTCTCGAACGCCTTGCGGGCCGCCTTCCACGGCCTGGTCCGCAAGAACCCGGACTATGCCGATCCGGCGGTGATCGAGGCCTCCCGCCAGGCCTGGGTCCGCATGATGGCGGTGCTGGAGGGCCAGCTCGAAAAGGCGGGCGGCCACGTCGCCGGGCCGGACTTCACCCTGGCCGACATCCCCATCGGCCTGACCGTCAACCGCTGGTTCCTGACCCCGATCGAACGCCCCGATCTGCCGGCGGTCGCGGCCTACTACGACCGCCTGAACGAGCGCCCGGCCTACCGCGCCCACGGCCGCAACGGGGTGCCCTAAGGGCGCCGCTCTGTTTCCGAGGGGGCCGGCTGCGGGGCCGGCGACGCAGCATCGGCCGGCCGGCCCTTGACGCTGATCAGGTAGAGCGCCAGAGCGACCAGGCCGACGGCGACCCAGACCGTGGAGGCGTGGGTCTCGCCCAGCAGCGTCCAGCCCCAGAAGAAGCCGGCGAAGAGCGAGACGAAGCTGCCGAAGGACACGAAGACCGCGCCGGCATGGCGCAGCAGGTAGAAGTAGACGTAGACCTCCAGGTAGCTCACCGGGACGAAGGCGAGGATCGCCCACTCGCCGCTCCCCAGGGTCGCCGGAAGCTCGCCCAGGCCGCCCGTGAGCAGCCAGATCGGCAGCAGCATGGCGGTGCCGGCGACCGCCTCGCCGGCGACCACCTGCAAGGCGCGCAGGTCGCTCGGCCAGCGGGCCGCGACGTAGATGCCGTCGATCGCGTAGGCCAGCGGAATGACGAAGACCAGCAGCAGGCCGTCGATCCGGGCCTCGGCCGTGCCGGCGACCTCGGGCCAGAAGGCGAAGGCCACGCCGACCAGGGCCAGCGCCACCGCGGCCAGGCGCCGGCCGGTCAGGCGCTCGCTGCGCAGCGCCAGCGCGATCGCGATGGTGAAGACCGGGATCAGGGCCTCGGTGTAGAGCACGATCAGCCCGGCCGAGAGCCGGTCGGCGACCAGGATCACCCCGCCGAGGGGCAGCACGAAGCCGAAGAAGCCGCTGATCGCGAAGAAGCGCAGGTGCGCCCGCCTGGGGCGGAACCAAGTGCCCTTGACCGCCAGGGTCGCGAGGTAGGCCACGGCCAGCAGGGCCATGCAGAGACTCAGGATCCCGAGCTCGCTGAGCGCCGACTCCGTCGCGATCTTGAGCAGGGTGAACTGCAGCCCCCAGGTCGCGCCCAGGACGAAGAGCAGGCCGGTGTGCCGCCATCGGCCGAGGGCCTTGGCGTCTCCCTTCAATGCCTCCACGGACCGGCCCCCTTTCCCAGGCGCTCTTAAGCCTAGGAACATGTTCCGGTCAAACGCCGGAATTGTTTGTGGCGTTTGTCACGAAGGGTGCGGCGGCGCCCGGTCGACGCTCCGCAGTATCGACGCTCCGCCGTATCTAGGACCGCTTCTCCGCGGCGCGGGTCGGGCCGGTCTCGCCGGCGGGGCCGGGCAGGCCGAAGGTCTCTGTGATCAGCTCGGCGCCCTCGTCCTCTGCGAAGGCCTTGGACGCCCTCTCCAGGACCCGGTCCAGGCCGTCCACCTCGATACCGGCCTTCGCCGCCTGCTCGCCGACCTGGGCGCGCGTGGCCTCGGCCTCCGGCTGCTGGGCCCGGGCCTGCAGCGCCGCGGCGGCGGCGAGGAAGCGGAAGCTCGCTTCCGCCTTGCCGTTGCGCTCGGCCATGACGCTCAGGTTCTGCAGCGTCAGGGCGAGGCCGGCGAGATCCTCGACCTCGTTCATCACCTTGATCGCATGGCGGAAGCCCTCCGCCGCCTCGGCGACGTTGTCCTCCTCCATGAAGCTGGCGGCGATCTGGTAGAGCGAGCGGGCCTCGCCCTTGGCGTCGCCGGTCTGGTGCTGGACGTCCATCGCCGCGCGCGACAGGCGGCGGGCCTCCTCGTAGTCGCGGCGCTGGAGGCAGATCGTGCCGAGCTGATGCAGGGTCGCGCTGAAGCCCGGGGCGTCCTGGAGCTGGCGGTAGAGGGCGAGGGCGGTCTCGAAGGGCTCGACCGCGGCGCCGAAGTCGCCCTTGCGCAGCGCGACCGCGCCCAGCCGATGCCAGCACAGCGCCTGGCCGGCGGTGTCGTCCAGTTCCTGGGCCAGGCTCAAGGCCTGCAGGAAGCCGAGCCGCGCCGCCTCCAGGTCGTCGGCCTGCCAGGCGTCGACGGCCCGCTGCTGCAGCGCATCGAAGCGGCCGTCTTCTTTTCCCCCCGTCATCACGGCCTCACACTTGGCGTAACCCAGAGAGTGTAGCCGTCCGCGCGAAGATCCTCAATCGGCGCGGAAACCCGGAAGGAAGCGGGTCGCCGGTCAGGATTCGGCGTTGATGGAACGGCTGGAGACGATCCGCGTCCGGAAGCCCTGGGCCTTGAGCAGGCCGACGATCTGCTCGACGTGCTCCGGGTTGCGGGTCTCGACCATGATGTCGAGGTCGGCCAGCTTGGCCGGCACGTCCGAGAACATGCGCTGGTGATGGACCTCGATGATGTTGCCGCCGGTCTGGCCGATGCACTCGGCGATCTTGGCCAGCACGCCCGGCTGGTCGATGATCTCGACCCGCAGCTTGACCAGGCGGCCGTCGCGGATCAGGCCGCGGGTCAGGACCGAGGCCAGCAGGCGGACGTCGATGTTGCCGCCGCAGATGACGGTGGCGACCTTGCGCCCGGCAAAGCGCTCGGGGTGCTTCATCACCGCGGCGACGCCCGCCGCGCCGGCGCCCTCGGCGACCAGCTTCTGCTCCTCGACCAGGATCTGGACCGCGGCCTCGATGGCGGCCTCGTCGACCAGGAGGATCTCGTCGACCAATTCGGCGATGATGGCCTTCGGCAGGCCGCCCGGCGTCTTGACCGCGATGCCGTCGGCCAGGGTGGTGCCGCCGGCGCTGGGCGCCAGGTCGTTCAGCGCCTGGTACATCGAGGGATAGAGCTCGGCCTCGACCCCGAGGATGCGGATCTCCGGGTTCACGGCCTTGGCTGCCAGCGCGACGCCGGAGATGATCCCGCCGCCGCCGATGGGCACGACGATGACCTCCAGGTCGGGCCGCTCCGCCAGCATCTCCAGCCCGATGGAGCCCTGGCCGGCGACGATCATCGGGTCGTCGTAGGGATGGATGAAGGCCAGTCCCTCGTCCTTCTGGATACGCCGCGCCGCCTCGGCCGCGGTGTCGATGGTGTCGCCCTCCAGGACCACCCGGGCACCGAAGCCGCGGGTTCGCTCGACCTTGGTGAAGGGCGCGAAGACGGGCATGACGATGGTCGCCGGGATTCCCAGGCGCTGGGCGTGGTAGGCGACGCCCTGGGCGTGGTTGCCGGCCGACATAGCGATCACGCCGCGCTCGGCCTCGGCGGTCGAGAGGCTCTTCAGCTTGTTGAGCGCGCCGCGGTCCTTGAAGGAGCCGGTGAACTGCAGGTTCTCCAGCTTCAGCGAGATCTCGCAGCCCAGGCTCTGCGACAGCCGCGGCGCGGCGATCAGCGGCGTGCGCACGACCTCGCCTGCGATCGCGTCGGCGGCGGCCCGTATGTCCTCGATACCCACGGTCATGGTCGTCCCCCTGCGGCGCTCGGCCGCTACATCGGAACGAGGGTAAGCCGCTCGAGGTCCTCCTGGCTATCGCTCTTGAGGCGCAAAAGCGCGCCGTCGCGCCAGCGTTGGGCAAAGCTGCCGTAGTGCGGCGACAGGGGATTGCCGGACTGGCCGGTGGCGGTGATGGCGCGGGTCGCGTCGAGGTCCGCAAGGTCGAAGACGATGCGCAGCGAGGCGCCGGCGACGTGCGAGAAGCGTTTGCCGCCGTCGATGGCGTAGACGCCGCGGTTGATGGTCTCGTTGCCGCCGTCGGTCTCCTGGGCGAAGCTGAAGATATCGGCGATCACCGGGATCCGGCTCAGCACGGGATGGGCCAACTCGGCCCGGTGGAGCGCACCCCAGCGCCAGTCCTCCAGGTCGCCGCCGAGCTCCTCGGCCAGGCCGGCGACCGCTTTTTCCAGGGCGGCCGTGATGCGCTCGTCGCAGCTCTCCTCGCGCTCGGCGGTGTTGGCGTCGTCGCACCAGGTGCTGCCGCTGGTCAGCAGCGCGTTCAGGCGGCGCGGCTCCGGGCGGGCGAGCTCGTGGAAGTCCTCGCCCAGCTCGTCGGCCAGCAGCAGGCGGGTCAGCTCGATGGTCCAGGCGGCATAGATCAGCGGCTCGGGCCGCTCGCGGGCCATGACGAAGTCCCAGGTGCGCAGCTTGGCCAGGGCCTCCCGGGCCAGCGGGCTCTCCGGCGTCGCGGCCAGCAGGCGCGGCAGCAACTCGGCGGCGTCGCCGGCGTGGCTGTCCATCTGCATGACGCCGACCAGGGTCGGGTCGAGCGGGGCCTTGGCGTCAATGAGGTCGAGGATCCGCCGCGCGCGCTGTGGCGGCGGCCAGTGGGCGGTGAGGAAGTGCGGGTAGTCGTCGGGCACCACCCGGTTGTTGCCCGACACGATGCTGCCCTGGCGCGGGTTCAGGATCCGCGGCAGCTCGGCGTAGGGGACCAGGCCGATCCAGTCGTAGTCGCCGTTCCAGCCGGCGACCGGCGCCGTGCCGTTGCCGGCCTTGCGCAGGGGCACCCGGCCCGGCGCCAGGAAGCCGATGTTGCCCTCGACGTCGGCGTAGACGATGTTCTGCTGCGGACTGTGGAAGTCCTCGAGCGCGGTCTTGAACTCGCTCCAGTCGCGGGCCCGGTTCAGCGCCAGGATGGCATCGGGGGTCCGGTCGTCCTCGCTGAGCGCGGTCCAGGCCAGGGCCAGGACGTAGCCCGCGTCGGGCTTGCTGCGCTCCTGCATGAAGGCGTCCGAGATCACCGGCCCGTTGCGGCTGACCCGGACCTTCAGCTCGACCGGCTCGGAGCCCTTCACCGCGATGACCTCTCGGATCACCTCGAAGGCCCGCGGGCCCTTCGGGGTCTCGTAGCCGCCGTCCTCGGTCAGGCGCTCGACGAAAAGGTCCTGGGTGTCGCTGTGGGTGGTGGTGAAGCCCCAGGCGATGTGGTCGTTGTGGCCGATCACGATGAAGGGCACGCCGGGGGCGGTGGCGCCGGCCAGGGTCCGCGCCGGGGTCTCGATCCGGACCAGGAACCACTTGCCGGGCGCCTGCAGCGACAGGTGCGGGTCGTTGGCCAGGATCGGCTTGCCGCTGGCCGTCAGGCTGCCGGCGATCGCCCAGGCGTTGGAGGCCGACTGCGGCCGCAACTCGGGCGGGACCTGGTCGAGCAGGGCGCGCAGCTGCGGCGCCGCCGGCAGGCGGGCGGCCGAGGCCGCGGTGATCGTGGTCGGCGCGCCCTCGGGATCGCCGGGCCAGAGAAAGGCGACCTGGGCCGGGTCGAGATGCTTCAGCAGCTTGGCCCGCAGCACCTCCTTGCGCCAGTTGCCGGACAGCAGCAGGGCCATGATCCGGCCCCAGATCAGGGAGTCCGCCGGCCGCCAGGGCTCCGGCTCGTAGCGCAGAAGCTGGAACTCGACGGGCAGGGGGCCGCTGCGCTGTTCCAGGAAGGCGTTGACCCCGGCGCTGTAGGCTTCCAGCGCCGCGCGGGTCTCGGCGTTCAGCCGGCCGAACTGCGCCTCGGCCTCGCGGCCGAGGCCGAGGGTGCGCATGAAGCGGTCCGTGGCCAGGGCGCCGGCGCCGACGACCTCCGAGAGCCGGCCGGCGCCCAGGCGGCGCAGGAAGTCCATCTGCCCGAGCCGCTCCTGGGCGTGCACGAAGCCGAGCGCCCGATAGGCGTCGAGGTCGTGCTCCGCGCGCAGGGTGACCAGGCCCTCGCCGTCGCGCAGCACCTCGACCGGCGCCGCCAGCCCCTCCAGGCGGATCTCGCCGCTGGTCTGCGGCAGGGACCCGCGCAGCCACAAGGTGCCGCCGAGGCCCGCGATCACCACGAGGCCGGTCAGGCCGAGCAGGCCCCAAAGCAACCACTTTCCGATTCGGCGTGCCATTCCGGGGTTCTATCCGATCCCTGCCGTCCACTCCAGGTCATGGCTCTGGTCGGCAGGATGAAGATGGTACGGGTGCGGGCAACCGCAATGGCGCAGGGCGAATTGTCCCTCACGCTTCGCCGATCTGATTCAGAATCTCGCGTACGGCGGCCACGATCAACTGGCGATTACAGAGATAGAGGTCGGCTCCGCTGAAGGGGTTCAGCTCCAGCACGCTAAGTCCGTCGTCCGTACGGCAGAGGTCCATGACATAGATGCGGTCGCTGACCTCGATCCGTTTCGCAGCTGCCTCCGCGTAGAGTCGGACCTCCGCCGGGACCTCGGAGTGCCGTCCACTGCGGTCCTCGGCGTCGTAGGTAGATCCGGTGATCGCAACGCCGTCGACGACGATGAGGCGCCATTCCTCCGCCACGGCCTGCGGCGAAGCCACGACGATTGGGAGGTCCAGATCGTCGTAGTAGAAGCCATGATCGAGCGCCTTCGGTGAGACCTCCGCACGCCGCAGGATCCGCCCCGAGAAGGGTTTCAGCGCGCTGTCCGGACGCACGAAGACCGCATCGCCACACGCCAGCGCCTCGAAGTGGCGTTCGGGATCCTCGCAGAGTTCCTTCACGGTCGTGAAGACATGACGCCGGTTAAGGAGCCCTTCGGTCAGCTGCGGATACCAGCTAGGTCGTGGTGAGGATTTAACGCTTTAGGGGTTCCCGCGTTGGTCGAAACGTGATTCAAGACTGATTTTTGGGGATCAGTGATGAACCGACGGGAC
>JANQGU010000389.1 GCA_028282935.1 Kiloniellales bacterium
GGACGTCGATCAGTTCCTGGAAGGCGAGGGCCTGGACAGCGAGCGTGAGAAGGAGATCGGCCAGCACATCGGCTACCGCTACGACGTCAACCTGGTGCCGGACTACGAGCGCCTGACCCCCTTCCTGAAGAAATACATGGAGATCATGGGCTGGGACGACCTCAACTGGCTGGAGGACGTCCACATGGGCTACGAGGAAGGCCGCCCGGCGGTCTTCGACCGCAACATCAACGGCTGGGTGACCGTGCCCGAGGACATCGCGCTGCCGGACAACCAGCAGGACCGCGACATGATCGCGCGGGAGCTGCTGGTCAAGTTCCAGATGTCCGAGAACCACCCGATGGTCCAGCTCCACAAGGCCTATCGCAAGTTCTGAACGGCGACGGAGACGACGGCACAGGGCAACGGCGCGCGCATCGGCCGCAGGCAGGTCGAGGTCGGCAAGCCGGTCGGCCACCAGAAGCGCCTACCCGTCCGGGTCGTCAGCTTTCCCTTCCACGATCCGGCGAAGGCGCAGCTCCGCGCCCGAACGCCGCGTCGGCTGCCTCATGCTTCGACAGGCTCAGCATGAGGGAGATCTCTCACCTCGTCCTGAGCCTGTCGAAGGGCGAGGTCGGCATCGATGAAAGATCGAGGCGCGGGTCCACGCCTGAACGCTGCTCTCAGGCTGAGACCGCCGGCGGGTCGGCCTCGGCCCGGGCCCAGTCGGGACGCAGGCCCAGCACCCGGGCGCCGGCCGGCAGCGCCGGGTTGAAAAGGGCGTTGTGCCAATAGGTGGCCTGGAAGGCCGGGTCGGCCTCCTCGAGTGCGCGTACCGCGCAGGGCAGGTCGTAGCTCTGTTGGTACTGCTCGAAGAGCAGGCGGCAGCGCCCGCTCGCGCAGAGGGCGTCCGCGGTCTCCGACCGCGGGCCGAAGAGCGCGGTCAGCTCCTCGGAGAACTCCTGCGGCCGCTGGTAGTAGGCCGCCGCCAGGACCTTGAGGGCGGCCTCGTAGCGCTCGGCGGGATCGTGGGTCTTGCGCACCATGTGCCGGAACTGGGCGGTGGTCTCCTCGGGCGCCGCCTTGACCGTCAGCACCACGATCCGGCCAAGGTCCCGCGCCGGATCCTCGCCCGCTCCCGCCAGCAGGACCCGCGGCGTCATGGCCGAGGTCGGCCGCCCGCCGGCCTGGCGCACCGCAAGCTGGCGGATCCGGCACTGCCAGCCCAGGAAGTGGTTGCGGAGCACCGCCTGCGCCGGCTCCAGGCGCAGCACCTCGGCCTCGGTCTCATCCGACATCGCCGACTCCCGCTGTCCCGAGCAACCCGGCCCGCCCGCTAGGCGCCGGCCAGGGTCCGCAGCGGCGGCTCGGCCTCCGGCAGGCGGAAGGGCCGATCGTGCCGCAGGGCGGGGATCATCTGTCGCGCCTTGGCGACCTCGGCGGGATCGACCTCGGCGACGACGAAGCCGCGTTCCTCCCCGCCGTCGGCGATCACCCGACCCCAGGGATCGACGATCAGCGAATGCCCGAAGGTGGCCCGGTCGCCGGCATGGAGGCCGTACTGGCAGGGGGCGAAGACATAGCAGCCGGTCTCGATCGCCCGGGCCCGCAGCAGCACGTGCCAATGGGCCTCGCCCGTGGTCTTGGTGAAGGCGGCCGGCACCGTCAGGAAGGCGGCCCCGGCCTGGGCCAGCGCACGGTAGAGCTGGGCGAAGCGCAGATCGTAGCAGACCGAGAGGCCGAGCTTCCCCCAGGGCAGCTCCGCGACCACCGCCGCATCGCCCGGCGCGATGGTCGCCGACTCCCGATAGCTCTCGCCCTCCGCCAAGTCGACGTCGAAGAGATGCACCTTGTCATAGCGCGCCGCCACCCTGCCCCGGGGGTCGAGCAGGTAGCTCCGGTTGAAGACCCGCTGCGGCGCCGCCTCGATCGCCAGCGAGCCGAGCAGCAGCCAGGCCTCCAGCTCCCGCGCCAGCTCGGTGAAGAGCGGCAGGGCGGGATGGGCCTCCTCGCCGAAGGCCTCGGGCAGCAGCAGCTCGCCCTGCAGGTCCAGCCCGGTGAAATACTCCGGCAGGCAGATCAGCCGCGCGCCCTCGGCCGCGGCCCCGCGCACCAGCTCGGCGCAATCCTCGAGATTGGCCGCCGTCTCGGTCCCCGCGCAGTTCTGCACGCAGGCCACCCGAAACCGCCCGCTCATGGCCCCGCTCCCTTCCGGTCAAGGTCAGTCCCGCACCATTATGAGTGAAGGCGCGGAGCCTGTCGAACGCCGGTCAGGCGACGCGCCGGCCCTCGCGCCAGACCGAGCGGACCATGGGCAGCCCCTCGACCACCCGGACCTGCACCAGGTCGGCGCGCTTGCCCCGGGCGATCTCGCCGCGATCCTCCAGGCCGCTCGCGACCGCCGGGTTCCGCGTGACCAGGCGGACCGCCGCCGGCAGGTCGATGCCCGGCAGGCGCTCGCTCAGCGCGAAGACGGACTGCAGAAGGCTGAAGGGCACGTAGTCGGAGGAGAGAATGTCGAGCAGGCCCGACTCGGCCAGCGCCTGGGCCGAGACGTTGCCCGAATGGGAGCCGCCGCGCACGACGTTGGGCGCCCCCATCAGAACGTAGAGGCCGCGCCGGCGGGAGAGCGCCGCGGCGTCGGCGGTGGTCGGGAATTCGGCAATGGTGACGCCGTCCTCCGCCGCCTCCTCGACGTGCGCGGAAGTGGCGTCGTCGTGGCTGGCCAGGGGAATGCCGCGGCTGCGGGCGAGCTCGACCACCCGGCGCCGGTTCGGGGCCGCCAGCCTGTCGTGGGCGGCCAGGCGCTCGCCGATGTAGGCCTCCAGCTCCGGCTCCGACATGCCGGTCTTGCCGCCGTAGTACTCCTTGAACTTGTCCAGGCGGGTGAACTGCCGCTGGCCCGGGGTGTGGTCCATCAGCGAGATGAGCCGCAGGTTGGGATCGTCCAGGAAGGCCGCCGTCTCCGGCACGGTGTCGTCGCAGGCCAGCTCGCAGCGCAGGTGCAGCAGGTGATCGGCGCGCAGCACGCCGGCCGTTTTGGCCCGGCCGATGGCCTCGGCCAGGCGCCGCATGTTGCTGCCGATCGAGACGTCGTCGTCCTTGCTGGTGCCGACGCGCAGGGCGTCGAAGACCGTGGTGATGCCCGAGGCCGCGATCTGGGCGTCGTGGGCCACGACCGCGGCCTCGACCGGCCAGAACACCTTGGGGCGCGGCTTGAAGTGCGATTCCAGGTGATCGGTGTGCAGCTCGATCAGGCCCGGGATGAGGTAGTCGCCCTCGCAGTCGAGCGCGGCCGGCGCCCGGGTCGTGTCGCCGATCTCGGCGATGACGCCGTCGCGGACGACCACGCCGCCCGGCAGGACGTCGCGCGCCGTGACGACCCTGCAGTTTGCGAAGACCTGCTCAGCCATGGCCGATCTTCCGCCCCGCGCTCATATCGCCAGCTTGCGGAGCTGCTGCGACAGCAGATCGACGATGCTGACGGTCACGATGATGATGATCAGGATCGCCGCGCTCTCAGCGTACATGAACCCGCGGATCGATTCGAAGAGCACCTGGCCGATGCCGCCGGCGCCGACCAGGCCCAGCACCGTCGCCGAGCGGACGTTGGCCTCGAAGCGGTAGAGCGAGACCGAGATCCAGAGCGGCATGACCTGCGGAATGACTCCGTAGACGATTTCGTGCGTGCGCGTGGCGCCGGTCGCCCGGATGCCTTCCACCGGGCGGGGATCGATGGCTTCGACCGACTCCGAGTAGAGCTTCGCCAGCGTACCGGTGGTGTGCAGGAACAGCGCCATGACGCCCGCGAAGGGCCCGAGCCCGACCGCGACCACGAAGAGCACGGCGAAGACCAGCTCGTTGATCGCCCGGAAGGCGTCCATCAGGCGGCGCACCGGCTGCACGACCCAGACCGGCGCCATGTTGGAGGACGACAGGATGCCGAAGGGCACCGAGGCGACGACCGCCAGGCCCGTGCCCCAGATCGCGATCTGGACGGTGAGGATCATCTCCTCGACGTAGTACTCCCAGTCCAGGAAGTTGGGGCGCAGGAAGCCGGAGGCGTATTCCGCCATGTTCCCGGCATCGGTGAAGAGATTGACGAAGCGGTACATCTCCGCCGGCGCCCAGCTCGCAAGCAGGGCGAAGGCGACTGCCGAGCCGATCAGCCAGCGGTAGGCGGCGTGCCGCCAGTCGCGGGTCGGAAGCTCCACCGCCTCGGGCGCCTCGGGTGATGCCACGGCCATCTTTCGAACCTTGTTGCACGCGCCCGGCGAAGGGCGCCGACGAGCTCGGGCGGGCGCCCCGGGACCTGGACAGGGCCCGGGGCGCCCCTGCGGCTCAGGACTGCGGCACGCTGGCCATCAGCTTGTCGTACTTGGCCTTCTCGGCCTCGAGCTCGGTCATCTTGGCCTTCTTGTCGGCCTCGGACAGGTCGCTCGCCAGGGTCTTGTTCATCTCCTTGGAGATGGCCAGCACCCGGATCGGATAGAGCTGGGCGTCCGAGGAGGGCTTGAAGGGCGCCCACTGCAGGCCGGCCAGGACGTCGCGCGCGGCCTTGACCTGCTCGGGCGTGCCGAGCCGGCCGTAGGTCATGATGAAGGTGTAGACCTTCTGCTTGACCGCGCCGTCCAGGTCCTTGCGCCAGACCAGCGGGTCGGAGGGGATCAGCGGCGACTGCCAGATGACCTTGATCTTGGCCCGCTGCTCCGGATGGGTCTTCTCCAGACGGCGCAGGTTCTCGGTGTTGTTGGTGGCGAAGTCGACCTGCTTGTTGGCGACAGCCAGGGCGTTGGTCTCGTGGTTCGAGTTGGTGACCCGCTTGTAGCAGTCCTTCGGATCGATGCCGCGCTCGGCGAAGACGAAGGTGGTCGGAACCAGGAAGCCGGAGGTCGAGTTGGGGTCGCCGAGGCCGAAGTTGAGCGACTTGTCGCAGGCCAGCACGTCGTCGACCTTGGCCAGCTGGCTGTCGACGTGGGTGATCAGCAGCGACCAGTAGCCGGGGTTGCCGTCGCTGTCGACGGTCTGGGCGAAGACCTCGCCCTTGGCGCGGTCGACCGCCTCCATCGCCGACTTGTTGCCGAACCAGGCGACGTCGACCTTGCCGAAGCGCATGCCTTCGATGACGCCGGCGTAGTCCGAGGCGAAGAAGGGCTTCACCTCGACCCCGGTCTCGGCCTCCATGGCCTCCAGGAAGGGCTGCCAGACGGTCTTCAGGTTCTGGCTGGACTCGGTCGAGATGATGCCGAAGTTCAGCGTCTCGGCGGCCGCGGCGGTGCTGATGCAGGCCGAGAGGCCGGCGACCGCAAGGCCCTTGATGACGGTGTTCATGGTCTTGGGCTCCACTCTGATAGGTTTGTTGCGACGCGGTCTTGCGGCTCAGGCCACCGCGGTGTCGAGCCGGGCTGCGGCCGGCGTCTGCGGCCGCGGCACTTGGGTCGCCTCGGGCAGGATCAGCTCTTCGCTGGCGTCGCCGTAGAGGTCCTGAAGCGCGCCGCGCGACAGCGACTCGCTGGGACCGTCGTAGGCGATCTCTCCATCCCTGAGGGCGATCGTCCGGGGAAAGTAGCGGCGCGCGTATTCGACCTGATGCAGCGAGACCATCAGGGTCACGCCGTCGGTCTCGTTCAGCGCCGAGAGGTTCTCCATGACCCGCTTGGCCGAGGCGGGATCGAGCGAGGCGATGGGCTCGTCCGCCAGCAGGATCTTGGCCTCCTGGACCATGGCGCGGGCGATGGCGGCGCGCTGCTGCTGGCCGCCCGAGAGGGTCGAGGCGCGCTGCAGCGCCGTATCGGCGATGCCGACCCGTGCCAGGGCCCGCATCGCCAGCAGCTTCTCCTCGCGGGAGAAGAGCATCAGGTTGCCGCGCAGCGGCGGCACCCGGCCGAGCAGGCCGGTCAGCACGTTGGTCAGGACGGAAAGCCGGCCGACCAGGTTGAACTGCTGGAAGATCAGGCCGATGTCCCGCCGGCTCTCCTTGGCGTCCTTGGCCAGGGAGCCGCCCTCCTGCACCGGCCGGCCGTTGACCGTGACCTTGCAGCAGGTCTCCGCATCGGACCTGATCAGCCCCGAGACGTGCCGGATCAGGGTCGACTTGCCCGATCCGGAGGCGCCGATCAGGGCCACCCGCTCGCCCGGCTCCACGCGCAGGCTGACAGCGTTCAGCGCCTTGCGTTTGCCGAAGGTCTTGCTCAGTCGGTCGATCTTGATCGCCGTCATCAAAGTCTCCCCCACCCGATGGAACGGCCTACGTTGGCGTCCTTCTGCCATCGCCGCATGTCGCCTCCGTTACGCCCGCGTGACATCTCGTCGCGCCTTCAGGCGGCCGCGGCGAAGCCGCCGACGTCGATGATCCGGTCGGCCAGCCGGTCGCGGACGTCCTTGTCGTGAAAGATCCCGAGGATCGCCGCGCCCCCGGCCCTGGCCTCCTCGATCAGGCCGACGACCGCCCGGCGGTTCGCCGCGTCCAGGGACGCCGTCGGCTCGTCCAGCAGCAGCAGCGGATAGGGATGGGCGAAGCCCCGGGCGATGTTGACCCGCTGCTGCTCGCCGCCGGAGAAGGTCGCCGGCGGCAAGGCCCAGAGGCGCTCCGGCAGGTTGAGCCGCGCGAGCAGCGCCGCCGCCCGCGCCCTGGCCGTCTCGGGCGCGCCGCCGCGGCTGATCACGGGCTCGGCCACCACGTCGAGGGCGGCGACCCGCGGGATCACCCGCAGGAACTGGCTGACGTAGCCGAGCGTGTCGCGCCGCAGGCGGCGCAGAGCGGAGAGCTCCGCGGTGGCGACGTCCACCGCCGCGCCGCCGGCCGCGATCCGGATCTGGCCGCCGTCGCAGGGATAGGTGCCGTAGATCATCTTGAGCAGCGAGCTCTTGCCGCTGCCCGAGGGGCCGTGGAGGACGGCGCATTCCCCGGCCGCGACCTCGAAGGCGGCGCCGCGGATCACCGAGAGCCGGGTCCCGCCCTGCAGGTGGAGCCGGAAGCTCTTTTCGACGTCGCGGAGCTGCAAGACAGGGGACATGGCTCAGGCCTGCAGGATCGAGGAGACGAGGAGCTGGGCGTAGGCGTGCTGCGGGTCCTCGAGGATCTGGTCGGTCAGCCCCTCCTCCACGACCCGGCCGTCCTTCATCACCAGCATGCGGTCGGCGAGCAGCCGGGCGACGCCGAGGTCGTGGGTCACCAGCACCACCGAGAGGCCCATGTCGCGAACCAGGCCGCGCAGGGTGTCGAGGATCCGGGCCTGGACCGAGACGTCGAGGCCGCCGGTCGGCTCGTCCATGAAGACCAGCCGCGGCGCCGTCACCAGGTTGCGCGCGATCTGCAGGCGCTGGCGCATGCCGCCCGAGAAGGCCTGGGGCCGTTCGTCGATCCGCGCGCCGTCGATCTCCAGGCGCTCGAGCCAGGCCAGCGCTTCCCGCCGGATCTCGCCGTAGTGGCGAGACCCCAGGGCCATGAGCCGCTCGCCGACGTTGGCACCAGCCGAGACGGTCATGCGCAGGCCGTCGGCCGGCGTCTGGTAGACGAAGCCCCAGTCGCTGCGCTGCAGGGCCCGGCGCCGGGCCTCGGTCATGGCGTAGACCTCCTCGACCCCGCCGTCCCGCAGGCGATAGTCGACCCGGCCCTGGGCCGGCGGCAGCATCCCCGCCAGGCAGCGCAGCAGCGTGGTCTTGCCGGAGCCGGACTCGCCCACGACGGCGAGCACCTCGCCGGGCCAGAGGTCGAGGCTGACCTCGCTGCAGCCGACCTGGCGGCCGTAGAGCACGGTCACCCCGCTGGCCTCGAGCAGCGGCAATACTTGGGTTTCGCCCGTCATGCCGCGGCCTCCGGCCGCGCGCTGCGGCGGCGCGCGCAGTGGTCGCTGTCCGAGCAGACGAACATCCGCCGGCCCTGGTCGTCCATGACCACCTCGTCGAGGAAGCTGTCCGTCGCGCCGCAGAGCTCGCAGGGACGGTCCCACGTCTGGACCGAGAAGGGATGGTCCTCGAAGTCGAGGCTGACGACCTCGGTGTGGGGCGGGATCGCGTAGATGCGCTGCTCGCGGCCGGCGCCGAAGAGCTGCAGCGCGGCATTGCGGTTCATCTTGGGATTGTCGAACTTGGGCGTCGGCGAGGGATCGGTGACGTAGCGCCCGGCGACCTTGACCGGATAGGCGTAGGTCGTGGCGATGTGGCCGTGGGTCGCGATGTCCTCGTAGAGCTTCACGTGCATCAGGCCGTAGTCCTGCAGCGCGTGCATCGTCCGGGTCTCGGTCTCACGCGGCTCCAGGAAGCGCAACGGCTCGGGGATCGGCACCTGGTAGACCAGGATCTGCTTCGCCGTCAGCGGCGTTTCCGGGATCCGATGGCGGGTCTGGATGATCGTCGCCTCTTCCGTGCGCTCGGTGGTGGCGACGCCGGCGGTGCGCTTGAAGAAGGCGCGGATGGAGACGGCGTTGGTGGTGTCGTCGGCGCCCTGGTCGATGACCTTCAGGACATCCTCGGGGCCGAGCAGCGCGGCCGTCACCTGCACGCCGCCGGTGCCCCAGCCGTAGGGCATGGGCATCTCGCGGCTGGCGAAGGGCACCTGATAGCCGGGGATCGCCACGGCCTTGAGGATGGCGCGGCGGATCATCCGCTTGGTCTGCTCGTCCAGGTAGGCGAAGTTGTAGGCGGGATCGGGCGTCGTCATTCCGCGGCCTCCAGGCTCGCGCGGCGCTCTTCCTGCTCGCGGCGCAGCTTGCGGACCAGCTCCAGCTCCGACTGGAAGTCGACGTAGTGCGGCAGCTTCAGATGCTCGACGAAGCCCGTGGCCTGCACGTTGTCGGCATGGGAGAGGACGAACTCCTCGTCCTGGGCCGGCGCGCCCTTGTCGTCCTCGCCCAGCTCGCGCCAGCGCAGCGCGCGGTCGACCAGCGCCATGGACATGGCCTTGCGCTCGCAATAGCCGAAGGTCAGGCCGTAGCCGCGGGTGAACTGCGGCGGCGCGCTCGCCGAGCCCTTGAACTGGTTGACGGTCTGGACCTCGGTGACCTCGATCTCGCCGATCACGACGGCGAAGCCCAGCTCCTCCAGATAGAGCTCGACCTGGACGAAGCCGATGCGGATCTCGCCCGCGAAGGGATGGGTGCGGGCGTAGCCGCGCTGGGTCGAATAGCCCAGGGCCAGCAGGAAGCCCTCGTCGCCCCGCGCCAGGCTCTGCAGGCGGAGGTCCCGGCCGGCGGGGAAGGCCAGGGGGTCGCGCGTCAGATCCGCGACCGGCGCCTCGCTGCCGTCCTCCGCCTCGATCAGGCCATCGCGGCCGAGAATGTCGGTCACCCGCGGCACGGCGGCCTCCTCGGCCGTCGCCGTCTGCGGCGCGCCCTCCGCTGTCGGGGCCTCAGGATCGAGATCGAGCAGGCGCTGGGTATAGTCGAAGGTCGGCCCCAGAAGCTGGCCGCCGGGCAGGTCCTTGAAGGTCGCCGAGATGCGCCGGCGCAGCGTCATCGCGGCGGTGTCGACCGGAACCGAGGCGCCGAAGCGCGGCAGGGTCGTCCGATAGGCGCGGACCAGGAAGATCGCCTCGATCAGATCGCCGCGCGCCTGCCGGATGGCAAGCGCCGCCAGTTCCCGGTCGAAGAGCGAGCCCTCGGTCATGACCCGGTCGACCGCCAGGGCGAGCTGCTGGTCGATCTGCGCGGCGGAGATCGCGGGGAGTCCCGGATCGCCGCGGCGCGCCTTGTCGAGCAGCCTGTGCGCGTTGCGGATCGCGCGCTCCCCGCCTTTGACCGATACGTACATCTCAGTCGGCCTCCACCTGCAGAGAGCGCGGCAGGGCGGCAAGCGAGTCCGGAGCGGCGAGGAGGACGTCGACGCCGCGCGGAAAGAGCGCCCGGTTCCCGCGAAGCTGAACCCAGAAGTCCGATGGCAGCGGCAGGGCGCCGAAACGGCGCGGCGCCGCCAGGCCCGGCCCGGAAAGCAGCGGCCCCTCGTCGTGAAAGCCCTGCACTTGCACGATCAGGGTCGTCGAACGGTCGGGATAGGTTTCGCTGCCGAGCGCGAAGCTTCCGAGCGGCGGCATCGCCAGCGGCTCGGCGATCAGGGCAAAGGCGGAAGCCGCGGGGCTGTCGACGACAGGCGCGCCGCAGTGGAAGGCGAGCCAAGCACGCAGCGGTTGGGACGCTGCGAGAGCCGGATCGAGCCATAGCGGCGTATCGTGATCCACCAGGGTCAAGGCAATCGCGGCGGCGACCGGCGAAAGCGGCGCCGGCGCCTGCGGCAGGCCAGCCAGGGCCTGGACGCTGCCCGGCCGTGCCATCGCGTTGAGGACGCCGCGGAAGGCGCCCTGCCCCTCCAGCACCGGGTCTTCGAAGCCGGGCGCGAGGCTCATTCGCTGTCCCCCCGCACCATGGTGAAGAACTCGACGCGGGTCGCCGCGGTCTCGGCCGCCAGGGCCTGGCGCGCCGCCGCGCGGGCCTCCTCCAGCGGCAGCAGGATCTCCCGCCGCACCGCCTCCCGGTCCCCGGACCTCTGGTGCAAGGCGTCGACCAGCGCCGAGACCTCGGCCTTCGCCGCCGAGCGGCCCTGCACGCAGGCCTGGCCCAAGGTGCCGTCGTCGAGCTGCAGGGCGCAGCGCGTCACCGTCATCTCGCCAAGATTGAAGGCCGCGCCCTCGCCGCCCATGCGGCCGCGCACCATGACCAGGCCGCTTTCCGGTTTCCGCAGCCAGGTGAAGGCGGGCTTGCCGGGCCAGTCCTCCCAGAGGGCCGAAAGCGCCTCGGGCTCGGCGCAGGCCAGCACGCCCATGGCCCATTTCCGCTCCTCGCTGGCGACGGTCATCGAATTCGACCTTTCCAAGATTCGTCTAGATGTCTAAACTTTTCGGACCGTAACCCTGCTCGATGACAGGCATATGACAGTTTCGGAAATAGAGCGTGGCAGCGGGATCGCCGCCTGGCGCCAGATCGAGACCCGGCTCCGCCGGGAGCTGACCGACGGCACGCTGCAGCCGGGCCAGCAGATCCCGACCGAGAGCCACCTGTCGCGGCGCTTCGGCGTCAACCGGCACACGGTCCGCCGGGCGCTCCTCGCGCTTGCCGAGGAAGGGTTGCTCTCAATCGAGCAGGGCCGCGGCACCTTCGTCCGGGACCAGGTGATCGAATATCCGATCGGCCGGCGCACCCGCTTCAGCGAGATCATCGCGGCCCAGGACCACGAGCCCTCGGGCCGGCTCGTCGCGGCCGAGGAAATAGCGGCGCCGGCGGAGGTCGCCCGGCGCCTCAAGCTGCGCAAGGGCGTGCGGATCCTGCGCCTGGAGACGCTCAACCTCTCCGACGGCGTGCCGATCGGCATCGCGAGCAACTGGTTTCCCGCCCGCCGCTTTCCGGCGCTGATCGAGGTGTTCTCCCGGACCGGCTCGATCTCGGCCGCGCTGGCGCATCACGGCGTCGAGGACTACCGGCGGGCCTGGACCGGCCTCGTCGCGCGCCTGCCGAGCCGCCAGGACGCGGACCTGCTGCGCCAGGCGCCCAGCCGGCCGGTCCTGGTCGCGCAAAGCATCAACGTCGACGCCGACGACAGGCCCATCCAGTTCAGCCGCACCCGCTTCGCCGGCGAGCGCGTCGAGGTGGAGCTGCGCCACTGAGCGGAGCGCTTGCCCGCGTCGCGCGGACGCCGCGGCTCCCTGCCGTCACGCTCCGGCTCCGAGACGCGAAGGGCAGAATGGTCCGTTGCGTACCGGACGGGGCGTCGCGGAATCGAATCTCAGAATGCTCTCGAAGCTGGCGTCCAAGGCCATACACATTCGTTGTAATTGCGGCTAACTTGGAAAGAGTGCGCGGCGGTTATCTTCAAGGGCCGAAGTCATGGCCAGGTTTTCCGAGCAGGAATGGGCGGCGGTCAGGGCGGAGCTGGCGCGCCACGACGACGCCAGCGAGGCCTACGGTCTCCCGGAACGGCGCGAGGCATCGGTCGTTCTCTCGTCATTCAACATCCGCGCCCTCGGCAAGGCCGACACG
>JANQGU010000396.1 GCA_028282935.1 Kiloniellales bacterium
CTCGTGGATCTGGCCGTCGATCTTGACCCGCTGGAAGCCGCGCTTCTGCAGCTCGGCCAGCTCCTTGCGGTACTCGCCCTTGCGGCCGCGCACGATGGGTGCCAGCAGGTAGAGCCGCGTGCCTTCCGGCATCTCCATCACCCGATCGACCATCTGGCTGACGGTCTGGCTCTCGATCGGCAGGCCGGTGGCCGGGGAGTAGGGCACGCCGACCCGGGCGAAGAGCAGGCGCATGTAGTCGTAGATCTCGGTCACGGTGCCGACCGTCGAGCGCGGGTTGCGCGAGGTCGTCTTCTGCTCGATCGAGATCGCCGGCGAGAGGCCCTCGATGGAGTCGACGTCGGGCTTCTGCATCAGCTCGAGGAACTGCCGGGCGTAGGCCGAGAGCGACTCGACGTAGCGCCGCTGGCCCTCGGCGTAGATGGTGTCGAAGGCGAGGGAGGACTTGCCCGAGCCGGAGAGCCCCGTGATCACCACCAGCTTGTCGCGCGGCAGGTCGAGGTCGACGTTCTTGAGGTTATGCTCGCGCGCGCCGCGGACAGAGATTCTGGCTCCGTGGAGCCCGGTTGCGTCGATCACGGATCTCGTCACCTTATGAGGTCGCCCCGGTGGGGCTCTGTGGGGTTCCCGGTTGCGGCCTACTATGGTCGATCGCCCCGGCAAAATCGAGTGCTCTGGGCGCTCAGGCGCCAAGCTCCTGACATAGCTGGCGACTTTCCAGGGGCTTGGCAAGGGCCGGGCTTACGATATGATGTTCTGTGTATGTTCTCGTGCGCGACTCGGGCATTTTAGCCCGCGTCACAACGAGCTACGCAGCGGCGGAGCCTGTGGATCGTTGGTCTTTGCGCGATCCGGATGCGGTCGCTAGAGTCCGCGAAAGAATCGGGAAAGGAGCGCCGAACATGGCGGGGAGCGTCAACAAGGTCATTCTGGTCGGCAATCTGGGGCGGGATCCGGAGATCCGCTCGACCAACGACGGCACCAAGATTGCCAACCTGTCGCTGGCCACCAGCGAGAGCTGGCGCGACCGCAACAGCGGCGAGCGGCGCGAGCGCACCGAGTGGCACCGGGTGGTAATCTTCAACGACCGTCTGGTCGACGTGGTCGAGAAGTACCTGAGCAAGGGCTCCAAGATCTACGTCGAGGGTCAGCTGCAGACCCGCAAGTGGACCGACCGCGACGGCCAGGACCGCTATACCACCGAGGTCGTGCTGCAGCGTTTCCGCGGCGAGCTGACCATGCTGGACGGCCGCGGCGGCGGCGGGGGCGGTGACTTCGGCGGCGGTGGCGGCCAGGACTTCGGCGGTGGCGGCCGAGACTTCGGCGGCGGCGGGTCGTCCTCGGGCGGCGGCGCCGGCGACCTCGACGACGACATCCCGTTCTAGTGGGCGCTCGACCTAGTGGGCCCTCGACGCTTGCCATTCTCTCCTCTGTCATTGCCGGACTTGATCCGGCAATCCACGTGGCCGGTTCCTCGTCTTGCGGCGACCATGGATGCCCGGATCAAGTCCGGGCATGACAGCAGAGTGGGTGGCACCGGGTAGGGTATGGCAGAGGCCATGAAAGTCCGGATCAAGTCTGCCTTGCGACTCTCGCCCGGCTCTCGCCATCCTTTCGCTGTCATCACCGGACTTGATCCGGTGATCCATGGCAGACGACGGGCGCCTGGCAGCGCTATGGATGCCGCGGGCTTTGCCTTAGGCAAAGACCCTGGGATCAAGTCCGGGCATGACAGGCGAAGGGTTTGCGGTCAGGGCGCGGCCCGCAACAGGGCGGAAGGCAAGGAGTGTGCGAGCCCATGACCGGCGCCAGCCTTCCACAGGGTGAAGCCGAGGCGGAGATCCGTGGGATCCTGCCGGCGCAGGGGATCGAGGCGGCGGTCGACGCCGGGCAGATCGCCGCGTCGACGCCCATCGCGGCGGATCAGGTGCAGCCGGCCAGCCTCGACCTGCGGATCGGGGCCGAGGCCTACCGGGTCCAGGCGAGCTTCCTGCCGGGCCCGCAGGCCAGCGTCATGGAGCGGGTGGCGGCGCTGGAGATGCACTGCCTCGACCTGACCTCGCCGGCGGTGCTGGAGCGGGGCTGCGTCTACATCGTGCCCCTGCAGGAGTCCCTGGCCTTGCCGCCGGATCTCTCGGCGCGCGCCAACCCCAAGAGCAGCACCGGGCGTCTCGACGTCTTCGCCCGCCTGATCACCGACCGGGGCCGGGCCTTCGAGGACATCCCGGCCGGCTACCGGGGGCCGCTCTACGTCGAGATCTCGCCGCGCACCTTCAGCGTCCTGCTGCGGGCCGGCGACCGCCTGAACCAGCTGCGGCTGATCAGCGGCGGCCCGGCGCCCGGCGACGCCCTGCTGGCCCAGGTGCACGAGCAGCACAAGCTGGTCTACGCAGAGGACGACCGGCCCGAGGATCCCCTGATCTCCGGCGGGCTCTGGATGTCGCTGGACCTCGGCCTGGGCGAGGTCGTCGGCTACCGCGCCAAGCGCCACGCGCCGATCATCGACCTGGCCAAGCGCCGCTACTACGAGGTCCTCGACTTCTGGGACCCGATCCCGGCGCGGGCCGGCGGCCTGATCCTGAACCCGGACGACTTCTACATCCTGGCCTCCAAGGAGCGGATCCGCGTGCCGCCGGACTACGCCGCCGAGATGGTCGCCTACGACACCTCGGTCGGCGAGTACCGCGCCCACTACGCCGGCTTCTTCGACCCCGGCTTCGGCTACGGCGAGGGCGAGATCCTGGGCACCCGGGCCGTGCTGGAGGTGCGCTCCCACGAGGTGCCCTTCCTGCTGGAGGACGGCCAGGTCGTCGGCCGTCTGCTCTACGAGCCGCTGACCGAACGTCCCGCGCAGGTCTACGGCCAGGGCATAGGTTCCTCCTATCAGCGCCAGTCCCTGGCCCTGGCGAAGCAGTTCAAGGACCCCGATTCGCAA